>DIEE01000090.1:0-24570 GCA_002418465.1 Pseudomonas sp. UBA5782 | reverse complement strand
TACCACCAGCCTGAGGTCGCGGCGTTGCACCAGTTGCTGCCAGGGCAGCAGGTTGGCGTGGTGCTCCAGGGCGCTGACGACGATCTCGTCGCCGGGCTGGAACAGGTGCTCCAGGCCGTAGGCGAGCAGGTTGAAGGCCTCGGTGGCGCCGCGGGTGAAGACGATTTCGGCGGGGCTGGCCGCGTTCAGCCACTGCGCGGCCTTCAGCCGTGTCGCTTCGAAGGCGCGCGTGGCGCGGTCGCCGGGCACGTGCTGGGCACGGTGCACGTTGGCCGCGCCGGCACGGTAGTAGCCGTCCAGCGCGGCTAGCACCGGCTCCGGCTTCTGCGCGGTGGCGGCGTTGTCCAGGTAGGTCTGGCCCTCGGCCTGCAGGGCCGGGATGCCGGGGAAATCGGCGCGCCAGGGCGAGTTAAGTGACATGGCTGCGGTACCGCGAAAATGTCTGCCGAGTATGAATGAACAGGCCGGGCATGGGCCCGGCCTGAGGTTTCTTCGTCGTCGCGTGATGGTATCGGCGCTACGCGCCTCGACCATCCTGCGGGCTGCTACGAAAGGTCCGTAGGATGGGTCGAGCCTGCGCTACCCATCAGTTATGCGCGTGCAGGGCTTCGTTGAGCTCGATGGCGGTCTTGTTGGTCTTGCATTCCACCGCGCCGTTGCGCGAGTTGCGGCGGAACAGCAGGTCCGGCTGGCCGGCCAGTTCGCGCGCCTTGACCACGTTGACCAGGGCGTTCTGGTCGTCCAGCAGGGCGACCTTGGTGCCGGCGGTGATGTACAGGCCGGCCTCGACGATGTTGCGGTCGCCCAGCGGGATGCCGATGCCGGCGTTGGCGCCGATCAGGCAGCCTTCGCCGACCGAGATGATGATGTTGCCGCCGCCGGACAGGGTGCCCATGGTCGAGCAACCGCCACCCAGGTCCGAGCCCTTGCCGACGAACACGCCGGCGGAGACGCGGCCTTCGATCATTCCCGGACCTTCGGTGCCGGCGTTGAAGTTGACGAAGCCTTCGTGCATCACCGTGGTGCCTTCGCCGATGTAGGCGCCGAGGCGCACGCGGGCGCTGTCGGCGATACGCACGCCGCTCGGCACCACGTAGTCGGTCATTTTCGGGAATTTGTCCACCGACACCACTTCCAGCAGCTTGCCGACCAGGCGCGCCTCCAGCTGGCGCTCGGCCAGTTCGCTCAGGTCGACGGCGCCGGCGTTGGTCCAGGCGACGTTCGGCAGCAGCGGGAAGATGCCGCTGAGGTTCTGCCCGTGCGGCTTGACCAGGCGATGCGAGAGCAGGTGCAGCTTGAGGTAGGCCTCGGGGGTCGAGCTCAGCGCGGCGTCGTCGGCGAGCAGCGTGGCGACCAGCGGGTTGGTGCTTTCGGCCAGGCGGGTGAGCAGTGCGGACTGCGCGGCGTCGATGCTGCGCAGCGCCGAGGACATCTCGCGGGCCTGGTTGCTGGTGAAGGCGATGGCCTGGTTGCCGCCTTCGTAACCGAGGATCGGCGCCACGGCGGCGACCAGCTCGGCGCTGGGGGCGAGCAGCGGCTGGGAGTAGAAGACTTCCAGCCAGGCGCCTTTGCGATTCTGCGTGCCGACACCGAAGGCCAGGCTGAACAGGGTAGAGGACATGGTGATTTCCTTTTTGTCTGGCAGGGCGCCTTGCGCCTCTGGATAAATTAAGTGTCAGTGGTTCAGGGCCGCGTCGTACAGCTCAGGCTTGAATCCGACCAAGGTGCGCGACCCCAGGTCGAGTACCGGGCGCTTGATCATCGACGGCTGGGCGAGCATCAGCTCGATGGCCCGGGCCTGGTCGAGATCGGCCTTCTGCGCGTCGTCCAGTTTGCGAAACGTGGTTCCGGCGCGGTTCAGCACGGTTTGCCAGCCGTGCTCGTCGCACCAGCGTTCGAGGCTGGCGCGGTCGATGCCGCTGGCTTTGTAGTCATGGAAAACATAGTCGACGGCGTGTTCGTCCAGCCAGCTACGGGCTTTCTTCATCGTGTCACAGGCTTTGATGCCGAACAGTGTGCGATTCATCGTGATGTGTCTGGTAACGTTGTCGAGCCTGAGATTATGCCATCAGAGCCCGATGCATGGGCAGCGAGATCCGGCGCCGTTCGCCTGCCTCGCCCGCCCGCCAAGGACCGTTTTCAATGCAATTGCTCCATACCATTCTGGTCATGCTGCTGGTCGTCGGCGGAACCCGCCTGACCGCGCAGTTCCTGCCGATTCCCCTGCCGCTGATCCAGATCGCCGCCGGCGGACTGCTGGCGCTGCCGGCGTTCGGCCTGCACGTCAGGCTCGATCCTGAACTGTTCATGTTGCTGTTCATACCGCCGCTGCTGTTCGCCGACGGTTGGCACATGCCCAAGCGCGAATTCTGGCGCCTGCGCACACCGATCCTGACCCTGGCGTTCGGCCTGGTGCTGTTCACCGTGCTCGGCGCCGGCGCCTTCATCCACCTGCTGTTGCCGGACCTGCCGTGGGCGGCGGCCTTCGCCCTGGCGGCGGTGCTGTCGCCGACCGACGCGGTGGCGGTGGCGGCGATCACCCACGGCCGCCTGCCGCGCGCGCTCAACCACATCCTGCAGGGCGAGGCGCTGANNTCGCCGTCGGCATCTTCCTCGCCTGGGGGCTGGGCTGGCTGCGCGGCTGGATGATCGGCCGTGGCTGGGACGATCCGGCGACCCACGTGGTGTTCCTCCTGCTGCTGCCGTTCGCCACCTACGTGCTCGCCGAGCGCCTCGGCGTGTCCGGCATCCTTGCCGCCGTGGCCGCGGGGATGATGCAGAGCCGCCAGGACCTGCTGCCGCGGCAGACCACCACGCGACTGCTCAACCACAGCGTCTGGGCGATGGTCGAGTACAGCTTCAACGGGCTGGTGTTCCTGCTCCTGGGCCTGCAGTTGCCGGACATCGTCGGCGCCGTCACCCGTGGCGTCGACAACCTCTGGCTGACCGCCGCGCAGCTGTTCGCCTACGTGCTGCTGGTGTTCCTCGTGCTGATGGTGCTGCGTTTTCTGTGGATGTACGCCTACTGGCGGATTTCCGCGCGGATTCGCCAGTGGCGCGGACGCCCGAGCACTTTCGCCGGGCAATCCTGGACACGCCTGACGCTGCTGTTGTCGCTGGGCGGCGTGCGCGGCTCGGTGACCCTGGCCGGCGTGATGTCGTTGCCGCTGGTGCTCGGCGACGGCAGCGGTTTTCCGCAGCGCGACCTGCTGATCTTCATCGCCGCCGGGGTGATCCTCGCCTCGCTGGCGGTAGCCAGCATCGGCCTGCCGTTGCTGCTCAAGGGCCTGCCGGCGGACGACGACGAGGAGCGCGACCGCGAGCGCCGACGGCTCTGGCGCAAGACCGCCGAGGCGGCGATCCGCGCGCTGGAGGCGCAGGCAGAGGAACCGGGCGAGGACGCCGAAACCGCCGCGCTGGCGGCGGAAACCAAGGCGCGGATCATGGCCGAGTACCGCGATCTTCTGGATCGCCACGACAGCGACGAACAGACCCGCCTGCGCACACGCAAGGTCCGCGCGCTGGAAAGTCGTTTGCGTGTACATGCACTGCGGGCGCAGCGCCTGGAACTCTATCGGCTGCGTCGCGAGCACCTGCTCGACGACGAGATCGTCAGCGGCCTGCTGCGCGATCTGGATATTCGCGAGGCGCAGTTGCAGCAGGGCTGAGCTGAGACGCACCTCGCGGGTGTGTGGCTCAGCGCCGTTGCAGGAACGCGCGGATGCGCTCGGCGGCTTCGACGCATTCGGCCAGCGGCGCGACCAGCGCCATGCGCACACGACCGGCGCCGGGGTTGAAGTCGTCCACTTCGCGCGACAGGTACGAGCCCGGCACCACGGTGACGTGTTCCTCGGCGAACAGCGCGCGAGTGAATTCGGTGTCGTCCATCGGCGTCTTCGCCCACAGGTAGAAGCCGCCGTCCGGGCGCTGCACGTCGAGCACAGGTTCGAGGATTTCCAGCACGGCGTCGTACTTCGCCCGGTACAGGTCGCGGTTGGCGCGCACGTGGGCTTCGTCGTTCCACGCCGCCACGCTGGCCAGCTGGGTCTGCACCGGCATCGCGCAGCCGTGGTAGGTGCGATAGAGCAGGAAGGCCTTGAGGATGTCCGCATCGCCGGCGACGAAGCCGGAACGCAGGCCGGGCAGGTTGGAGCGCTTGGACAGGCTGTGGAATACCACGCAGCGCTTGAAGTCGCTGCGGCCCAGTTCGGCGCAGGCGCTGAGCAGGCCGGGCGGCGGATTCTCCTCGTCGAAGTACAGCTCGCTGTAGCACTCGTCGGCGGCGATCACGAAGTCGTATTGATCGGCCAGGGCGATGAGCTGCTTCAGCGTCTCCACCGGCACCAGCGCGCCGGTCGGGTTGCCCGGCGAGCAGAGGAAGAGAATCTGCGTGCGCTGCCAGACCTTCGCCGGCACCGCGTCGAAGTCCGGGTTGAAGCCGTTCTGCGCCAGGCACGGCAGGTAATGTGGCGTGGCTCCGGCGAGCAGCGCCGCGCCTTCGTAGATCTGATAGAACGGGTTCGGGCTGATCACCAGGCCGTTGGCATCACGCGCGACCACGGTCTGGGTGAAGGCGAACAGCGCCTCGCGCGTGCCGTTCACCGGCAGCACATGGCGCGCTGCATCCAGCCAGCCCTCGGGCACGCCGAAGCGCCGCTGGCACCAGCCGGCGATGGCTTCGCGCAGGGCCGGGATGCCGAGCGTGGTCGGGTACACCGCCAGTTGCGCCAGGTTGTCGCTCAGCGTCTGGGCGACGAACGCCGGCGAAGCGTGCTTGGGTTCGCCGATGGACAGCGCGATCGGCGCCTTGCCGGCCGCCGGCTGCACGCCGGCGAGCAGCGCCCGCAGCTTTTCGAAGGGGTAGGGTTGCAGGGCGTTCAGGGCGTCGTTCATGCGATTGCGTTCTCGTGGCGGCAGGCTGTGGCGTTCGTGACAGCCTGTCGGCGGGGTTCAGATGCTGATCCGTTCAAGAGTCACGGCGCCGTCGGCGTCGGAGAGTTGCTGGACGATCGCCTGCTGCAGGCGTGCGCACAGTTGCGGATCGGAGAGCGGCTGGTTGGCCGCGTCGGTGACGAAGAACACGTCCTCCACGCGCTCGCCAAGGGTGGTGATCTTGGCGTTCTGCAGGGACAGGTCGAAGTCGAGGAAGATCTTGCCGACCCGCGCCAGCAGGCCGGGGCGGTCCGGCGCGGTCAGGTCGAGCACGGTCACCGGGCGCTGCGCATCGTTGTGGATGGTCAGGCGCGGGGCGAAGGCGAAGTGCTTGAGCTGGCGCGGCACGCGGCGCTGGATGATCGACGGGTAGTCGTCGGGGTTCTTCAGCGTATCGATCAGCCCGGCGCGGATCTCGCGGATGCGCTCGGGGTTGTCGCCGATGCTGCCGCCGTCGGCGTCGAGCACGATGTAGGTGTCGAGGGTGAACTGGCTGGTCGAGGTGATGATCCGCGCGTCGTGGATGTTCAGGTTGAGCTGGTCCATCGCCGCCACGGTCACGGCGAAGAAGTCGTGCTGGTCAGGCGCGTAGATGAAGATCTGCGTGGCGCCCTCGACGTCGCGCTGCGAGGTCTCGCGGATCAGCACCAGCGGGTCGCCGCTGGCCGGGTGCTGGATGATCGCCTCGGTGTGCCAGGCGACGTCGCCGGCGGTGTGGCGCAGGAAGTAGTCGTCGCCCAGCTGAGACCAGAGCTGCTCGGCGTCGTCCGGGTCGATACCGGCGCGGGCGAGGATGTCCAGCGCCGCACTCTGCGTCTGGCGGATCTGCTCCTCGCGGTCCAGCGGGTTCTCCAGGCCGCGCAGCAGGGCGCGCTTGGTCTCGGTGTAGAGCTGGCGCAGCAGGCTGGCGCGCCAGGAATTCCACAGGCTCGGGTTGGTCGCGTTGATGTCGGCGACGGTGAGCACATAGAGGTAGTCCAGATGCGTCTGGTCGCCGACCAGTTGGGCGAAGTCGAAGATCACCTGCGGGTCGGAGAGGTCCTTGCGCTGCGCGGTGGTCGACATGGTCAGGTGGTTCTGCACCAGCCAGACGATCAGCCGGGTATCCCAGGCGGGCAGGTGGTGGCGGCTGGCGAACGCCTCGGCATCCACCGCGCCGAGCGCCGAATGATCGCCGCCACGGCCCTTGCCGATGTCGTGGTAGAGCCCGGCGAGGTAGATAAGCTCCGGCTTGGGCAGCTTGTCGATGACCTTGCTGGCCAACGGAAACTTCTCCGCCAGCTCCGGGCGGCGCAGTTTGCGCAGGTGCTTGATCAGGTTCAGCGTGTGCGCGTCCACCGTGTAGATGTGGAACAGGTCGTGCTGCATCTGCCCGACGATGTGGCCGAACTCCGGCAGGTAGCGGCCAAGGATGCCGTAGCGGTTCATCCGTCGCAGGTTGCGGTGGATGCCCTGGCGGCACTTGAACAGCTCGATGAACAGGCTGGTGTTGCGGATATCGCTGCGGAATTCGTCGTCGATCAGGTGCCGGTGGTCACGCAGCAGGCGGATGGTGTCGGCGCGCACGCCCTTGATCTCAGGGTGCTGGGCCATCAGCACGAAGATTTCCAGGATGGCGAACGGGGTGCGCTTGAAAACGTTCGGGTTGCTCGCCTCGATGTAGCCGTCGCGCAGCTGGAAGCGGCTGTTCAGCGGCTTGAGCTGGCAGATCTTGCCGGTACTGAGGATGACTTCCTCGAAGTGCTGGTTGATCAGGTCGTTCAGCTCGGCGATGCCCATCACCACCCGGTAGTACTTCTGCATGAAGCGCTCGACGGCGAGCTTGGCGTCGTTTTCCTCGAAGCCGAGCAGCCCGGCGATGCGCCGCTGGTGGTCGAACAGCAGGCGGTCTTCGGCGCGCCCGGCGAGCATGTGCAGGGCGTAGCGGACCTTCCAGAGGAATTCCTGGGAAGAGGCGAGCAGGGCGTATTCGCTCTCGATCAGGAAGCCCTGGCCGACCATCGCGTGCAGGTTAAGCGTGCCGAACTGGCGGCGGGCGATCCAGAGGATGGTCTGGATGTCGCGCAGGCCGCCGGGCGAGCCCTTCACGTTGGGCTCGAGGTTGTATTCGGTGTCGTTGTACTTGGCGTGGCGCTTGGCCTGTTCCTCGCGCTTGGCGAGGAAGAACTGCAGGCTCGGCCACATGCGCTGCGGGCTGGTGACCTCGATCATCCGCTGGCGCAGGCGCTCGGGACCGGCAATGGTGCGGCTTTCCATCAGGTTGGTGATCACCGTCAGGTCGGCGCGGGCTTCTTCGGCGCACTCCTCCACCGAGCGCACGCTCTGCCCGACTTCCAGGCCGATGTCCCAGAGCAGGGTGAGGAAGGCCTCGATCGGCGCGCGGAAGATCTCGTGGTCGGCATTGTCCAGCAGGATCAGCAGGTCGATGTCCGAATACGGGTGCAACTCGCCGCGGCCGTAGCCGCCGACCGCCACCAGGGCGATGTCGGCGTCCTCGCTCCAGTCGAAGCGGACCCAGGCCTCATGCAGTATCTGGTCGACGAACCAGGCGCGGTCCTCCACCAGGCGACGGATGTCGCGGCCGCTGGCGAAGCGCTCGTCGAGCACCTCGCGGGCCTGGCGGATGGCCTTCTTGAAGGCCGGGATCGGGCTGGCTTTCAGGGCCAGTTCGGCCTGGAACTGGCCGCGGTCGAACAGCTCGGGGTCCATCTGCGGCATGCCTGAAGCTCTCCAGGGCGGTGGTGCGGTCGGTGGGCGTGGGCGGCCGGTCAGGCCGGGGTGCGCGCCAGGGTGTCGTCGCTGCGCAGGGTGAGGATCTCGTAACCATCGGCGGTGACCAGGATGGTGTGTTCCCACTGCGCGGACAGCTTGCGGTCCTTGGTGATGGCGGTCCAGCCGTCGCCGAGCAGGCGGGTTTCCGCGCGGCCCTGGTTGATCATCGGCTCGATGGTGAAGGTCATGCCTTCGCGCAGTTCCATGCCGGTGCCGGCGCGGCCGTAGTGGACCACCTGCGGCTCCTCGTGGAACACCTTGCCGATGCCGTGCCCGCAGTATTCGCGGACCACCGAGTAGCCCTGCTTCTCGGCGTGCTTCTGGATCACCTCGCCGATATCGCCCAGGCGCGCACCCGGACGGACCAGCTCGATGCCTTTATATAGGCATTCCTGGGTGACCCGGCAGAGGCGCTCGGCCCACTCCGCGGTCTTGCCGACCATGAACATCTTGCTGGTGTCGCCGTGGTAGCCGTCCTTGATCACGGTGATGTCGATGTTGACGATGTCGCCATCCTTGAGCGGCTTCTCGTTGGGGATGCCGTGGCATACCACCTGGTTGATCGAGGTACAGATCGACTTCGGGTAGCCCTTGTAGTTGAGCGGCGCGGGAATCGCCTTCTGCACGTCGACGATGTAGTCGTGGCAGATGCGGTCCAGTTCCTCGGTGGTCACGCCCACGCGGACATGTTCGCCGAGCATTTCCAGCACTTCGGCGGCCAGGCGGCCGGCGACGCGCATTTTCTCGATTTCCTCGGGCGTCTTGATGGTGACGGTCATTGGGACTCTCTGGCGCAAGACAAATAAAGGCCCGATTCTATCAGCTTGAGCCCGTCGGCCATAAGTCGGCAGCGAAAACCCGACAGGCCGATGTCGGTTATGCTTTCGGCCCGTCCCACCTTGTGGTATAAAACGCGCCGCTTTTACGGGCATGCAGTCCGGAGAGCTTGAACCCCACACACGTATCGACACGATATCCTGGGTGCCCGCGAGGGTTGGATATTGGGATGCGTGGAGGCCTAACCCGACTATCGAGGAATAGAAATGTCTCAAGTCAACATGCGCGACATGCTGAAGGCCGGTGTGCACTTCGGCCACCAGACCCGTTACTGGAACCCGAAAATGGGTAAGTACATTTTCGGCTCGCGTAACAAGATCCACATCATCAACCTGGAAAAAACCCTGCCGATGTTCAACGAAGCCCTGGCTTTCGTTGAAAAGCTGTCCGCAGGCAAGAACAAGATCCTGTTCGTCGGCACCAAGCGTTCCGCCGGCAAGATCGTTCGCGAAGAAGCGGCCCGTTGCGGCTCGCCGTTCGTCGACCACCGCTGGTTGGGCGGCATGCTCACCAACTACAAGACCATCCGTGCCTCGATCAAGCGCCTGCGCGAACTGGAAACCCAGTCCCAGGACGGCACCTTCACCAAGCTGACCAAGAAAGAGGCGCTGATGCGCACTCGCGATCTGGAAAAACTGGATCGCAGCCTGGGTGGTATCAAGGACATGGGCGGCCTGCCGGACGCGCTGTTCGTCGTCGACGTCGACCACGAGCGCATCGCGATCACCGAAGCCAACAAGCTCGGTATCCCGGTCATCGGCATCGTCGATACCAACAGCAGCCCGGAAGGCGTTGACTACATCATCCCGGGTAACGACGACGCCATCCGCGCCGTTCAGCTGTACCTTGGCGCCATGGCCGACGCCGTGCTGCAAGGCCGTCAGAACGCCCAGGGCGGCGCCGACGAGTTCGTCGAAGAAGCCGCTCCCGAGGCCGCCGAAGGCTGATAAGCCGACGCTAGCGTCACCCGGTGCGCAAGAAGGGGGCTAGGCCCCCTTTTTGCCACCTCAGAATCGATCACCCGGTTGTAATCCTTATCGGGTGGAATGGTTGAAGACCTTTCTAGAGGATCAAGAACATGGCAGAAATTACTGCAGCCCTGGTTAAAGAACTGCGCGAGCGTACTGGCCAAGGCATGATGGATTGCAAGAAGGCGCTGACCGCCGCCGGTGGCGACATCGAGAAAGCGATCGACGACATGCGTGCCGCGGGCGCCATCAAGGCCGCCAAGAAAGCCGGCAACATCGCCGCTGAAGGCTCCATCGCCGTCAAAGTGGCCGACGACAACAAGTCCGCCGTGATCATCGAAGTCAACTCGCAGACCGACTTCCTCGCCCTGCAGGACGACTTCAAGAACTTCGTCTCCGCCAGCCTGGAAAAAGCCTTCGCCGAGAAACTGTCCGACGCCGCTCCGCTGGTCGCCGCTCAGGAATCCGCCCGTGAAGCGCTGGTCGCCAAGGTCGGCGAGAACGTCAACATCCGCCGCCTGACCCGTGTCGAAGGCGATGTCGTCGGTGCCTACCTGCACGGTCACCGCATCGGCGTGCTGGTCACCCTGAAGGGTGGCAGCGTCGAGCTGGCCAAGGAAATCGCCATGCACGTAGCAGCGAGCAACCCGCAGTTCGTCAGCCCGTCGCAGGTTTCCGAAGAAGCCGTGGCCAAGGAAAAGGAAATCTTCCTGGCGCTGAACGCCGACAAGATCGCCGGCAAGCCGGAAAACATCGTCGAGAACATGGTCAAGGGCCGTATCAACAAGTTCCTCGCCGAAGCCAGCCTGGTCGAGCAAGCGTTCGTCAAGGACCCGGAAATCAAGGTCGGTGATCTGGCCAAGAAAGCCGGTGCCGAAGTGGTTTCCTTCGTTCGCTACGAAGTAGGCGAAGGCATCGAGCGCGCCGAAGTCGACTTCGCTGCCGAAGTTGCTGCCCAGGTCGCCGCGACCAAGCAATAAGTCGGTATACACTGTGTCGCCCCGAAGAGGCTGCCCGTTCACGCGTGCGGCCTTTTCGTCAAAATGGGGGCAGTGTTTGGTCGGGCGGGCGCAGGCCCGGCGAAAGTTTCTGGCGCTTCGCTGCAACTCGTGAGCGGCGCGCTGTCCAAGCGCAATACGCAGGCCCCTGGTGGGCCGAAAAACCTCAACGCCGCAGGAGAGAAACGCAAATGGCTCAGCAGGTGAGTGGTCGTCAACCTCGCTATAAACGGATTCTGCTCAAGTTAAGCGGCGAAGCCCTGATGGGTTCGGAAGACTTCGGCATCGACCCGAAAGTACTTGATCGCATGGCGCTGGAAGTCGGCCAGCTGGTCGGCATCGGCGTGCAGGTCGGCCTGGTGATCGGTGGCGGCAACCTGTTCCGTGGCGCGGCGCTGTCCGCCGCCGGCATGGACCGCGTCACCGGCGACCACATGGGCATGCTGGCCACGGTGATGAACTCCCTGGCGATGCGCGACGCGCTGGAGCGCTCGAACATCCCGGCGCTGGTCATGTCGGCCATCTCCATGGTCGGTGTCACCGACCACTACGACCGGCGCAAGGCCATGCGTCACCTGAAGTCCGGCGAAGTGGTGATCTTCTCCGCCGGCACCGGCAACCCGTTCTTCACCACCGACTCGGCAGCCTGCCTGCGCGCCATCGAAATCGATGCCGACGTGGTGCTCAAGGCGACCAAGGTCGACGGCGTATACACCGCCGATCCGTTCAAGGACCCGCATGCGGAGAAGTTCGACCGGCTGACTTATGATGCCGTGCTCGACCGCAAGCTCGCCGTGATGGACCTGACCGCGATCTGCCTGTGCCGCGATCACAACATGCCGCTGCGCGTCTTCAACATGAACAAGCCCGGCGCCCTGCTGAACATCGTCGTGGGTGGCGCTGAAGGAACCCTGATCGAGGAATCGAACGAATGATCAACGAGATCAAGAAAGACGCGCAGGAGCGCATGCAGAAAACCCTGGAATCGCTGGACCACGCGTTCGCCAAGATCCGTACCGGTCGCGCCCACCCGGATATCCTCGGCGGCGTTCGCGTGCCGGCCTACGGTGACTTGGTGCCGCTGAACCAGGTGGCCAGCGTTTCCGTCGAAGACTCCCGCACCCTCAAGCTGAGCGTGTTCGACAAGAACATGATCGCTGCGGTGGAGAAGGCCATCCTCACCTCCGACCTGGGCCTGAACCCGTCCAACGCCGGCACCGTGATTCGCGTGCCGATGCCCGCGCTAACCGAGGAAACCCGCAAGGGCTACACCAAGCAGGCGCGCGCCGAGGCCGAGAACGCCCGCGTTGCCGTGCGCAACATCCGTCGCGACGCACTGGCGCAGCTCAAGGACCTGTCGAAGGAAAAGGAAATCAGCGAAGACGACGAGCGTCGTGCCGCCGATGAAGTGCAGAAGCTCACCGACAAGTTCGTCGCCCTGGCGGACAAGGCGCTGGAAGCGAAAGAAACCGATCTGATGGCCGTGTGAGGCCAGCCGGGGCCGCGCTCATGGAGAAGACCAAGCAAGTCGGGCAGGGCGTAGCGGTGCCACGCCATGTCGCGATCATCATGGACGGCAACAACCGCTGGGCGAAGCGCCGCCTGTTGCCGGGCGTCGCCGGGCACAAGGCCGGCGTCGATGCTGTCCGCGCGGTGATCGAGGTCTGCGCCGACGAAGGCGTGGAAGTGCTGACGCTGTTCGCCTTTTCCAGCGAGAACTGGCAGCGTCCCGCGGAAGAAGTGGGTGCGCTGATGGAGCTGTTCCTCGGTGCGCTGCGACGCGAGGCGCGGCGACTCAACGAGAACGGCATCCGCCTGAAGATCATCGGCGACCGCTCGCGCTTCCACCCGGAGCTGCAGGCGTCGATGCGCGAAGTCGAAGCGCTGACCGAGCGGCACACCCGTTTCGTCCTGCAGATCGCGGCCAACTATGGCGGTCAATGGGACATCGTGCAGGCCGCGCAGCGCCTGGCGCGCGAAGTGCAGAGCGGTCATCTGCTCCCCGAGGAGATTTCCCCGGCCATGCTGCAGGGCAACCTGGCGACCGGCGACATGCCGTTGCCGGACCTGTGCATCCGCACCGGCGGCGAGCACCGCATCAGCAACTTCCTGCTCTGGCAGCTGGCCTACGCCGAGCTGTACTTCTCCGACCTGTTCTGGCCCGACTTCAAACACGAGGCCATGCGCAACGCGCTGGCCGATTTCGCTACCCGCCAACGCCGCTTCGGCAAGACCAGCGAGCAGGTCATGGCGGCAGAGGTACCGGCTCAATGCTGAAACAACGGATCATCACCGCGCTGATTCTGCTGCCCATCGCCCTCTGCGGGTTCTTCCTTCTGGAAGCCGGAGCCTTCGCGCTGTTCATCGGCGTGGTGGTTTGCCTCGGTGCCTGGGAGTGGGCGCGCTTGATCGGCCTGGTCGCCCAGCCGCAGCGCGTGGGTTATGCAGCGGTGGTCGGCCTGCTGCTCGTCGTGCTCTATCTGCTGCCGGCGCTGGCTGGCGTGCTGCTGGTGCTGGCGATGCTCTGGTGGCTGGCGGCGGTGCTGCTGGTGATCGGTTACCCGGACAGCGCGCGTTTCTGGAGCGGGCTGCCGGCGCGGCTGCTGATCGGTCTGCTGATCCTGCTGCCGGCCTGGCAGGGGTTGATGCTTCTCAAGCAGTCGCCGCTGGGCAACTGGCTGATCCTGGCGGTAATGGTGCTGGTCTGGGGCGCGGACATCGGTGCCTACTTCTCCGGTCGGCGTTTCGGTCGGCACAAGCTGGCGCCGCGCGTCAGTCCGGGGAAAAGCTGGGAAGGCTTCTTCGGTGGCCTGCTCGCCAGCTTGCTGATCACCCTCGTCGTCGGCCTGTTCCGAGGCTGGGGTGCGACCACGCTGCTGCCTGCGCTGGCTGGCGCGGCGGTGGTGGTGGCGATCTCGGTGGTCGGTGATCTGACCGAAAGCATGTTCAAGCGCCAGTCCGGCCTCAAGGACAGCAGCAATCTGTTGCCTGGTCACGGCGGCGTGCTTGATCGCATCGACAGCCTGACCGCTGCCATCCCGACCTTCGCCGTGCTGCTCTGGGTCGCCGGCTGGGCTACGCCGTGAGCCAAGCGCAACGCATTACCGTACTTGGCGCCACCGGTTCCATCGGTCTCAGCACCCTCGACGTCATTGCCCGCCATCCTGAGCGTTATCAGGTGTTCGCGCTGACCGCATTCAGTCGCCTGGATGAGCTGGAAGCGCTGTGCCTGCGCCATCGTCCGCGCTTCGCCGTGGTGCCGACGGATGTCGCGGCGCGGCGTCTGCAGGAACGCCTGATCGCGGCCGGCCTGGATATCCGCGTGCTCGCCGGCAAGCCGGGCTTGTGCGAAGTGGCCAAGCATCCCGAGGTCGACACGCTGATGGCGGCGATCGTCGGTGCGGCCGGTCTGGAGCCGACGCTCGCCGCGGTGGAGGCAGGCAAGCGCGTGCTGCTGGCGAACAAGGAAGCGCTGGTCATGTCCGGCGCGTTGTTCATGCAGGCGGTTCGTCGCAGCGGCTCGGTGCTGCTGCCGATCGACAGCGAGCACAACGCGATTTTCCAGTGCCTGCCCGGCAACTATGCCAAGGGCCTGGCGCCGGTCGGCGTGCGGCGCATCCTGTTGACCGCCTCCGGCGGGCCGTTCCGCGAAACGCCGCTGGAGGCGCTGGCGGACGTCAGCCCCGAGCAGGCCTGCAGCCATCCGAACTGGTCGATGGGGCGGAAGATATCCGTCGATTCGGCGAGCATGATGAACAAGGGGCTGGAACTGATCGAGGCTTGCTGGCTGTTCGATGCGCGTCCCTCGCAGGTCGAGGTGGTGATCCACCCGCAGAGCGTCATCCATTCGCTGGTCGACTATGTCGACGGTTCGGTGCTCGCCCAACTGGGCAATCCCGACATGCGCACGCCGATCGCCCACGCCCTCGCCTGGCCGGAGCGGATCGACTCCGGCGTGTCGCCGCTCGACCTGTTCGCCGTCGGCCGTCTCGATTTCCAGCGCCCCGACGAGCAGCGCTTCCCCTGCCTGCGCCTGGCCCGGCAGTGCGCCGAAGTTGGCGGCACGGCACCGGCCATGCTTAACGCCGCGAACGAGGTGGCGGTGGCCGCCTTTCTCGAGCGGCGCATCCGCTTCAACGAAATCGCGGGTATGATCGAGGCCGTGCTGNNGCCGACGAAGGCGCGCGGGCGCTGGCCCGCCAGTGGTTGCAACGCCACGGGCGGTAGTCCGATATCCCGAACCCTGGCGCAGCGGTCGACCGCGGGCGCCCCGGAGTAAATCGATGAACGCGCTGTATATGATCCTCGGTACGCTGGTCGCACTTGGCGTGCTGGTGACCTTCCATGAGTTCGGCCACTTCTGGGTGGCCCGTCGCTGCGGTGTCAAGGTGCTGCGTTTCTCGGTGGGCTTCGGTACCCCGCTGCTGCGCTGGCACGACCGCCGTGGAACCGAGTTCGTGGTTGCGGCGATTCCCCTCGGTGGCTACGTCAAGATGCTCGACGAGCGCGAGGGCGAGGTGCCGGCGGAGCTGGTCGACCAGTCCTTCAACCGCAAGCCGGTCCACCAGCGCATCGCCATCGTCGCCGCCGGCCCGATCGCCAACTTCCTTCTTGCGCTGCTGTTCTTCTGGGTGCTGGCCATGCTCGGCTCACAGCAGGTGCGCCCGGTCATCGGGCACGTCGCCGAGGGTAGCCTGGCGGCCAAGGCCGGCTTGGTCGCCGGGCAGGAAATCGTTTCCATCGATGGCGAGCCGGTTCTAGGCTGGGCGCAGGTCAACCTGCAGCTGGTACGCCGCCTCGGCGAGAGCGGCGTGCTCGACATCGCTACGCGTACCGACGAAAACAGCGCCGAGCAGCCGCATCAACTGACGTTGGCCAGTTGGCTGAAAGGCGCCGACGAGCCGGACCCGCTGGTCTCCCTGGGCATTCGCCCCTGGCGCCCGGCGTTGCCGGCGCTGCTAGCTCAGTTCGATCCGGAAGGTCCGGCGCAAGCGGTGGGGCTCAAGGAAGGTGATCGCCTGGTGGCGCTGAACGGCGAGGCCATCGACGACTGGCAGCAGGTGGTCGACAAGGTTCGCCAGCGTCCGGGCGAGGCGGTCAGCTTTGCCGTCGAGCGTGACGGTCAGCGTCTGGATGTGCCGGTGACACTGGCCACGCGCGGCGAAGGCGAGGCGCGCAGCGGCTATCTCGGCGCCGGTGTGAAGGGCGGCGAATGGCCGGCGGACATGCTTCGCGAAGTCAGCTACGGCCCGCTCGAGGCGGTCGGGCAGGGCGTTCAGCGAACCTGGACGATGAGCGTCCTAACCCTCGACTCGCTAAAGAAAATGCTCTTCGGCGAACTCTCGGTAAAAAACTTGAGCGGGCCGATAACCATTGCTAAAGTGGCCGGCGCTTCGGCCCAGTCGGGTGTTGGGGACTTCCTGAATTTCCTCGCCTACCTGAGCATAAGTCTGGGGGTTCTCAATCTTTTGCCGATCCCTGTCCTCGATGGCGGGCACCTGCTTTTCTATCTGATCGAGTGGACGCGCGGGCGTCCCTTGTCCGAGCGGGTCCAGGGCTGGGGTGTGCAGATCGGCATCAGCCTGGTAGTCGGCGTTATGCTGCTTGCCCTGATCAACGACATTGGTCGCCTGTGACGCGTCGCTGAATTTTCGAATCTGCCGCTGATTGCGGCAGATTCATTATTACCAGTTGGAAAACAAGGACTTCATGAAACGCCTGCTCCTAACTGCGGTGCTTGCCGCACTCATGATTGCCGAGGTTCACGCCGAGTCCTTCACCATCTCCGATATCCGCGTCAATGGCCTGCAGCGGGTTTCCGCCGGCAGCGTCTTCGGCGCCCTGCCGCTGAACGTCGGTGATCCGGTGGATGATCGTCGCTTGGTGGAAGCCACTCGGGCCCTGTTCAAAACCGGTTTCTTCCAGGATATCCAGCTCGGCCGCGATGGCGGGGTTCTGGTTATCAACGTGGTCGAGCGCCCGTCGATTTCCGGCATCGAGATCGAGGGTAACAAGGCGATTTCCACTGACGACCTGATGAAGGGCCTGAACCAGTCGGGCCTCTCCGAAGGCGAGATTTTCCAGCGTGCCACCCTCGAAGGCGTGCGCAACGAATTGCAGCGCCAGTACGTCGCCCAGGGCCGCTACTCGGCCGAGATCAAGACCGAAGTCATCCCGCAGCCGCGTAACCGCGTGTCGCTGAAGATCGACATCAACGAAGGCACGGTCGCGGCAATCCAGCACATCAACGTGGTCGGTAACACGGTGTTCTCCGACGAGGACCTGTCCGACCTGTTCGAGCTGAAGACCAGCAACTGGCTGTCGTTCTTCAAGAACGACGACAAGTACGCCCGCGAAAAACTCTCCGGTGACCTCGAGCGCCTGCGCTCCTATTACCTGGACCGCGGCTACATCAACATGGATATCTCCTCCACTCAGGTATCCATTACGCCGGACAAGAAGCACGTCTACATCACCGTCAACGTCGACGAAGGGCAGAAGTACAGCATCCGCGACGTGAAACTTTCCGGTGACCTGAAGGTGCCCGAGGAAGACGTCAAGTCGCTGCTGCTGGTCAAGCCGGGCCAGGTGTTCTCGCGCAAGATCATGACCACCACCTCCGAGCTGATCACCCGTCGTCTGGGTAACGAGGGTTACACCTTCGCCAACGTCAACGGCGTGCCCGAAGCGCATGACGAGGACCACACCGTTTCGATCACCTTCGTCGTCGATCCAGGCAAGCGCGCCTACGTCAACCGCATCAACTTCCGCGGCAACACCAAGACCGAAGACGAATTGCTGCGTCGCGAGATGCGCCAGATGGAAGGCGGCTGGGCCTCGACCTACCTGATCGACCAGTCGAAGACGCGTCTGGACCGGCTGGGCTTCTTCAAGGAAGTCAACGTCGAAACCCCACAGGTTCCGGGTGTCGACGATCAGATCGACGTCAACTACACCGTGGAAGAGCAGCCGTCCGGTTCGATCACCGCCAGCGTCGGTTTCGCGCAGAACGCCGGCCTGATCCTCGGCGGCTCGATCAGCCAGAACAACTTCCTCGGTACCGGTAACAAGGTCAGCATCGGCTTGACCCGCAGCGAATACCAGACCCGCTACAACTTCGGCTTCGTCGACCCCTACTGGACCGCCGACGGTGTGAGCCTGGGCTACAACGCCTTCTATCGCACCACCGACTACGACGAACTCGACGTCGACGTGTCGAGCTACTCGGTCGACAGCCTGGGCGCCGGCGTGAACATCGGTTACCCGATCAGCGAGACCTCTCGCCTGACCTACGGCCTGACCGTGCAGCAGGACGACCTCGACACCGGTTACTACACCGTCGACGAGATCCTTTCGTTTCTCGATACCGAGGGCGACAGCTTCCTCAACTTCAAGGGTTCCATCGGCTGGTCCGAATCCACCCTCAACCGCGGCACCCTGGCGACCCGTGGCCACTCGCAGAGCCTGACCTTCGAGACCACCCTGCCGGGCAGTGACCTGTCGTTCTACAAGATCGACTACCGTGCCCAGTGGTTCAAGCCGATCACCAACACCTACACCATGCGCCTGCACACCGAACTGGGTTATGGCGACGGTTACGGTTCGACCTCCGGTCTGCCGTTCTACGAGAACTACTACGCGGGCGGCTTCAACTCCGTGCGCGGTTTCGAGGACAGCACCCTGGGCCCGCGCAGCACGCCGAGCGTCGCTCGCGACGCTGCTGGCAACGTGGTCACCAGCGGTCCTGGCGCCGACGGCCGCTACACCGATGACGACGATCCCGAGGCATTTGGTGGTAACGTCCTGATCCAGGGCGGTGCGGAGATTCTCTTCCCGCTGCCGTTCGTCAAGGATCAGCGTTCGTTGCGTACCGCGCTGTTCTGGGACGTCGGCAACGTGTTCCTGACCAAGTGCCCAAGCAAGACCGCATCGACGCAGTACATGAATACGCAGGGCTGTGGCGATGTCGATTTCGGCAACCTGGCCAGCTCCGTGGGTGTAGGTCTGACCTGGATCACCGCCATGGGACCGCTGAGTTTCAGCCTGGCGATGCCAGTGAAGAAACCGGATGACGCTGACATGCAGGTCTTCCAGTTCTCGCTGGGTCAGACGTTCTAACTTTATATTTGTTAACCGTAAGTGTTACCTGGAGTGCATCGTGCGTAAGTTGACTCAACTGGTTCTGATCGTCGCCGCTTTCATGGCGACACCGGCCTTCGCCGAAATGAAAATCGCGGTTCTGAACTACCAGATGGCGCTGCTCGAATCCGATGCAGCTAAGAAATATGCCGTGGATGCCGAGAAGAAATTCGGCCCCCAGCTGACCAAGCTGAAAGCCTTGGAAACCGACGCCAAGACTATCCAGGACAAACTGGTCCAAGGCGGCGACAAGGTGCAGACCGCCGAGCGCGAGCGCATGGAGCTCGAGTTCAAGCAGAAGGCCCGCGACTTCCAGTTTCAGTCCAAGGAACTCAACGAAGCCAAGGCCGTTGCCGACCGCGAGATGCTCAAGCAGCTCAAACCGAAGCTGGACCAGGCCGTTGAAGAAGTGATCAAGAAGGGTGCGTTCGATCTGGTTTTCGAGCGCGGCGCGGTCATCGATGTCAAACCTCAGTACGACATCACCCGCCAGGTCATTGAGCGCATGAACCAGCTGCGCTGATGACGGCCAACCTCTACACGCTCGGCCAACTGGCTGAGCGTCTGGGCGCTACCTTGCGTGGCGCTGCAGACAAACCGGTCGCAGGGCTGGCTTCCTTACAGGATGCCGGCCCTGATCAGTTGAGCTTCCTGGCCAACCCGCAGTACCGCAAGCATCTGGCGGTCACCCGGGCCGCCGCGGTGCTGCTCAAGCCGGCCGATGCCGAGGGTTTCTCCGGTGATGCGCTGCTGGTGACCGATCCCTATCTGGCCTATGCGCAACTCTCGCATCTCTTCGACCGCAAGCCGCAGGCGTCGCAAGGAGTGCACCCGACCGCGGTGATCGCTGCCGATGCGCGGGTGGATGCCAGTGCACGGGTCGGTGCCTATGCCGTGATCGAGAGTGGCGCGCAGATCGGTGCGGATACCTGCATCGGTGCACACTGCTTCATCGGCGCGCGCAGCGTGATCGGCGAGGGCGGCTGGCTCGCGCCGCGCGTCACCCTGTATCACGACGTGCACATAGGCAAGCGCGTGGTCATCCAGTCCGGCGCGGTGATCGGTGGCGAGGGTTTCGGATTCGCCAACCAGAAGGGCGTCTGGCAGAAGATCGCGCAGATCGGCGGCGTGAGCATCGGCGACGATGTCGAGATCGGTGCCAACACCACGGTCGACCGCGGCGCCCTGGCGGACACGCAGATCGGCAATGGAGTGAAGCTGGACAACCAGATCATGGTTGCTCACAACGTACAGATCGGCGATCACACCGCGATGGCCGGTTGCGTCGGGATTTCCGGCAGCACCAAGATTGGCAGTCACTGCATGATTGCCGGTGGTGTCGGCATGGTCGGCCACATCGAGGTTTGCGATAACGTTTTCGTGACCGGAATGACCATGGTCACCCGCTCCATTACCGAGCCGGGCGCATACTCGTCGGGCACGGCGATGCAGCCGGCTGGCGAATGGAAGAAGAGTGCAGCGCGGATTCGTCAGCTCGACGACATGGCGCGCCGCCTACAGCAATTGGAAAAGCGCCTGGCGTCCGTGACCCCAGGCGGGGAAGCTCCATCAGAAGCCTGATCGATTCGCTTCTGCGCATCCCCCACCTCATACAGGCTCCCCCGGAAATGATGGACATCAACGAGATTCGCGAATACCTGCCGCACCGCTACCCGTTCCTGCTCGTGGACCGGGTTGTCGACCTGGATGTTGAAGGCAAGCGCATTCGTGCCTACAAGAATGTCAGCATCAACGAGCCTTTCTTCAATGGACACTTCCCGCAGCACCCGATCATGCCAGGTGTGCTGATCATCGAGGCGATGGCGCAGGCTGCCGGTATCCTCGGGTTCAAGATGCTCGACGTGAAGCCGTCCGACGGCACGCTCTACTACTTCGTCGGTTCGGACAAGCTGCGTTTCCGCCAGCCGGTGCTGCCGGGTGACCAACTGATCCTCGAGGCGCGCTTTCTCAGCGTCAAGCGCAGCATCTGGAAGTTCGAGTGCCAGGCCAGTGTCGATGACAAGGCGGTCTGCTCGGCCGAAATCATCTGTGCGGAACGCAAGTTATGAGTTTGATTGACCCTCGCGCGATCATCGACCCGACGGCAAGACTGGCAGACGACGTTCAAGTCGGCCCCTGGTCCATCGTCGGCGCCGATGTGGAAATTGGCGAGGGAAGCGTGATCGGCCCGCATGTGATCCTCAAAGGGCCGACACGGATTGGCAAGCACAACCGCATCTACCAGTTCTCCTCGATCGGCGAAGACACGCCCGACCTGAAGTACAAGGGCGAAGCGACGCGCCTGGTGATCGGCGATCACAACGTGATCCGCGAGGGTGTCACCATCCATCGCGGTACCGTGCAGGACCGCGCCGAGACCACCCTCGGTGACCACAACCTGATCATGGCCTATGCCCACATCGGCCATGACAGCGTGATCGGCAACCACTGCATCCTGGTCAACAACACCGCGTTGGCCGGTCACGTGCACATGGACGACTGGGCGATCCTTTCCGGATTCACCCTGGTCCACCAGTTCTGCCGCATCGGCGCGCACAGCTTTTCCGGCATGGGCACGGCGATCGGCAAGGACGTCCCGGCGTTCGTCACCGTGTTCGGCAACCCCGCCGAGGCGCGCAGCATGAATTTCGAGGGCATGCGCCGCCGCGGTTTTTCCGCCGAGGCGATCCAGGCGCTGCGCCGTGCCTACAAGGTGGTCTACCGCCAGGGTCTGACGGTGGAGCAAGCGCTCGCCGAGCTGGCCGAGTCGGCCACGCAATTTCCCGAAGTCGCGATCTTCCGCGACTCGGTGCTGAATTCCACCCGCGGCATCACCCGCTAATCCCATGAGCAGGCCATTGCGCGTCGCCCTGATCGCCGGCGAAGCGTCGGGGGATATTCTCGGCGCCGGTCTGATGCAAGCGCTCAAGGTCCGCCAACCGCAGGTCGAGTTCATCGGCATCGGCGGGCCGCGGATGATCGCCGAGGGGCTGAAATCCTACTTCCCGATGGAGCGCCTGGCCGTGATGGGCCTGGTCGAGGTGCTCGGGCGCCTGGCCGAGCTGCTGGCCCGTCGCCGGCGCCTGGTCGCGACGCTGATCGAGCAGCGCCCGGACGTGGTGATCGGTATCGACGCGCCGGATTTCAATCTCGGCCTGGAGCTCAAGCTGCGCCGCGCCGGGATTCGTACCGTGCACTACGTCAGCCCGTCGGTGTGGGCCTGGCGGCAGAAGCGGGTGTTCAAGATCCGCGATGCCTGCGACCTGATGCTCACTCTGTTTCCCTTCGAGGCGCGTTTCTACACCGAACACCAGGTGCCGGTGCATTTCGTCGGCCATCCGCTGGCCGATGCGATTCCGCTTGAGGTCGACCGCGCCGCCGCGCGCGAAGCGCTCGGGCTGCCGCAGGACGCACCGGTAGTGGCCCTGCTGCCGGGCAGTCGGGGCGGTGAAGTCGGTCGGCTCGGCACGCTGTTCCTCGATACCGCGGAGCGTCTGCTGGCGAGTCGTCCCGAGCTGCGCTTCGTGCTGCCCTGCGCCAGCCCCGAGCGGCGTGCGCAACTCGAGCAGATGCTAGTCGGCCGCGATTTGCCCTTGAGCCTGCTCGACGGTCAGTCCCACGAGGCGCTTGGCGCCTGTGACGCGGTGCTGATCGCCTCCGGCACCGCGACCCTTGAGGCGCTGCTCTGCAAGCGGCCGATGGTGGTGGCGTACAAGGTCGCGCCGCTGACCTATCGAATCCTCAACCGGCTGATCAAGAGTCCCTATGTGTCGCTGCCCAACCTGCTTGCCGGTCGCCTGCTGGTGCCCGAGCTGCTTCAGGATGCGGCGACCCCCGAAGCGCTGGCCGCCGAACTCCTGCCGCTGCTGGACGGCGGCGAGGCGCAGACCGAAGGCTTCGACGCCATCCATCGCACGCTGCGTCGCGATGCCTCGGCCGAGGCGGCGAGCGCGGTGTTGCAGTTGCTGGAGCGCGACTGATGCAGATGGGCCTGGATTTCAGCCTGGTGGAAGAGCTGGTCGCCGGCGTCGATGAGGTAGGCCGCGGCCCGCTGTGCGGCGCGGTGGTCACCGCCGCGGTGATCCTCGACCCGGCGCGGCCGATCCTCGGTCTCAACGATTCGAAGAAACTCAGCGAGGCGCGTCGCGAGCGGCTGTTCGACGAGATCAGCGAGAAGGCGCTGGCCTGGTGCATCGGTCGCGCCGAGGTCGAGGAAATCGATTCGCTGAACATCCTCCACGCCACCATGCTGGCCATGCAGCGGGCGGTCGAGGGCCTGAGCGTCAAGCCGAAGCTGGCCCTGATCGACGGCAATCGCTGCCCGAAACTCGCGGTGCCCAGCGCCGCGGTGGTGCAGGGCGATTCCAAGGTTCCGGCGATCGCCGCCGCCTCGATCCTGGCCAAGGTCAGTCGCGATCGCGAAATGGCCGCGCTGGAGCTGCACTATCCCGGTTACGGCTTCGCCGCGCACAAGGGCTACGCCACGGCCGAGCACCTGGAGGCGCTGCGTCGCCTGGGGCCGACGCCGATCCACCGGCGCTCCTTCGCGCCGGTGCGCGACGCCTGGCTGGCCATCGAGGCCGAGACCAGCGAGCAGGTCTCCGCGTTCTTCTGAGCGCGTTGCGCGGCGTCCCGCCGATTCGTCGCCCGCGCGCCTGAGGCCCTGCCGAGCGCCTCCCCGCGCCGGGCAAAACCGTTACAATCCCACCCCTGTTTTTTGCCCCGCTGAAGGTTTTCGCCATGTCCGCTTCGTTCGTCCACCTGCGCCTGCATACCGAGTTTTCCCTGGTGGACGGGCTGGTTCGGGTCAAGCCGCTGGTCAAGGCGGTGGCGGGCAAGGGCATGCCGGCGGTGGCGGTCACCGACCAGAACAACATGTGCTCGCTGGTGAAGTTCTACAAGGCGGCCATGGGCGCCGGGGTCAAGCCGATCTGCGGTGCGGACATCTGGATGGCCAGCCGTTACGAGGACGGCCCGCTGACCCGGCTGACGCTGCTGGCGATGAACGCCAAGGGCTACCGCAACCTCACCGAGCTGGTCTCGCGCGGCTGGACCGACGGCCAGAGCAACGACATGGTGATCATCCAGCGCGACTGGGTGAAGGACGCCGCCGAAGGGCTGATCGCGCTGTCCGGCTCCAAGGAAGGCGAGATCGGCCTGGCGCTGCTGGCCGGCGATGCGCGTGAGGCGGACGCGCTGCTTGCCGAGTGGCAGGCGGTGTTTCCCGAGCGCTTCTACCTGGAAATCCAGCGCACCAGCCGGGTCAACGACGAAGAGCACCTGCACGCCGCGGTGGCCCTGGCCGAGCGCGGCGGTGCCTCGCTGGTGGCGACCAACGACGTGCGCTTCATCAAGCAGGACGACTTCGAGGCCCACGAAACCCGCGTGTGCATCGGCGAAGGCCGCGGCCTCGACGATCCGCGCCGGCAGCGCAACTACTCGGACCAGCAGTACCTGAAGAGCCCGGAGGAGATGGCCGAGCTGTTCAGCGACCTGCCCGAGGCGCTGGAAAACACCGTCGAGATCGCCAAGCGCTGCAACATCGAGGTGCAGCTGGGCAAGTACTTCCTGCCCAACTTCCCGGTGCCGGACGGCATGACCATGGACGAGTACTTCCGCAAGGTCTCCTTCGACGGCCTCGACGAGCGCCTGGAAGTGCTGCTGCCCAGGGACACGCCGGACTACGAGGCGAAGAAGCAGGTCTACATCGACCGGCTGAATTTCGAGCTGGATATCATCATCCAGATGGGCTTCCCCGGTTACTTCCTGATCGTCATGGACTTCATCCAGTGGGCCAAGCGCAACGGCGTGCCGGTGGGGCCGGGGCGTGGATCGGGTGCCGGCTCGCTGGTCGCCTACGTGCAGAAGATCACCGACCTCGATCCGCTGGCCTATGACCTGCTGTTCGAGCGCTTCCTCAACCC
>DIEE01000285.1 GCA_002418465.1 Pseudomonas sp. UBA5782 | reverse complement strand
AACAGCGGCGCCAGCAGGTCCGGCGCGCCGAGCCACAGCGGACAGCCGCTGGCCAGCGCCGCCAGTTCGGCCGGATCGTCGCTGCCGTGCAGCTGCAACGCCGGCTCGGCGTCGCGCAGCAGCTCGGCGTAACGGGCGTGGTCGGGATCGGCGATCAGCAGGCGCATGGCTCAGACCGGGTCGTTGCGGCGCAGCAGTTCGTCCGGCAGGTGGGCGATGTAATCGTCTTCCGGCGGCGGCATCTGCAGGTGGTAACCCTGGGTCTCCAGGTTTTCCAGCACCTTGGCGATGTCTTCGCGAGCGAGCTGGCGCTCGGGGGTGAGCACCAGGTCGAAGGCATGCTGCGGCGGGCCAAAGGCGACCAGCAGGCTTTCCGGCACGCGTTTGAGTGCCTCGGCGCGGTTCACGTAGAGGTACATCTCGCGCTTGCGCGGGCTGCGATAGATGGAGCAGAGGCGTTTCACGGGGTCGGTTCTCCAGCGCCCGCAGCGAGGGCGTCCAGCAGCGCCTGGCCCATGCGCTCGCGGCGCCAGCCACGCAGGGATTCAGGCAGGGTATAGGGGCCGTCGGGATAACCGCTTTTCAGCAGCGCCTCCAGGGATTTCTTGCGCAGCATCAGCTCGGGGACGATCTGCAGCGCCTCGGCTTCGGCCTGGCCGACCGCGCGCAGGCGCTTGAGCAGCACCGTGGCCTCCACCGGCAGCGGCTCGGGCAGCGGCTCGGGCCATTGTTCCTTGGGCAGCGCGGCGGCGTCGCGGATCAGCTGCAACAGCGTTTCGCCGTCCTGGCGCACGGTGCGCGGGTGCATGTCCTCGATGCGCGCCAGGGCGATCAGGTTGTCCGGCTGGAAGCGCGCCAGCGGCCACAGGCAATGTTCGCGGATGATCCGGTTGCGCGGCTGGTCGCGGCGCCGCGCCTCGGCTTCGCGCCACACGTACAGCTCGCGCAGCACCGCCAGTTGCGCGCGCGACAGCTTCCAGCCGAGCTTGGCCTCGCGGTACAGCTCGCGCGGGTCGACTTCGCGGCGCAGGTTGGCGACCAGCTCGGCGCCGTCCTCCAGCAGCCAGGCGCGCTTCTCCTCGGACAGGCGCGGATCGAGCACTTCGTAGATTTCCGCCAGGTGCTTGGCGTCGTCGGCGGCGTAGCGCACCTGCATATCGCTGAGCGGGCGCGCCAGCCAGTCGGAGCGCGTGGCGTCCTTCGGCAGGTCGAGGCCGAGCANGGCATGGGCCAGGCGCGAATAGCCCATGGAGAAGCCGATGTTCAGGTAGCCGGCGGCCAGCTGCGTATCGAACAGCGGCGCCGGCAGGCTGCCGGTCAGGCGCAGCAGCACTTCCAGGTCTTCGCTGCAGGCGTGCAGCACCTTGACCACCTGCGGGCTCTCCAGCAGCGCGGCGAACGGCTCCCAGTTGCCGATCAGCAGCGGATCGATAAGGAAGGCGCGCTCGCCATCACCGACCTGCACCAGGCCGGCGAGCGGATAGAAGGTATCTACGCGGATGAATTCGGTGTCCAGCGCCACATAGGGCAAGTCGCGCCAGATGCTGCAGTGGTGCGCCAGAGTGGCGTCGTCACGGATCCAGTGAATTTCGTTGGGCACGCGGCTCTCCTTGGTTATCCGGGCAGTATAACTGCGCTGCGCCGGCGGCACGGAGATTCACGGCTTGCCGGCCAACTGGCCAGGCTCCTATGCTCCGACGCTGCGCCCAGAACAATCAGAAGAAGGACCGCCATGACCAAACTGATCGGCATCATCGCCCTGCTGCTCGCCGCCGCCGCGCTCTACCTCAGCGTCACCCCGAGCCCGGTCGACCCGCTGGCCTGGGACGCACCCGCCGCGCCGCCGCTGACCGGCGTGCTGGAACCCAACGACACGCTGATGAAGGCCGAGCTGATCGCCCAGGGCCAGCTGCACGGCCCGGAAGACACCGCGCTGGACGCCGCCGGACACCTCTACGCCAGCCTTGCCGACGGGCGCATCGTGCGCCTGGGCGCCGACGGCATCCCGCAGACCTTCGCCAGCACCGGCGGACGCCCGCTGGGCATGGACTTCGCCGCCGACGGCCAGCTGATCGTCGCCGACGCCGACAAGGGCCTGCTCAGCATCGACCCCCACGGCAAGATCAAAGTGCTCGCCAGCGAAGCCGAAGGCGTGCCGTTCCGCTTTACCGATGACCTCGACATTGCCAGCGACGGGCGCATCTACTTCAGCGATGCTTCGGACACCTTCGGCCAGCCGGACTACCTGCTCGACCTGCTCGAAGCACGCCCGCACGGCCGCCTGCTGCGCTACGACCCGGCCAGCGGCAAGACCGAGGTGCTGCTCCGCGACCTGTACTTCGCCAACGGCGTGGCGCTCTCGCAGCACGAGGATTTCGTGCTGGTCAACGAAACCTACCGCTACCGCATCACCCGCTACTGGCTCAGCGGCGACAAGGCCGGCAGCCACGACGTGTTCATCGACAACCTGCCCGGCCTGCCGGACAACCTGCAGGGCGACCGCGCAGGGACCTTCTGGGTCGCCCTGCCCTCGCCGCGCAAGGCCGACGCCGACTTCCTCCATCGCCACCCGTGGCTGAAGGCGCAGATCGCCAAGCTGCCGCGCGCGCTCTGGCCCAAGCCCACGCCCTACGGCCTGGTGCTCGCCCTCGACGAGAACGGCCGGATCGTGCAGAGCCTGCACGACACCAGCGGCGCGCACCTGCGCATGATCACTTCGGTGAAGCCGCAGGGCGACTACCTGTATTTCGGCAGCCTCGACAACGACCGGATTGGCCGCCTGAAGATTCGCTGAGCACGCCGCAATCTGCCCGGACTGTCGGTCGCGCGCTTCACCCACTCCACTGGAGCACCGGGCTCCCGTCAGGCGTAGGGTGGATGACGCTCCTTTCATCCACCGTTACACCGCCTGGTGGATCGATAGAGCGCGATCCCCCCTACGGCTGGGCGTTACGCAGGTACATACCGCCCCCATCGGATGCACCGGACCCGCCAAACGTAGGGTGGATGACGCTCCTTTCATCCACCATTACCCCTCCGGCGAATCGATGAAGCGAAGTACAGCCCAGGCTCCACGCCTGCACACGCCGGCTTATCATGCGTCATCGATTCCCCTCGCAGCAGGAGCCCCGGATGACCATCGCCCACCTGATCGACCCGCACACCCTCGCCCAACGCCTCGGCCAGCCCGGCCTGGTCATCCTCGATTGCCGCTTCGCCCTGGAAGATCCGGCCTACGGCCAGCGCAGCTACGCCGAGGGCCACCTGCCCGGCGCGCATTTCGCCGACCTGGAGCGCGACCTCTCCAGCCCGGTGCAGCCGGGCGTCACCGGCCGCCATCCGCTGCCGTCGGCGGATGCGCTGCTGCAGCGCCTGCGCGACTGGAACATCGACGCCGACAGCCAGATCGTCATGTACGACGACGGCCCCGGCGCCTTCGCCGCGCGGGCCTGGTGGCTGCTGGCCTGGCTCGGCAAGCGCGACGGCCTGTTCCTCCTCGATGGCGGCCTGAAAGCCTGGAAGGAAGCCGGCCTGGCGCTGACCCGCGAGGTGCCGGCCACCGGCAGCGGCGCTTTCGCCGGCACCGCGGATGACAGCCTGGTGATCGACGCCGAACAACTGCAACAGCGCCTGCAGCAACCGGCCATGACCCTGCTGGACGCCCGCGGCCTGCCGCGCTTTCGCGGCGAAGTGGAACCGATCGACCCGGTGGCCGGGCACATCCCCGGCGCGCGCTGCGCGGCCTTCACCGACAACCTTGGCGCCGACGGACGCTTCCTGCCCGCCGAGCAATTGCGCCAGCGCTTCGCCGCGCTGCTGGAAGAGCGCTCTCCGGACGATCTGGTCGCCTACTGCGGCTCCGGCGTCACCGCCTGCCACAACCTGTTCGCGCTGAATCTCGCCGGCTACCCGCTGGCGCCGCTGTACGCGGGCTCCTGGAGCGAGTGGATTACAAAAGCTGACCGACCGGTCGCAATCGGTGATTGAGGGGTAAAGGCGGGGCGCTCTAGGTCGCAGCTCGCGGCTCAAACGTGCGTTTCATCGGGGTAATCGCGGGTCGCTTGCCGAGATCGTCGCGGAACAGGCATTATCGCGCCGCTTGCGAGCCAAGACTCGCTAGGAACTTCGACGATGCCTGCACAGTCAGCTCGTTTGGAGTTCCACAACGCCCTAACAACAGGAGTCCCGAACCCGTGATAACAAAAACACTGAAAAGCGCACTCGCCATCGCCATCGCAGCAGCCTCCAGCCAGGTCTTCGCTTCTGGCTTTGCCCTCAACGAACAAAGCGTCAGCGGCATGGGCACCAACTTCGCCGGCCGCTCCTCGTCGGCCGATGACTCCACCACCGTCTTCGGCAACCCCGCCGGCATGGCGCGCCTGAAGCGCCAGGAAGTCAGCCTGGGTGCCGCGGCGATCATCGCCGATACCGATATCAACGATGCTTCCGGCTCTGCGGTCCTGGGCGGCGTAGTTACGCAACCGGTGGCCGGCAGCAATGACGGCGACATGGTGCCGTTCACCGCCGTGCCGTTCGGCTATTACGTCAACCCGCTGAATGACAAGTGGGCTGTCGGCTTCGGCGTCTACGCTCCGTTCGGCCTGATCACCGACTATGAAGGCGGCTTCCAGGGTCGCTTCTTCGGCGACTACAGCGAAGTCAAAGTGGTCACCGCACAGCCCACCGTCAGCTACCGCTTCAACGATCAGTTGTCGGTCGGTGTAGGCCTGACCATCAACCGTATTTCCGGTCAGCTGGAAAGCGCCGTTCCGGCTCTGGCGACCGCCGAAAGCCGCGTGAAGATCAAGGGTGACGACACCGCACTGGGTTACAACGTCGGCGTGCTCTACGAATTCACCCCGCAGACCCGCGCCGGCCTGACCTACCATTCGATGGTCGACTACAAACTCGAAGGCGATACCCGCATCTCCGGTTCCGACCTCGCCCTGGGCAGCATCGGCGCCTACGGCAAATACGATGCCTCTCTGAAGCTGAAAACCCCGGAATCCGCCGACTTCTCGATCACCCACGAGCTGGACGATCAGTGGACCCTCTACGGCGGTGCCACCTTCACCCGCTGGAGCCGCCTGGAGTCCATCGTGGTGCAGAACGAAGGTCTGAACCCGACCGCTGGCGCCCAGTTCGGCACCATTGCCGAGGAGCAGGAATGGCATGACACCTGGGCCTACGCCATCGGCGCCTCCTACCAGTTGAACAAGCAGGTGGTGCTGCGTGCGGGCCTGGGCATGGATCAGAGCCCGACCAACAACGAGCACCGCTCGCCGCGCATTCCGACCGGCGACCGCAAGACCCTGTCCCTCGGCCTGGGCTGGAGCCCGACCGACGACCTGACCATCGATGTCGCCTACTCCTATCTGAAAGAGGAAGACGTCGATATCGACCAGTCCCGTGCCTACGCCGGCGGCGCCCTGGTGGAAAATTACAGCTCCACCTACAAGAACAGCGCCCACGGTATCGGCACCCAGGTCTCGTACCGCTTCTAAGCGTCACTCGCAAAACGAAAACGCGCGGCCCAGGCCGCGCGTTTTTTTTGCACTCCGAGAGTGCGCCGTGCGCACCGCCGGCAACGCCTGCCTCAGTCCGCCCTGCTCGCCAGCGCCTTCTGCACTGCCTCGAGCAGCGCCGGATCGTCCGGTTTGGTCTTGCTGTTGAACACGCCGACCACCTTGCCCTGGCGATCCACCACGTACTTGTAGAAATTCCAGCGCGGCGCCTGGCCATCGGCCTGCGCGGCCAGCTCGCGGAACAGCGGTGTCGCATCGCTGCCGCGCACCGGCTGGGTCTGCGCCATGGCAAAGGTCACGCCGTAGTTCTGGTAGCAGACCTTGGCCGTCTCGGCGGCGTCGTCGTCTTCCTGGAAGAAGTCGTCCGAGGGCACACCGAGCATCTCCAGGCCGTCGCCCTTGTAGCGCTGGTAGAGCGCTTCGAGCCCCTTGAACTGCGGGGTGAAGCCGCAGTGGCTGGCGGTGTTCACCACCACCAGCGCCTTGCCGGAAAACTGGCAGAGGTCGAGGGTTTCCTTGGAGCGCAGCTTGGGCAGCTCGTGCTGCAACAACGGCGGGCAATCGGCGGCGAACAGCGCCGGCGACGCCAGCGCGGTGAGCAAGGCCATCGGCAAAAAGCGGGATAGGGTCATGGCGATATCCTGATGAGGTCGGTTCAGGCTAGCCGCACGGTTGCGCAGCGGCAATCACCGTTCAACAGACGCCGATGCCCAATTGCAACAGGGCGATACCGCCCGCGCGCCAGCCGAACCAGGCCAGCGCCAGCAGCGCCGCCACGCCCAACGCGGCGCCGAGGCGCAGCACGAGGCTCCGAGTCATGCCGCCGGGCCTGCCGTCTGCAACCGCGCCACCGGCTTCTCGCGCACTGGCCAGTTGAGTACTGCGGCGATCAGGCTGAGCAGGATCGACAGCTGCCAGACCAGTTGATAGCTGCCGGTGCTGTCGTACAGATAGCCGCCCAGCCAGCCGCCGAGAAACGCGCCCAGTTGATGGAAGAGAAAGACGATCCCGCCGAGCATCGACAGGTTGCGCACGCCGAACAGGGTCGCCACCGTGCCGTTGGTCAGCGGCACCGTCGACAGCCACAGCAGACCCATGGCGATACCGAAGGCGTAGGCGCTCCAGAGCGTCAGCGGGGTGAAGACGAAGGCGGTGATCACCACCGCGCGCGCCAGGTACAGCCAGGTCAGCAGGCGCGGCTTNNCCACCCCCCCGCCGAGCCAGCCGGCGATGTAGGTGCCGAACACGTTGAACAGCCCGACCAGCGCCAGCACCGTGGTGCCCACCGTCGCCGGCAGGTGCTGGTCGACCAGATAGGCCGGCAGGTGAACGCCGATGAACACCACCTGGAAGCCGCAGACGAAAAAGCCCAGCGACAGCAGCCAGAACCCCGAATGCCCGACCGCCTCGCGCACCGCCTCGGCGAGCGTCTGCTCGTGGGCGTGAACCGGTTGCGGCTTGTCACGCAGCATGCCCGCCAGCGGCACGATCAGCGCCACCATCAGGCCGAGCATCAGCAGCGCTGACGACCAGCCGAGCCAGCCGATCAGGCCGAGCGTGCCGGGCAGCATGGCGAACTGGCCGAAGGAGCCCGCCGCCGCGGCGATCCCCATCGCCATGCTGCGTTTCTCCACCGGAACCGCGCGGCCGACCACGCCGAGGATCACCGAGAACGAGGTGCCGGAGAGGCCGATGCCGATCAGCAGCCCGGCGCTCAGCGACAGCGACAGCGGCGAATCGGCGAAGCCCATCAGCACCAGGCCGAGGGCGTAGAGGATGCCGCCGACGACCACCGTGCGGATCGCCCCGAAGCGGTCCGCCAGCGCACCGGCGAACGGCTGTGCCAGGCCCCAGATCAGGTTTTGCAGGGCGATGGCGAAGGCGAACACCTCGCGGCCCCAGCCGAACTCGGCGCTCATCGGCGGCAGGAACAGGCCGAAGCCGTGACGGGTGCCGAGGGACAGGGCAAGGATCAGTGCCGCGGACAGCATGATCCAGAACATCGGGCGCGAGGACGCAGCCATGTGAACTCCTAATTTATTGTTGTCATTCAAGGGCATGCAGCTCGTCGAGCAGCGCCATCAGAGCCGCACGCTTCTCGCTGCCGAACTTCTGCGTCAGTTGCGCCTGCGCGCCGTTCCAGGCGTGAACCGCCTCGTCGAGTCGCATGCGGCCCTGCGCGGTCATCACCACCAGCCGGTTGCGCTGGTCGCCAGCGCTGCCCAGCTCCAGCAGCCCTTGGGCTTCCAGCACGCGCACATTGCGACCGAGCGTGCTGCGCTCCAGCCCCATCGCGGTGGCGAGGTCGGTGATGCTGGGCGAATCGAGCCGCTGCAGGTGCCGTAGCAGGGAAAATTGCGCGGTGGTGAGCCCGGCGCCGGCCAGGGCGTCGTCATAGCGCCTGGTCACACCGCGGGCGGTGCGACGCAGTTGGGTACAGAGGCAATGAGTCGTCGTCATGGATGCGTGTATATACCCGCATCGGACTTCGAGTCAAATTGTCGCGGCGTTCCAGCGATGGTTTCCGCACGGGCTGCACGTCCTTCCGTCCGTTTTCGAGAAACGGAAAACGCGGAATTCGGTCAGTAATGCTTACCGACCCGAACCCAACGGAGCGCCCCATGACCGAGCAACGCTACCTGTCATGCATACAGGCCTGCAGCGCCTGTGTCATCGCCTGCGAGCACTGCGCCGCCTCCTGCCTGCGCGAAGACGACGTGACGATGATGGCCGCCTGCATCCGCCTCGACCGCGACTGCGCCGACCTCTGCCGCCTCGCCGAAGCCCTGATGGTCCGCGGCAGCGACCTCGCCGAAGAAACCTGCCACCTCTGCGCCCTCGCCTGCCAGGCCTGCGCCGAAGAATGNNACCCCCCCCGCCACTCCCACGACCACTGCCAGCAATGCGCCCAGGCCTGCCAGCGTTGTGCGGCGGAGTGCGAGGCGATGGTGGCTTGAGTTCGGCAAAAGGCGCGTTCGGCCGTTCGCCAGCGCGTGCCCCCGCTTGCATCTGAGATGAGTACAGGAACGGCCAAGCCGCCGGGGTACACGCGCTCAACGATGGGCGCTCCCCTGACATCCCGGACCATGCGCTGAACCGACCCGGCGATTCGACAGTGAGCCGAATAGCCGGCATTATCGGCTCACTACATGAGCCGAATAGGCTCTCCAATCGGCTCATCGTCTAATGCCCTTTATGAATGCTCCGTTCTGGATCTGGCAGCAGCCCGACTGGCCCCATTTCAGCTGGCAAGCCGATACGCTGGCCCCGCTGCTGCGCGCCTGCGGTCAGGCTCAGGGGCGTTTGTTAGGAATGCTCGGCGCGGTGGGGAGTGACACCGAAGTGCAAAGCAGCCTGGATGCCATGCTGCAGAACATCGTCACCTCATCGGCCATCGAGGGTGAGCAGCTGAATGTCGGCTCGGTGCGCTCATCCCTGGCGCGGCGCCTGGGGCTGAACGAGGAAGGCCGCACCAGCGCGCGCTCCGAGGGCCTGGCGGAATTGCTGCTGGATGCCACTCATGCAGATCAGCGGCCGCTGGACCTGGAGCGACTGTACGGCTGGCACCGCTGGCTATTCCCCAGCGACGACAACCTGCTGGTCCGCCCACTGCGCATTGGCACGCTACGCGGCGAAGAGCCCATGCAGGTTGTTTCCGGTCGACTCGACCACCCCACCGTGCATTTCGAGGCCCCACCCCGCGCCGGGCTGGAAGCGCAACTGGCAGACTTCCTCACCTGGTTCGAGAGCAGCCGCGACGATACAGGCCTCGACCCTTTTCTACGCGCCGGCATCGCGCACTTCTGGTTCGTCACCCTGCACCCCTTCGACGATGGCAACGGCCGCCTGACTCGTGCCCTCACCGACCTGGCGCTAGCCCAGAGCGAACAGCAAGCCATCCGCTTTTACGCCATGTCCGCCAGCATCCTCGACGACCGCGCCGGCTATTACCGCGCACTCGAAACCAGTCAGAAAGGCACTCTGGATATCACCGCCTGGCTGCTCTGGTTCCTCGCCACGCTGCTCAAAAGCCTCGAACAGGCCCTCGCCCGCATAGACCGCGTGCTGGTCAAGACGCGCTACTGGCAAACCCATCGCGACCACGCCCTGTCCGCCGAACAGATCAAAGTGCTCAATCGCCTGCTCGATGGTGGCGAACAGGGTTTCGAGAACGGCATCAGCGCGGCCCAGTACCAGGCAGTCGCCAAAGTCTCGAAAGCCACCGCCACGCGTCATCTGAGCGATCTTGTCGAGAAAGGCTGCCTTGCCCGGCTGCCGGGTGGCGGGCGCAGTACGCGCTACCAGATACAGCACTCGCCGAACGCTCACGACTAACCCCGCGGCAACAAAGCAGCGCGCCGTAATGGTGTAGTGCCATTACTCAAGGTTTCGGTACTATCCGGTTAACTCAGGATCATTCCAAGGACAGGAAATGGACTTCACCCCCGTCATCACCCAGGTCTGGGGCATGTTGGCCTGGTTCATCCCGGCCGCACTGCTGATTGGCCTGCTCAAGTCGCCTTGGGCCAAGGGCCATATTGGTGAACTCCTGGTCCGGCTGTTCGCCCATTGGCAGCTCGACAAGCAGACCTACCGGCGCCTGCACAACGTCACCCTGAACACCCCGGACGGCACCACGCAAATCGACCACGTCTTCCTCTCGCCCTACGGCCTCTTCGTGCTGGAAACGAAGAACATGAGCGGCTGGATCTTCGGCAGCGAGAAGCAGGCGCAGTGGACGCAGAAGCTCTACAAACACACCTTCAAGTTCCAGAACCCGCTGCGGCAGAACTACAAGCACCTCAAGGCCCTGGAAGCTTTCCTAAACACAAACAGGGCGCTGGAAAGCGTAGGCGAGGCAGCCAACGCAAGGCAAAAACAGGCGAGGAAGCGGAGTTTACGTGCTGTAAATGAGCATTCCGAGCCTGTTTTTAACGCAGCGTTGCCAACGCAGGTAGCTTTGCAGCGGCCTGTGAGCCCGGAGCACCTGCACTCGGTAGTCACCTTCGTCGGCGGCAGCACCTTCAAGACCGAAGTGCCAGCCAACGTCACCCAGGGCATTGGCTTTATCCGCTATATCCAGTCATTCCGGCAGCCGGTATTCAGCGACGCCGAAGTCGACGCCATGTTGAAAGCCTTGCAGACCGGCCGCCGCGCACCGACGCTCGCTACTCATCGCGAGCATGTGCAGAACCTCAAGCGCCGGAGCGATCCGACGGCCGAGCGACAGTGCCCGAAGTGCGGTAGTGCCCTGGTTATCCGCACCCGTAAAACAGGGGCAAAAGCAGGGCAGCAGTTTTGGGGATGCTCGGCTTTCCCCATGTGCAGAATAATGCAGGGGCTATGACCCTAGAACAGCGCTAACACTTTCAATCAATAATGCTTCGACATTAAAAGAAGAAACCAATAATGACAGAAGAAAATATAGAAGAGACCGAATACCACATCGCAGATGAGGCAGAACTGGAGCGAGTCATATTTCACATAGTAAGCCCCGACTTAAATTCCCCAAGAATTCTCATGGAGGTAGAAACGCCTGCGGATTACTCGAAATTCTTTATTGATCGACTAAGAGAAACGATTAAAGGGACTAAATATCGATTCCAAGATAACTCTTGGGTAAAGGATCAAGTAAAGACGGCACTGACAAGTCAGCACGCTTTTGTTGATACATCTGAACGGCTTGCAGAGAAGTTCCAGGAGCTTTTCCAGTCAGACAAAAGACTTATACCTGGCGCACTGATGCTCCTGAAAATAAAAAATAAAGATAAAACCTACGGAGCGATAATAAAATATGACGACATGAGTGTAATTTCGTACACCACAAAAACGCTAGAAGACGGCAAATCAAAGCCTATCCTCAACCAATTTCTTAACAACTTTGTACAAGACAAAAAAGCAATTCAGAAATCCGTACTTTTCGATATTAATTGCCCTCAGTCCAGTATAGTTTGCACCGATAGAAGCGGGAACAAGGGCGACATTACCGAAAAACTAAAGATCTACTTGCAAGCCGATCGTCTGTTTACAAGCACACTATTAACGGAGAGACTTATAGCCGCGCTAGAGGAAACAGCAAAATCTCAATCAACTCTAATCCCCCTAGAAATAAGAAAAAGGCTTAAGAGCAAGATACGGCAAGCTGTAAAAGACACCGTAGAATTTGACCCAGAAAATCACGAGCAAATTCTAACAGCGGCTTTTGGCGAGGCACACAAAGAAGAAAAAGTAAGAAAAGCTTTCGCCGCATCCTTGAAAAAGAATAAAATATCTAACGAGAAATTTGAAATATCTCATGAAGCAATAAAGCAAGGCTCCAAGAAAATAAAGCAGACCTACGAGGGCGTAAGAGTTATTTACACGAGCAGCGACATAGATAAAAACATCTTCTTTGAAGAGGATGGTGCAAAAAAGATAATCCGAATAGTCACCGACCAGTATGTCTTGGAAGACGAAGCGGATGATTGATATTTTTTCAAGACTTTCGCTTGATGGGGAGTCATTAGATGCAGCATTTTATCGCCCCCATAACGCTACAGACAACCTCTTGGCCTTTGAACTGAACAACCTAGCTGCCCAGGGGAATTTTAATTTTTCACTCCAAATAAACGATGAATTTGATGAAAGGATAAACCTCCCCACACTTGAGGACCTATCAAACTTCAAAATCGAATTAGTTGTTTTCAAAAAGGCCAGAACCCAAGAAGACAACTATTTTTTCTCGACCCAGGGATTCTTAAAAAGCCTTGAATCAAGTGAGATAACTAAGTCCAAGAACATCTTCATACATGAAGACACTATCGATTTCAGGACTCTGACCTGCAACATTACCAAGTGGGATCTTCTCAAAAGCAGCGTACAAGAAGACAAGAGAAATATAGACCTAGTCGACCCCAGGAAAATAATAAAAGACTATACAGGCTCACAAATCAACCATCACCACTTATTTTGGATAACCCCTTGCGAGCCGGTTACTTCTGATGATTTATTTTTAAAATGGCTAGATATTGCCACTCCTAAAGCATCCATGCTCTTAGCATCTGAAATATCAGTCATCGATGGAAATAAACACTACTCAATTAAAGGAAGTAAGACCTTAGACATACAGCATGACAACCGCGCCATAGCAATCACGCGAGACGAACACGCCAACATTCACGACGCTCTCAATTGGATTTTTGAAACATCGAGAGAAGTCGAGATAAGGCATACACTGCTATGCCAGCGACTCTCCCACAACGACCCAAAAAAATCTGAAACCTGGATCAGATACATCTCAAGAACTATTAAGCCCTCTCTCTCAAGTTCTCGAGAAGACTATAAAAACCACTTACTAGTTAAAACTGGCGAGCTTTTAAAAGCGATAACCGACATTCGAAAAACAGTGTCTGATGAAACAAACAAAATAATTGAAAAAACAAGCGCCCTTACATCCAGCCTTCTTCGCGATGCAAGCATAACATTCATGATTGCAACATTAAGACAAACGCTTATTGCCAAAGGCATTATCACTAAGGAAAGTGCGTCATTTCTGCTAATAGCAACAATTGCTTGGCTAGCGACTAGCATTCTCCTCACTGGCTACCAGAACAAAATGTTCATTCGCACCCAGATAAGATTTCGCAGAAGCTGGAGTAAAGGCCTTAGCTCCCTAGTCCCCGAAAGCGAGCTTAAAAAAATATCACGACGCCCTATCAGAGAGGCTATTGAAAACTATGGCCGAATAAAGAGAGTCATTGACTTTATATATGCAGCTCTAATACTAATAATATTGAGCATACTAGTATTTTGGTGATAGGCCTCTCTTACATCTCTACGCCCATTCCGAAACCACGGCAGAAGTACAACACTAGCGGTACAGCGACTAGCCTCATGCACCTTCGCTTACTGCGCTAAACACCAGTAACTGCGATGCTTTCGGCTAATTGTACCTACGTAGGCTATGCCCGATTCAGCGTGTCTAGGCGACTCATAACTCTTTGACCCACAGCCAATGCTTCAAAGCGGGCTGATCTGCCCACACTCCGGGGCCGTTTCTCCGGTTGTCAGCCACAGTGCGTACTTTTTAAAGCGTGGGTGGTTGGCGACCTTGAGGAACGGGGCCAGCCCCATGTCAGTGATTGAGGCTTCGTACTTCTTCCAGCTGCTCAAGCTGATATCGACTTCCCGGCAGAAATCTTCTTGGGTCAGGTTTTCCTTGGCCCGTATCGCTTTCATTTTTGCCGGCAAACCCAATTTAACCCCCTTGACAGGTTCCACGCTTGGAACCATCATTAGTTCCAATATTGGAACCTTTGAAATCTTAGTTCTGGCAGGGTATCAAAAGCCGTTCGCCCTAGACACGTTATGCGTGTGCATTCCCCTGCCTGCACGTTCGAAACCACCTGCCATTCGCGACTGACAGCCGGGAGGCCTTATGGAAGACCCCTACACACCCATCGTGCTGATGCGCCATAACCGCCCGTTACGCGGCGTGATGATCGACCGCCAGCCGTGGGTCTGTGCCCGTGAGTTTGCGCGGTTGCTGGGTCATCGCCATCCGGAGCGCATCTGCCGGCTGATGGATGCCGACCAGGTGCAGGTGGTGCACTTCCGGTTGGCCAGCGGGCATCTGGAGGCAGTGGAGGTGTTCAGTGAGTCAGGCATTTACAGGGCGTTGTGGCGCTTCTCGCATCCGGAGAACCGTCATCTACGCCGCTGGCTCAGCCATGTGGCCTTGCCGGCACTGCGCGACAGTGAGGCGGGAGACGGCCATGAGCCATCGCGTTGCTTGATGGCTTGGGACAACCAGCAGGTCAATTTGCTGGAGTGGCAGGGTGAGTTGTGGATCGCCCTGGGCGAGTTGCCGCGCTTCCATCGGCAGGCCCGCTCAGCACCGGGCAAGCGCCAATCGTGGTTGGCGCGCTGGTGGCGTGGGCGCTGCCGAGCCGGAGCAGCGCGCTGAACAGTGCTATCGGCATAGGAGCTTCCATTTCACTGGGCTCGCAGCGTTCCCAGGCAACTCATGATCCTTTGCTCCCACCCCGCTCGCCTAAAGCGCTAATCCAACAAGAACCCCCACCTCAACCAACTCCAACACCGCCCCCACCGTATCCCCCGTACACCCACCCAGCCGCTTCACCATCACGCGGCGCAGGTAGGTGAACAGCACCGTCGCCAGCAGCAGCACCAACGCCCCGCTCCACCCTGCAACCAGCAGAGCGCCCAGCGCCGTGGCGGCCAGCGTGTAGCGTGCGGCGCGGCGTGGCAGGTGGTCGGCCAGGGCCTGGCCGAGGCCGCCTTTGCGGATGTAGGGGGTGGTGAGGAACAGGGCCAGCGGGGTGGCGCGGGCGAGGATGGGGGCGAGGAGGAGTGCCGGGGTTTGGCCCTGTTGCAGCAGCGCCAGCAGGGCAGCGAATTTGAGGAGCAGGACCAGCACCAGCACGACCACGGCAATCGGGCCGCTGCGGGGGTCTTTCATGATGGCGAGGGTACGTTCGCGGTCGCCCAGGCCGCCGAGCCAGGCATCGGC
>DIEE01000290.1:17702-26722 GCA_002418465.1 Pseudomonas sp. UBA5782 | reverse complement strand
AGCCGGTGCCGAAATCGTCCACCGACAGGCTGATGCCGAGGTCGCGCAGGGCGTGCAGCGTCTTCAGAGCGAGCTGCTGGTCGCCCATCATGGCGCTCTCGGTGATCTCGAAGATCAGTTGCTCGGGCGGCAGCTGGTGCTGGCGCAGCTGCCGCCTGACGCGTTCGGTGAGGTCGGCGGCGGCCAGGTCCTCGGCGGAGATGTTCAGCGACAGCTGCACGCGCAACCCGCGGGTGTTCCATTCGGCCAGTTGGCGGATCGCCTCTTCGATGACCCAGCCGGTGAGCAACTGGATGCTGCCGGTGCGTTCGGCCAGCGGGATGAACTCGCCCGGCGATACCGGCCCGTAATTCGGATGCTGCCAGCGCAGCAGCGCCTCGGCCTTCTTGAAGCCGCCGGTCTCGAGGTCGAGCTTGGGCTGGTAGACCAGCGACAGGTTGCCCTGCTGGCTGGCCTGGCGCAGGTCACGGATCAGGTCGAGCTGGCGCCGGTGGGCATCGTCGCGGCCCTGCTGATAGAGCTGCAGACGCGCGGGCTGGCCATCGGCATCCTGCATGGCGATGTTGGCCCGGCGCAGCAGCTCGTCGGCGTTCTGCCCATCGGCCGGATAGGTGGCGATGCCGAGGTTGCAGAACAGCTTGATCTCCTCGCCGTCGAGCAGCAGCGGCAGGCTGAGCATCGGCTGGATCTGGTAGCCGAGCGCCACGCTGCTGTCGCTGTCGGCGCCTTCGAGGAGCAGGACGAACTCGTCGGCGCTGACCCGCGCCAGACTGTCGCCGGGCTTCATCGCCGCCTTCAGGCGCTGGCTGAACAGCACCAGCATGCGCTCCAGCGCGGCGCCGCCGAACGGCTGCGATGCTGCGGCAAGATTGCGGATGCCGATACAGAGCAGCGCCAGCGGGCGCTCGGCGGCGGTGGAGTTGACAATGCGTTCGAGCAGCAGGCCGCGATTCGGCAGGCCGGTCACCGCGTCGTGCAGCGCGTTGTGCGCCAGCTGCCGCTCGCGCTCGGCGATGCCCGCCTGCATGTCGCGGAAGGTCTGCGCCAGGCGACCCAGCTCGTCGTCGCGGCGCAGCTCGATGGGTTCCTGGTAGTTGCCCTGGCCGACCCGTGCCGCCGCCCGCGCCAGCTCGCGGATCGGCAACGACAGACTGCGCGCCAGCGCCAGCGCGCCCATCATGGAAATCAGCAGCGCGCCGACGCTGATCCAGAGGATGTNNTCCAGCGAGGTGTGCAGCAGCGCCACCACCTGCGCATCGGCATTCGCCGCGAGCACCACGAATTCGCTCAGGTAATGCCGGCGGTCGAGATCGAAGGGCAACTGTTCGAGCGCCTGCGACTCCAGCATCTGCCGCTGCAGCAGCTCGCGGGCCTGGGCGCTCAGGCCCAGCGAGCTGACCAGCGTGCCGGGCGTGCCGTTCTCGATGGCCAGCAGCGAAACGTCGAGCCCGGTGAGGCTGCGCAGTTCGTTGGCGAAGCTCTCGTCCATGCGGAACCCCATCACCACGCGGGCGATGGGAATCGGCGCCAACACCTGCGATTCCACCAGCAGGTGCGCTTCTCCATTCAGCGGAGCGACAAAGATGAACTGGCCCTTGCGTCGCACGTCCGCCAGCGCCTCGCTGAAACGGAAGCGCTCGCCCTCGGCGATGCTGCTGATGGTCGAGGCCTCGATGCGCCCGTCCATGCTCAGCAGGAACACCTCGCTGGCGTTGATCCGCGCGCCGTGATTGCCGAGCACCGAGCGAATGGTGGCGACGTCGCCGCTGGAAACCGCCTCCTTGAAACCGTAATCGGAAGTGAGCACGGTGACCGCATCGCGCAGCTGGCGGCCGCGCACGTCGAGCAGGCGCTCGAAGACCCGCGCGCCGACCTGCAGTTGCTCGCCTGCACGGGCCTTCACCGCGGTGTCGGTGACCAGCTTCACCGACAGGTAGAGGCAGCCGACGACCGCCAGCAGGAGCAGCGCGAACACCACCGCGATGCGGGTCTGGAAGCTGCTATCGAGCTTCACGGGTGGCCTTCCGGAAGGCATCGCCGAAGCCGCCGTCGTCGCGCGCCGGTGGCGGCGTGCCGGCGGGCGCGGGGTCGCTGCCCGGAACCAGGCTGAAGCGTTTTTCCAGGCCGCCAGCGGGCACGTCCAGTTCGCCGGCGGCGACCGGCAGCAAGTCCGGATNNTGCCCGGGCGGCACGTCGAGGCTCAGCTTGCCGGCCTCGTCGGCGACGCCGAACCAGGCGTCGTCGGTGACGTAGATGTAGCCGACCATCCAGTCGTGGATATTGCAGCCGAGTACCACCAGGCCGGGCTTGTCGAACAGCACCGGCGCGGTCGGCGTACCGTGGTAGAGGCGCAGCTCGAAGCGCTTGGCCGGCGAGAAGGAATACACGTGATGACGGATGTCGTCGCGGTTGGGGAAGCTGACCTCGGTGCCGCTGCGCACTGCCAGCACATGCGGCAGGAACTGCTGGTTGACCTGATCCATCACCGCCTTGCCCGGCGGCGCGGTCGGCGCGGGGCCGCCGGAGAGGGTCAGCACCGCCTCGCCCAGCGGCTTGCCCTCGGCGTCGACCACGCTGGCCTGCAGGGCGGCGGCGCCGGCCTGGTCGAGTGTCAGGAGTGCAGTCAGGCAGAGGAGAATCCTGGGTAACGCGTCGAGCATGCTGAACACCTGCGTGCAACGGCCACCGCTGCGCTGAAAGAGAACGCGATGATCGGGGCGATCATCCCTACAGGCAGATTAGTCGGCTAGCCGGCGAAGTCCACGATAGTGGCAGAATGCCTTTAACTGTCGCTGCCGCGCAAACGTTTGGGTGTCAGGCCGAGATAGCGACGCATGGCGGTGGTCAGTGCGCTCTGGCTGGAGAAGCCGCACTCGCCGGCGATGCGCACCAGCGGCAGCGGGCTTTCGCGCAGCAGCCGGGCGGCGCGGTCGAGACGGGTCTTCAGCAGGTACTGGTGCGGGGTGAGGCCGACGCTGTCCTTGAACTGGACGTGGAAGTGGCTCGGACTGAGGCAGGCGACCTGCGCCAGCTCGGCCACGCTGATGCGCCGCGCCAGATTGTCCTGTATGTGCGCATCCAGCCGCTCCAGGTCCAGCGGGCCGCGCGGCTGTGGTGCCTGCTCGCCGAACAGGCGCAGATGCATGGCGCGCAGCAGCAACCCGCCGAGGGCACGCGACAGCGCGGGATCGCTGCCGTAACGGGTGAGTTCGGCACCGGCGTAGTTGAGCAGGTTCTGGAAATCCGGATCGAGGGCCGGATAGCGCGGAATCTCGAACAGCCGCATGAGCAGTTCGAGGTCCTCGGCGCTGGATTCCTCGCCGTCCATGTCGATGATCAGCATGCGGTTGTCGCCCATGCCGGCGAACTCGTGCTCGGCATCGCCGGGCACCAGGCAGGCGCGCATCCGGCAGACTTCGCCGCCCGCCCCGTTCACCTCGAATTCCGCGCGCCCGGAGAGGGACATCACCAGTTGGTGATAGTCATGGGCATGTTCGTGGGCCTGGGCATCCAGGCACATGAGGCGGGCTTTGAGCATGGGCGGATTACGGGCTGGTCAAATTTTGCGCACTTTACTGGAATGGCGTTTTTTTTCCCAGTATCGAACCGCGCAACGGCATGTTCCCGCGTGGCGGCATTGAATTCATCGGCGCACCAACCCATCTAAGGCTGCATACAAGGTCTATAGGTGCCCCATGAGCGACCAGGACATCACCGCTGAACTCGTCGAAGAAGTCATCCATTCGGAAGGCAAACTGGCGCTGCCCGGGCAAACCCTGCCGGACAAGGTCTACATCATCCCGATCCACAACCGGCCGTTCTTTCCGGCGCAGGTGCTGCCGATCATCGTCAACGAGGAGCCCTGGGCTGAAACCCTGGAGCTGGTGGCGAAGACCGATCACCACAGCCTGGCGCTGTTCTTCATGGAAAACCCGCCGGAAGACCCCCGTCATTTCGACACCAGCAGCCTGCCGGAGCATGGCACGCTGGTGCGCATCCACCGCGCCAGCCGCGAGAACGGCAAGGTGCAGTTCGTCGCTCAGGGCCTGTCGCGGGTACGCATCCGTGGCTGGCTGAAGCGTCATCGGCCGCCGTTCCTGGTCGAGGTGGACTACCCGCAGAGCCCGCAGGACCCGCGCGACGAGGTGAAGGCCTACGGCATGGCGCTGATCAACGCGATAAAGGAGTTGCTGCCGCTCAACCCGCTGTACAGCGAGGAGCTGAAGAACTACCTGAACCGTTTCAGCCCCAACGATCCCTCGCCGCTCACCGACTTCGCCGCCGCGCTGACCACCGCGCCCGGCACCGAGCTGCAACAAGTGCTCGACTGCGTGCCGATGCTCAAGCGCATGGAGAAGGTGCTGCCGCTGCTGCGCAAGGAAGTCGAGGTGGCGCGCCTGCAGAAGGAGCTTTCCGCCGAGGTCAACCGCAAGATCGGCGAGCGCCAGCGCGAATTCTTCCTCAAGGAACAGTTGAAGGTGATCCAGCAGGAGCTGGGCATCACCAAGGACGACCGCAGCGCCGACACCGACGAGTTCCGCGCCCGGCTGGACGGCAAGACGGTGCCGCCGGCGGCGCAGAAACGCATCGACGAGGAACTCAACAAGCTGTCGATCCTCGAGACCGGCTCACCGGAATACGCCGTCACGCGCAATTACCTGGACTGGGCGACCGCCCTGCCCTGGGGCGTGTTCGGCCACGACAAGCTCGATCTCAGGCACGCGCGCAAAGTGCTCGACAGCCAGCACGCCGGCCTCGACGACGTGAAGAACCGCATCCTCGAGTTCCTCGCCGTGGGCGCCTTCAAGGGCGAGATCGCCGGTTCCATCGTGCTGCTGGTCGGCCCGCCAGGGGTGGGCAAGACCAGCATCGGCAAATCCATCGCCGAATCCCTCGGCCGGCCGTTCTACCGCTTCAGCCTCGGCGGCATGCGCGACGAGGCGGAGATCAAGGGCCACCGGCGCACCTACATCGGCGCCCAGCCGGGCAAGCTGGTGCAGGCGCTGAAGGATGTCGAGGTGATGAACCCGGTGATCATGCTCGACGAGATCGACAAGATGGGCCAGAGCTACCAGGGCGATCCGGCCTCGGCGCTGCTTGAAACCCTCGACCCGGAGCAGAACGTCGACTTCCTCGACCATTACCTGGACCTGCGCCTGGACCTGTCCAAGGTGCTCTTCGTCTGCACCGCGAACACCCTGGACTCGATCCCCGGCCCGCTGCTCGACCGCATGGAAGTGATCCGCCTGTCCGGCTACATCACCGAGGAGAAGCTGGCCATCGCCAAGCGCCACCTGTGGCCCAAGCAGCTGGAAAAGGCCGGCGTGCCGAAGAACCGCCTGAGCATCAGCGATGCCGCCCTGCGCCTGGTAATCGAGGGCTATGCCCGCGAAGCCGGCGTGCGCCAGCTGGAAAAACAGCTGGGCAAGCTGGTGCGCAAGGCGGTGATCAAGCTGCTCGACGACCCGCAGGCGAAGATCAAGATCGCCCCCAGAGACCTGGAAGAATCCCTCGGCATGCCGCACTTCCGCACCGAGCAGGTGCTCTCCGGGGTCGGCATCATCACCGGCCTGGCCTGGACCAGCATGGGCGGCGCGACCCTGCCGATCGAGGCCACGCGCATCCACACGCTGAACCGCGGCTTCAAGCTCACCGGCCAGCTCGGCGACGTGATGAAGGAATCGGCGGAGATCGCCTACAGCTACATCAGCTCGAACCTGAAGACCTTCAAGGGCGACCCGAGCTTTTTCGACCAGGCCTTCGTCCACCTCCACGTGCCGGACGGCGCCACGCCCAAGGACGGCCCCAGCGCCGGCGTGACCATGGCCAGCGCACTGCTGTCGCTGGCCCGCGAGCAGGCACCGAAGAAAGGCGTGGCGATGACCGGCGAGCTGTCGCTGACCGGCCAGGTGATGCCTATCGGCGGCGTTCGCGAGAAGGTCATCGCCGCGCGGCGGCAGAAGATCTTCGAGCTGATCCTTCCGGAAGCCAACCGCGGCGACTTCAAGGAACTGCCGGACTATCTCAAGGAAGGCATCACCGTGCACTTCGCCAAGCGCTTCGCCGACGTGGCGAAGGTGCTGTTCCCCTGATCGCCGGGCGCCCGCACTGACGCGGGCGCCGGCCGCTGACCAAGGATCGACCATGTCCGTGCAAGCCATCCTCCCCCGCATCATGGAAATCGGCGCCGACGCCAGCCACAAGCTGGCCGACGTGCTCGCCGCCCTGGGCTGCCAGCGACCACTGCTGGTGACCGACAAGATGATGGTCAAGCTCGGCTACGCCGAACGCATCCAGGCGCTGCTGGCCGCCCGCGAGATTCCCTGCGAAGTCTTCGACGACACCGTGCCGGAGCCCACCGCCGCCTCGATCCAGGCCGGCGTGGCCAAGGTCCGCGATGGTGCCTTCGATGCCATCGTCGCCCTCGGCGGCGGCAGCCCGATCGACAGCGCCAAGGCCATCGCCATCCTCGGCAGGCACGGAGGGCAGATTCGCGACTACCGCTTCCCGCGGCTGGTCAACGAGGCCGGCTTGCCGATCATCGCCATCCCGACCACCGCCGGCACCGGTTCGGAAGTCACCCGCTTCACCATCATCACCGACGAAAGCAACGACGAGAAACTGCTCTGCGCCGGGATCGGCTTGATGCCGGTGGCGGCGCTGATCGACTTCAACCTGACCCTCAGCCTGCCGCCGCGAACCACCGCCGACACCGGCATCGACGCCCTCACCCACGCCATCGAGGCCTACGTCAGCCGCAAGGCCAATCCTTACAGCGACAGCCAGGCGCTGGCCGCCATGCGCCTGATCGGGCCGAACCTGCGCCGCGCCTACCACGACGGCAGCGACGTGGCCGCGCGCGAGGCGATGATGATCGGCGCGACTCTCGCCGGCATCGCCTTCTCCAACGCCTCGGTGGCACTGGTGCACGGCATGAGTCGGCCGATCGGTGCGTTCTTCCACGTGCCTCACGGGCTGTCCAACGCGATGCTGCTGCCCAGCGTCACCGCCTGGTCGATTCCCGCCGCGCCGCAACGCTATGCCGACTGTGCCCGCGCCATCGGCGTGGCGCTGCAGGCTGACGACGACGCCCAGGCCAACGGCAAGCTGGTGGCCTTCCTCGGCGAACTGAACGAGGAGTTGAAAGTACCGACGCTGGAACAGTTTGGCGCCGAGCGCGCGCGCTTCGAGCAGTTGCTGCCGACCATGGCCGAGCAGGCGCTGGCCTCCGGGTCGCCGGGCAACAACCCGCGATCGGCTAGCGCCGAGGAGATCATCGCCTTGTATCAGGGACTCTGGCCTGCCTCGAACTGAACCCGCCGCCGCGGTTTTGGGTAGAGTAAGAGCGCATCCCATTCGAGGAATTCGTCGATGTCCGTCCCTTTCCGCTTGCTCCTGCCCGCGCTCATGCTGCTCGGCGGCTGCGCCAGCAAGCCGCCCGCCACCGTGACCCTGGAGGAAAGCCAGGCTTCCCGATGCCATCCGCTGCAGCTGCACCAGGGCCAGACGCTGGTGCTGAGCCTGCCCAGCGACCCTACCAGCGGCTATCGCTGGCAACTGCTCGACGCCGCGCCCACGGTGCTGCGCAGCCTCGGCCCGGAGGTCTACAGCAACCCGGAAGACAGCGGCGATCTGGTCGGCAGCGACGGCGAATCGACCTGGCGCTTCCAGGTGGCGAAGGCCGGCGACGCGCAACTGGCGCTGCGTTATCAGCAGGCCTGGGATGCCGACGGCGCCCCGGCCAAGACCTTCGAGTGCGCCCTGCACGCCGAGTGATCCCACCGCAGGACTGGGAGCGCAGACGACGCCGGTCGCCTGGCGGCTTTGGCATTCGCGCCGGCTTGGCTAGAATGCCGGCCCTTGTGCACAGCGCCGGTAGTTACCACCGTGAAACAACAGCCCGACCGCCTCTTCGCCCAGCCCGTTCCGCAGGTACCGGACTTCGTCTTCAACGAGGATGTGGTGCGCGTGTTTCCGGACATGATCAAGCGCTCGGTGCCGGGCTACCCGACCATCGTCGAGAACCTCGGCGTGCTCGCCGCGCGCTTCGCCCAGCCGGACACCGCCCTCTATGACCTGGGCAGCTCCCTCGGCGCGGTGACCCAGGCGCTGCGCCGCCACGTGCGCACGGAGCGCTGCCGGGTGATCGCGATCGACAACTCGCCGGCGATGGTCGAGCGCTGCCGCGAATACCTGCACGCGCAGGACTCGATGTTCCAGGAATTGCTGCCGGTGGAGGTCATCGACGCCGACATCCTCGCCCTGGAATTCCAGCCGGCCTCGCTGGTGGCGTTGAACTTCACCCTGCAGTTCATCGAGCCGGCGCGGCGCCTCGCCCTCCTTGGTCGCATTCGCCAGGCTTTGGTGCCGGGCGGCGCGCTGATCCTCTCGGAAAAGCTGCGCTTCGAGGACGCCGCGGAGCACAGCCTGCTCAACGAGCTGCACCTCGACTTCAAGCGGGCCAACGGCTACAGCGAGCTGGAAATCGCGCAGAAGCGCAGCGCCATCGAGAACGTGATGAAGCCCGACAGCCTGGAACAGCACCGCGAACGCCTGCTGGCGGCCGGCTTCAGCAAGGTGGTGCCGTGGTTCCAGTGCCTCAACTTCGCCTCGCTGATCGCCCTGCCATGATCCGTCGTTTCGATCTCGATGCGCTGCAGGCCCGGTTGGCCGGCAGTCCGCTGCAGGACTGGAGCGCCGACCTGCCGGCGCAGATCGACGCCAAGCTGGCCATCGGCCACGGCGACCTGCCGCGCTGGTACGCCGCCGTCGAGGCGCTGCCGCCGCTCGAGGCCGAGCAGGTCGACCTGCTGCACGCATTCAGCCTCGACGGCCGCCGTGACGACTCCGCCCGCGAAGCCCTGGAAACCGCCCTGCGCGGCCTGATCCCCTGGCGCAAGGGACCGTTTCACGTGTTCGGCGTGCATGTGGATACCGAATGGCGCTCGGACTGGAAATGGCAGCGCGTCGCGCCCTACCTGGATCTCGCCGGCAAGCGCGTGCTGGATGTCGGCTGCGGC
>DIEE01000290.1:0-17647 GCA_002418465.1 Pseudomonas sp. UBA5782 | reverse complement strand
CGGCCTGGCATCTGCCGCTAGCGTTCGAGGAGCTGCCAGGCAAGCTGCAGGGCTTCGACACGGTGTTTTCCATGGGCGTGCTCTACCACCGCCGCTCGCCCATCGACCACCTGCTCGATCTCAAGGACTGCCTGGTACGCGACGGCGAATTGGTGCTGGAAACCCTGGTGGTGGAAGGCGATGCCCAGCAGGTGCTGGTGCCCGAGGACCGCTACGCGCAGATGCGCAACGTCTGGTTCCTGCCCTCGGTGCCGGCGCTGGAGCTGTGGCTGCGCCGCGCCGGTTTCGTCGACGTGCGCTGCGTGGACGTCAGCATCACCTCGGTGGAGGAACAGCGCGCCACCGACTGGATGCGCTACCAGTCGCTGCCCGAATTCCTCGATCCCGGTGACCACCGCCGCACCATCGAAGGTCTGCCGGCGCCGCGCCGCGCGGTGCTGATCGCACGCAAGCCGTGACGCCGCCGGCGAACAGTTCGCCCCCACAGGAGTCCGGCTTTCGCAGGGGCGAACGTGTTTGCCAAACGACCGCCAGTGCGCCTGACTGATCGAAGGTTTGCCCCTATCGGCGCCCGGCCGCTGCCACGATCAGGTGCTTCATCTCCAGCACCGCCGCCTTGAATCCGACGAACAGCGCGTGCGCGACTATGGCGTGGCCGATGTTCAGCTCGTGAATCCCCTTGATCGCCGCCACCTGTTCGGCGTTGTGGTAATGCAGGCCGTGGCCGGCATTAACGATCAACCCCTCACCCAGGCCAAAGGCGACGCTTTCGCGTAGCCGTTGCAGCTCGCTGGCGGCCTCGGCCGGGGTTTCGGCATCGGCGTAGCGACCGGTGTGCAGCTCGATGGCCGGCGCACCGATGCGCTTGGCGGCGGCGATCTGCCGTTCCTCGGCGTCGATGAACAGCGACACCTCGCAGCCCAGCCGGCTAAGCCGCTCGACCGCATTGCGAATGCGCTCTTCCTGCCCGGCGACATCCAGGCCGCCCTCGGTGGTCAGCTCCTGGCGAGTCTCCGGAACCAGGCAGATGTGCTGCGGGCGAATGCTTTCGGCGAACGCAAGCATCGGCTCGGTGACGCCCATCTCGAAGTTCATCCGCGTCTGCAGCGCATCCTTCATCACCCGCACGTCACGCTCCTGGATATGCCGGCGGTCTTCGCGCAGGTGCAGGGTGATGCCGTCGGCGCCGGCTTCCTCGGCGTCCAGCGCGGCCTTCAGCGGATCGGGATAACGCGTGCCGCGGGCTTGGCGCAGGGTGGCGACGTGGTCGATGTTGACGCCCAGCAGAATGCGGTTGAGGTCACTCACTTGGGAGGCTCCTTGAAGGTCATGAACAACTCGCGGCTGACCAGCGGTCGGCCGCCCAGATGGGGCGCCAGGGCCTGGCGCATCAGGCGCTTGGCCGCGGCCAAAGCACCCGGAGAAGACCAGTCGGCCTCGGCCATGGCGAGCAGGTCGGCGCCATGGAAAGAGCCGGGCTGCAGCTGGCCGATCGGCTCCAGGCCGGCGTCGGTGAGCAGCCGGTAGATGCCCTCGGCGGCGATCGCCTCGCCGTGGCGGTCGACGTCCAGGGCGAAACCATAGCCCAGCTCATCCAGCAGGCGCCATTCGAAGGCGCGCAGCAGCGGCTCGATGGGGCGCCCCAGGGCCAGCGCCGCAACGGTGGCGGCGTAATGCTCGAAGAACTGCGGATGCGCGACTTCCGCCGGCAGCAGGCGGATCAGCAGCTCATTGAGATAGAAGCCGCTGAACAGCGCTTCGCCGGCCAGCAGATTGGGAATGCCGGCGCTTTCCAGGCGCGCGATGCTCTTCAGCTCGCCGCGTCCACGCAGTTCGATGTCCAGCGGCAGGAACGGTCGCGCGCCGCTTCCCGATTTGCCCCTGGCGCTGCGCTGCACCGCGCGAAGACGACCCTGCTCGCGGGTGAACAGGTCGACCATCGCACTGGTTTCCTTGTACGGCCGACTGTGCAGGACGAACGCGAGCTGGCTCATGGGCGGGGGGACACTGCGGCGGTTCGGGAAATGGGCGCCTGCAACGGCTGCAGGCGCCGGGCGAGTCGCGGGATTACTGGTCGTGGTAGCCGAGGGAATGCAACGCGCGCTCGTCGTCCGACCAGCCGCCCTTCACCTTGACCCAGAGATTGAGCATGACTTTTGAGTCGAACAGCACTTCCATGTCCTTGCGCGCGTTCTGGCCGATGCTTTTGATCCGCTCGCCCTTCTCGCCGATGATGATTTTCTTCTGTCCGTCGCGCTCCACCAGGATCAGCGCATGGATGTGCAGGATGCGGCCTTCCTGCTTGAACTCTTCGATTTCGACGGTGATCTGGTACGGCAGCTCAGCGCCTAGCTGGCGCATGATCTTCTCGCGCACCAGTTCGGCGGCGAGGAAGCGGCTGGAGCGGTCGGTGATCTGGTCTTCGGGGAAGAAATGCTCGTTTTCCGGCAGGCGCTCGGCGACCAACTTCTCGAACAGCTCGAGGTTCTGCCCGTGCTGCGCGGAAATCGGTACCACTTCGGCGTTGGGCAACTGCTCGGAAAGCCACTTCAGGTGCGGCAGCAGATCGCCCTTCTCGTCCAGGCGATCAGTCTTGTTCACCGCGACGATCACCGGCCCGCTGACGTACTGCACGCGCTCGAGAACCATCTGGTCCTCGTCGGTCCAGCGCGTACGGTCGACCACGAAGACCACCACGTCGACGTCCTTCAGGGCAGCCGACGCCGTCTTGTTCATGTAGCGGTTGAGCGCTTTCTCGCCGTTCTTGTGCAGGCCGGGGGTGTCGACGTAGACCGCCTGGATCGCCCCTTCGGTCTTGATCCCGAGCATGTTGTGGCGGGTGGTCTGCGGCTTGCGCGAGGTGATCGCCAGCTTCTGCCCGAGGATGTGGTTGAGCAACGTCGACTTGCCGACGTTGGGACGCCCGACGATGGCAACATAGCCGCAACGCGTCACGCTTTCATCATTCATGGCCATTCTCCACGCCCAGGGCGATTAGGGCGGCGGCCGCCGCAACCTGCTCGGCGATGCGCCGACTGGCGCCCTGCCCGCGGGTCTTTTCATTCAACAGCGAAATCTGGCACTCGACGAAGAAGCTCCGGCAGTGCGGCTCGCCCTGGATATCCACCACCTCGTAGCGTGGCAGTTCGCACGCGCGCGACTGGAGGAATTCCTGCAGACGCGTCTTCGGGTCCTTGTTGGTGTCGACCAGCGTCAGGCTGTCCAGCTCGGTGGTCAGCCAGGCCAGCACGCGTTCACGTGCGGCCTGCATGCCGGCGTCCAGGTAGATCGCGCCGATCAGCGCTTCCAGCGCGTCGGCAAGGATCGACTCGCGACGAAAACCGCCGCTCTTGAGCTCGCCCGAACCCAGGCGCAGGTATTCGCCAAGATCGAAGCCACGCGCCAGCAGCGCCAGGGTTTCACCCTTGACCAGACGCGCGCGCAAGCGCGACAGCTGGCCTTCACGCGCCTGCGGGAAGCGCTCGAACAGCGCCTCGCCGGCGACAAAGTTGAGGATGGCATCGCCGAGAAACTCCAGACGCTCGTTGTTGCGTCCGGCAAAGCTGCGATGGGTGAGGGCCAGGAGCATCAGCTCGCTGTCCTTGAAGGTGTAGCCGAGCTGACGCTCGAGACGGGCCAACTGTGGGTTCACGGCATTCTTACGCGAAATTCTTTATCGAAACGGGCCACCAGATCGAGATTCTGGATCAGCGGCTCGCGTTTTTCGTATTGCAGGTGAACGCGGAATTCGTTGTTCACCACTTCGACCTTCACCGCGTCGTTGACGTTCAGGTCACGGATACTGTTGACCTGCATGCCGCGGCTGACATGGCTGTAGAACTCGGGGATGGTGCGAATCTGCGAGGCCTTCTCGGTTTCCACCGAGGTGATGATCTTCTCCATCGACATGTAGTCGAGGTAGTGCGGCATCATCTTGAACACCGCGCTGGCGAAGAACGCAACCAGCGCCAGGGTCAGCAGCCAGCCCAACAGCGAAAAGCCCTTCTGCGAACGCGCACCTTTCATGCTCGACCTCAATGTCTGTATTCCGATGGGAAGTTCTTACGTTCAGCGGCGCCCGCAGGCGCCGCTGATGATCAGTGAATCAGGCCGACCCGGCTGAAATTGGGCAGGTTGCTCATCTTCGGATCCGGCCAGCTCAGCCAGACCGCAAAGGCCTTGCCGACGATATTGCGGTCCGGGACCATGCCGAGGACGTCCTTGGGAATCTTCGGATCGTTCCAGTAGCGGCTGTCGTTGGAGTTGTCGCGATTATCGCCCATCATGAAGTAGTGACCGGCGGGCACCGTCCATTCGCGGCCCGGCTCGGCACGGTAGCGGCTCATTTCCTTGCGGATCAGGTGCTCGGCCTCGCCCAGTTGCTCCTTGTAGAGCACGGCGCTGCCGAGGGTGCCCGGCTCCTCGCCGACCAGCTGCTCGGCGATCGGCTGATCGTTGACGAACAGGTGCTTGTCGGTGGTGTAGCGCACCTTGTCGCCCGGCAGGCCGACCACGCGCTTGATGTAGTTGACGTTCGGGTCGCTGGGGTAGCGGAACACCATCACGTCGCCGCGCTGCGGGTCTCCGACCTCGATCACCTTGCTGTCCAGCACCGGCAGGCGAATGCCGTAGGCGAACTTGTTGACCAGGATGAAATCGCCCACTTCCAGCGTTGGCTTCATCGAGCCGGACGGAATCTGGAAGGGTTCGACGAGGAACGAGCGCAGCACCAGCACGATGGCCAGCACCGGGAAGAACGACTTGCCGTATTCGACCAGCAACGGCTCCTTGTTCAGACGCTCCACCACCTGCGGATCGCTCTGCCCGACGCTGCCCTGATAGGCCTCGATGGCGGAACGCCGGCGCGGCGCCAGCAGGAGCAGATCGATGAGCGCGAGCAGTCCGCAAACGGCAACCGCGATGACCAGCAACAACGGGAAATTGATCGACGACATCTAGCTATCCACTTTGAGTACGGCGAGGAAGGCTCCCTGGGGAATTTCCACGCTACCGACCTGTTTCATTCGTTTCTTACCGGCCTTCTGCTTTTCCAGAAGCTTGCGCTTACGGCTGACATCGCCGCCATAGCACTTGGCAAGAACGTTCTTGCGCAACGCCTTCACCGTGGTCCGCGCGACGATCTGACCGCCGATGGCGGCCTGGATCGCGACGTCGAACATCTGCCGCGGAATCAACTCTTTCATCTTCTCGGTCAAGGCGCGACCTTTGTAGTGCGCCTTGTCACGATGCACGATCAGGGCCAACGCATCGACCTTCTCGGCGTTGATCAGCACGTCCAGCTTGACCAGGTTGGCCGGCTGGAAGCGATCGAACGCGTAGTCCAGCGAGGCATAGCCGCGGCTCACCGACTTCAGGCGATCGAAGAAGTCCAGCACCACCTCGTTCATCGGCAGATCGTAGCTGATCTGCACCTGGCTGCTGAGGAACTGCATGTCGCGCTGCACACCGCGTTTCTCGATGCACAGGGTGATGACGTTGCCCAGGTGTTCCTGCGGCACCAGGATGTTGGCGCGCACGATCGGCTCGCGCATCTCCTCGATGGAGGCGAGATCCGGCAGCTTGGACGGGTTGTCGACGTAGAGCGTCTCGCCGTTCTTCATCACCACTTCGAAGACCACGGTCGGCGCGGTGGTGATCAGGTCGAGGTCGTACTCGCGCTCCAGGCGTTCCTGGATGATCTCCATGTGCAGCATGCCAAGGAAGCCGATGCGGAAGCCGAAGCCCAGCGCCTCGGAGCTTTCCGGCTCGTATTGCAGCGCGGCGTCGTTCAGGGTCAGCTTCTGCAGCGCTTCGCGGAAATCCTCGAAATCGTCGGAGCTGACCGGGAACAGGCCGGCGTAGACCTGCGGCTTGATGCGCTGGAAGCCCGGCAACATGTCGACGTCGGGGGTGCTCGAGAGGGTTAGGGTGTCCCCCACCGGCGCGCCGTGGATGTCCTTGATGCCGGCGATGATGAAGCCCACTTCGCCGGCCTTGAGGTCTTCGGTGGTGGTGTGCTTCGGGTTGAACACGCCGACGCTGTCCACCTGGTGGATCTTGCCGGTGGACTTGACCAAGACCTTGTCGCCCTTCTTGATCCGTCCGTGACGTACGCGCACCAGCGAGACCACGCCCAGGTAGTTGTCGAACCAGGAGTCGATGATCAGCGCCTGCAGCGGCGCCTCGATGTCACCGGTCGGTGCCGGAATCACCTGGACCAGGCGTTCGAGCACGTCGATCACGCCCATCCCGCTTTTGGCGCTGCACGCCACCGCGTCGGTCGCGTCGATACCGATGATGTGCTCGATCTCTTCCTTGACCCGCTCCGGCTCGGCTTGGGGCAGGTCCATCTTGTTCAGTACGGGCATCACTTCCAGGCCCTGCTCGATGGCGGTGTAGCAGTTCGCCACCGATTGCGCCTCGACGCCCTGGCCGGCATCTACTACCAGCAGCGCGCCTTCGCAGGCCGCCAGCGAACGGCTGACTTCGTAGGTGAAGTCGACGTGACCGGGGGTGTCGATGAAGTTCAGCTGGTAGGTTTTGCCGTCCTGTGCGTTGTAATACAGGGTCACGCTGTGGGCTTTGATGGTGATGCCGCGCTCACGCTCCAGATCCATGGAGTCGAGGACCTGGGCCTCCATCTCGCGATCGGCAAGGCCGCCGCAGATCTGGATGAAGCGGTCCGCCAGCGTCGACTTGCCGTGGTCGATGTGGGCAATGATGGAAAAGTTGCGGATATGACTCAGATCACTCACGGATCAACACTCGAAAGACCGCGGAAGATTCCCGCCGAAAAATAGCCGGCAAGTGTACCCGATAGGCCGCCCGAACGTCACGCCCGCAGCGGATTGCGGGCATGAAAAAGGGCGACTCGCATCGCCCTTTTTCAGCGCGGCCCAAGGGCCCGGCGCCCTTACTCGGACAGCTTGAAGGTAATGAAGCTGGCCCGTCCCTGACGCAGTACGCGCATCGATACCGAACGGTTCTTCGGCAGTTGCTGGGCAACTTCGGTGAAGGTCTTCGCCGAATCGATGGACTGGTTGTTCAGGTGGGTGATCACGTCGCCCGGCCGCAGGCCGATCAGCGCCGCCGGGCCGTCGAGCACTTCACGGATGACCACGCCGCCCTGCAGATCGAGGGATTTCTTCTGCTCGGCGGTCAGCTCGACCACCTTCACACCCAGACGATTGCTGCTGCGCTCCACGCCGTCTTCGCCGCCGCCCATGGCAACTTCGTCGTCGTCCGCCGGCATCGCTCCAACGCTCAGCTCCAGCGTCTTGCGCTGGCCTTCGCGGGCCACTTCCAGCTTGACCTTGGAACCGGCCTTCATCGCGCCAACCAGGTGCGGAAGGTCCGCGGACATGACGATCGGCTGGCCATTGAGGCTGAGGATCACGTCACCGACCTTGAGGCCGCCGGCGGCCGCCGGGCCGTTGTCGAGAACCTGGGCGACCAGCGCACCAGCCGGCTTGTCCAGGCCGAAGGACTCGGCGAGATCCTTGTTCACTTCCTGAATCACCACGCCCAGCCAGCCGCGGCTGACCTTGCCGTCGGTTTTCAGCTGGTTGGCCACGTCCATCGCGACATCGATCGGGATGGCGAACGACAGGCCCATGAAGCCACCGGAACGGGTGAATATCTGCGAGTTGATACCGACCACTTCGCCCTTCAGGTTGAACAGCGGACCGCCGGAGTTGCCCGGGTTGATCGCCACGTCGGTCTGGATGAACGGCACGTAGCTCTCGTTCGGCAGGCTGCGGCCCTTGGCGCTGACGATGCCGGAGGTGGCCGAGTGGTCGAAGCCGAACGGCGAACCTATGGCCAGCACCCATTCGCCGACCTTCAGCGAATCGGAATTGCCGATCTTCACGGTCGGCAGGTTCTTGCCCTCGATCTTCAGCAGCGCCACGTCGGTGCGCGGATCGGCGCCGATCAGCTTAGCCTTCAGCTCGCTGCGGTCGGGCATGCGGACGAGGATTTCATCGGCATCTGCAACCACGTGGTTGTTGGTCAGCACGTAGCCGTCATCGGAAATGATGAAGCCCGAGCCCAGCGACTGCGCTTCGCGCTGGCGTCCCTTGGGCGCATTCGGGCCCTGCTGCGGCATGCCGCGCTCGAGGAACTCGCGCAGCATCGGAGGCAGTCCTTCCAGGTCGGGCATCTGCGAAGACGCCACGCCGCGATCGGGCAGCTTCTGCGTGGTGCTGATATTCACCACCGCTGGCGATGCCGCCTCGACCAGGCCGGTGAAATCAGGCAGTTCAGCCTTCGCCACCAGTGCCTGGGACATCAGCAGCAATGCCGCGACACCCGACAGATAGGATTTGAAACTTGCTTTGAACATGGGGCCTCCCCGGAAACAAAAAAACTCGGCACGTGCCCGAAGGCACCGCGAGTCTGGTACGCCGCCAGTGGCGGCGCAACTCGACATCAGCAGTACGCTGAAAGAATCAGGAAATGGGCATTTGCATGCAAGGGCCTCGCTGGACGACGGATACTACGAGATTCACGCCTTTCTTCGCTCATTGCAGGCTTTGCGCTTCACCAGGACGGATCGACAGCGCAATTCGCTCGGCGGTACCCAGGGGAATTTCACCCACAACGGTGACCATCACCTCGCCATCGGCGGTCGGCATATGGCGAGAGACAGCTACGGTCGGGCCCAACTGGCTGCGCGCGTCTTCCACGCGAGCGCCACGCAGGGGCTCGAAAAATACCGAGAACTGGGTAAGACCGTCGCCGTAGAGCATGCAGGCGACAGGCTCGGACGACGCGGAACTGCGCCGCTGGAGGATACTGCTCAGAGTGAAACCAGGAGGCACCCACTCAGAACGCCAGGCGTTGTCCGGAAGCACCTTGCTTTCCGCCACCTGCACCGGTCGGCATTCGCCACTTGGCGTGGTCGCCAGGCCATCGGCGGCAGCCTGCGGGACGAAATTGGTGAACTGGAAGCGCTCCAGCACGTGCCCGTCCTCATTGATCAGCAGTGACTTCAGCGGCAGACCGGTTTCACGATCGAGGTGCAGCTCGAAACCGTAGCGATGCTGGTCGCGCGGCACCAGAGCAAGGACCACGGCATTACGCCCCGCGACTCGGGACTCGCCCGCATCGCGCAGGTCATACCACTGGGAAAGTTGCTGGGGATCGAGGGCATGGGTGAGCCAGGACTGGCTCTCGCCGCTCTGTTCGACGGGACCGCCGCTGCTGCAGTCGGTCTTGCCGTTGGTACGCAGCACCTCATAAGGCACGCCGTCGAGTTGCAGGAGGCGCTCTTTCACCGCGCCAGCCGAGTCGACCTCATGCCAGATTCCATGCGTAGAAAAGCTCCCATCGCGCTCGTAAACGAACGTCCCATGGAAGCTTTTCTGCTGCTCGGCTTTCTGCAACTTGAGGAGCCAATCCTGCGCATCGGAGGCTTGTGCCGCCGATGTCGCCAACAAGCCCCCCACCAGCAAAGCCAAGGGGATATTGCGCATGTAACTCCTCAGCGTTGTTCTTCGAGGCTCGCGGCACGGGCGTAAGGCAGCGGGCCTTCCACACCACTGGTTGCGGACTGCTGTGCATGCTGACGCAGGTACTCGGCCAGACGCTGGTCATGCCAGGCAGCCTGATCGCCCTGAGCACCGGCCGGAGTCGCCACCTGAGCGCCGCCTTCGGTGAAGCCAGCCAGAACCGGACCATTGCCGCCCTGCTGCTGAGGCACGGTGACCTGAGCCGGCTGCGCCTGCTGCTGAGCAAGCTGCACGCCGCCGACCTCGTCCTGGTTGTAGAAGCGCACCCCAGCGAGAACCGCGACAGTCACCGAGGCAGCCACGGCCAAGCGGCCGACATTGCGCCACGCGCTCGACACCTTGCCCGGCACCTTCTCGTCGGCGATCGCAGCGGATACCGCCGAGGCGATGTCCAGGCGCGGCTCGATCAGTTCCTTGTGCATCACGGCACGGGCCAGTTGATAGCGCGACCAGGTCGCACGTACATCGGCCTCGGCGCTGGCGGCGATCACTCGACGCAGTTCAAGTTGGTCCGCTTCGTTATCCATTACCGCGGACAGCGATTCCTGCAGGGATTCACGAGTCATGGCAGTTCCTCTCTTGGCTTTCGCCGCTGTCTTAGGAGTGATCATGCAACAAGGGTTGCAATGCTTTATCGATTACTTCCCGCGCTCTGAAGATGCGCGATCGTACTGTTCCCACTGGGCACTGCATGACGCTCGCAATGTCCTCGTAGCTCAAACCGTCGAATTCACGCAGCGTCAGCGCTGTACGCAAGTCCTCGGGCAACTGCTGGATGGTTCGGTGGACGGTGTCCTCGATCTCGTCCCGCAGCATTGCTCGTTCCGGCGACTCGATATCCTTGAGGGCATGGTCGCCATCATAGAACTCCGCGTCTTCCGCACTTACATCGTTGTCCGGCGGACGACGACCGCGTGCTACCAAGTGGTTCTTCGCCGTGTTGATGGCGATCCGGTACAGCCACGTATAGAACGCACTGTCCCCGCGAAAGTTTCCCAGTGCCCGGTAAGCTTTGATGAAAGCTTCCTGAGCTACGTCCTGAGCTTCATGGCTGTCGTGCACGAAACGCACGATCAGACCCAAAATCTTGTGCTGGTACTTGAGCACCAGCAAATCGAAAGCCCGTCTGTCTCCGCGCTGAACACGCTCGACCAGCTGCTGATCCTGCTCCTGGGTTAGCATGACAACTCCTCATTGGGCCTGGAGTTAGGTCGCGCTCCGTGACAGATCGGCTTAGCAAAATAGACCCACATGTTGCGCAAAAGTTCTCCCCTCCAAGCAAAGCTCCAGCGATCCATTCAGGTACCGCTCGGAAAACCAGGCAGTGAGCATGCCACTGCATCGAATACGTCTTTATGCCGAACCTTGAAGTGAAGGCAACCGTGAGACTACGTTCACCACAAGCGCCGGGCGTACCTTTATAGGTAACCTGCTATGGAACCTGGCCGAATTAAAAAGTTCCAGCGCCCCACCGAACGACATAAGCCCGCTATTGTGCCGAGCAGCTGCTCTATATACTAGGTTGCGCTTCTTCCGCGGAATCTGGTCATGAGCCAACACTTTCAGCACGACGTCCTGGTCATCGGCAGCGGCGCTGCCGGCCTCACCCTAGCCCTCACCCTGCCCTCGCATCTGCGCATCGCCGTGCTCAGCAAAGGCGATCTGGCGAACGGCTCTACCTACTGGGCCCAGGGCGGCGTGGCAGCGGTTCTGGACCACGCCGACACCATCGAGTCACACGTCGAGGACACGCTCGACGCTGGTGCCGGGCTGTGTCGCGAAGACGCCGTGCGCTTCACCGTCGAGCACAGCCGCGAGGCGATCCAGTGGCTGATCGACCAGGGCGTGCCCTTCACTCCCGATGATGAGACAGCCCGCGAAGACGGCGGTTTCGCCTTCCACCTGACGCGCGAAGGCGGCCACAGCCACCGGCGCATCATCCACGCGGCGGACGCTACCGGCGCGGCGATCTTCAACACCCTGCTCGGCCAGGCGCAGCAGAAGCCGAACATCGAGCTGCTGCAGCAACGCGTGGCGGTCGACCTGATCACCGAGCGCAAGCTCGGCCTGCACGGCAAGCGCTGCCTCGGCGCCTACGTGCTCAACCGCAGCAGCGGTGAAGTGGATACCTACCACGCGCGTTTCGTGGTGCTCGCCAGCGGCGGCGCCGCCAAGGTCTATCTTTATACCAGCAACCCGGACGGCGCCTGTGGCGACGGCATCGCCATGGCCTGGCGCGCCGGCTGCCGGGTCGGCAACCTGGAATTCAACCAGTTCCACCCGACCTGCCTCTACCACCCGCAGGCGAAGAGTTTTCTGGTCACCGAAGCCGTGCGCGGCGAAGGTGGCCTGCTCAAGCTGCCCAACGGCGAGCGCTTCATGCAGCGCTTCGATCCGCGCGCCGAACTGGCCCCGCGCGACATCGTGGCCCGCGCCATTGACCACGAGATGAAGCGCCTGGGTGTCGATTGCGTCTACCTCGACATCAGCCACAAGCCCGCCGAATTCGTCAAAGCGCACTTCCCCACCGTCTACGAGCGCTGCCTGGATTTTGGCATCGACATCACCCGCGAAGCGATTCCGGTGGTGCCGGCCGCGCATTACACCTGCGGCGGCGTGCTGGTCGACCAGCACGGTCACACCGACATTCCCGGCCTTTACGCGATAGGCGAAACCAGCTTCACCGGCCTGCACGGCGCCAACCGGATGGCCAGCAACTCGTTGCTTGAATGCTTCGTCTACGCACGCTCGGCGGCGGCCGACATCGTCGGCCAACTGGACGCCATCGAGATGCCCAGCAGGTTGCCGACCTGGGACTCCAGCCAGGTCACCGATTCCGACGAGGACGTCATCATCGCCCACAACTGGGACGAACTGCGGCGCTTCATGTGGGACTACGTCGGCATCGTGCGCAGCAACAAGCGCCTGCAGCGGGCTCAGCACCGGGTGCGCCTGCTGCTCAGCGAGATCGACGAGTTCTACAGCAACTACAAGGTCAGTCGCGACCTGATCGAGTTGCGCAACCTGGCGCAGGTCGCAGAGCTGATCATTCGCTCGGCCATGCAGCGCCACGAGAGCCGCGGCCTGCACTACACCCTGGACTACCCGGACACCCAGGCCGAAGCCCACGACACTATTCTGCTGCCTCCCATCTACGCCGACTGAATTTCAGGCAGACCCGCAGGCGCCGATGCTCCGCGTGGCTCAGTGAGTCGCCGGGAATGCACAGGCTGCGCATCCGGCGCTGACCGGCGAGGCGAAAACGCAACACCACGACCAGGGGCAGCGCCAGGCTGTCCGGTCGCAGCTGAACGGGCTGCCAGCCGGCGGCCGGACTCCACAGCTGCCAGCCGTCGTCATCGTGCTGCAACCCGCGGAATGCGGCCGTCGAGCTCAGCAGCACCTGGCGCGGCAGGTACCACCCGGCGTGGGCGAGACACAGGACGAGACCGAGCAGCCGGAGTGGCCAGGGAATCTCGGCGCCGACCAGCGCTATCGAGGCCAGTGCGGCGATGGCGAGATAGAGCGCCAGCAGGCGTCGCGAGAGACGCCAGTGGCATTCGAAGCGATCACTTGGGCTGGACACGGTCCAGGATCATGCGAACCATGCGCTGGATGTCCGGGTCTTCCGATTCGCCACGCTGCATGAACCAGCCGAACATGTCCTGATCCTCGCAGGTGAGCAACTTGCGATAGCGCGCGCGGTCGTCGTCATCGAGGTTGGGATAGACCTCGCGCACGAATGGCACCAGCAGCACGTCGAGTTCCAGCATGCCGCGGCGGCTGTGCCAGAAAAGTCTGTTGAGTTCGATATCGTCGACCATGCAGCGGGCTCCTTTGTGAAGGCCGGCATTATAGCCCCCCGCCCCTCGGCCGACGACCGCTGACAACCCGGGAGCGGCACTCTATGATGGCGCTCCAAACCCCTTGCGCAGCGAACTCCATGGCCGACTCCGCTTTTTTCTGCCCACTCGCCCACGAGGGCGTGATTGCCGTTCGTGGTCCGGATGCGAGCAAATTTCTCCAGGGCCAGTTGACCTGCAACCTCAACTACCTGAACCAGAGCCATAGCCTTGGAGCCCGCTGCACGCCCAAGGGGCGCATGCAGTCGAGCTTCCGCATCCTGCCGCAGGGTGATGGTTATCTGCTGGCGATGGCCGCCGAACTGGTCCAGCCGCAGCTCGACGACCTGAAGAAATACGCCGCCTTCTCCAAGTCCAAGCTGTTCGACGAGAGCGACATCTGGTCGCGCTTCGGCCTGTTCGAAGGCGACGCCGCGCTGGCCGAGCTCGGTTTCAGCCTGGCCCCGGAAGCCGGTGCGCTGCAGGAACATGACGGCATCCTCGCGCTGCGCCTGGAAAGCCGCCGTGCCGAGCTCTGGGCACCTGCCGAACAGGCGCAGGCGCTGCTCGGCAAGCTGATTGCACTGCTGGCCTCGGCGGACGTCGATGCCTGGAAGCTGGCGCAGATTCGTGCCGGCGTCGGCCAGGTGTTCGGTGAAACCCGCGAGGCGTTCATCCCGCAGATGATCAACCTGCAGGCGGTCGGTGGCGTCAGCTTCAAGAAAGGCTGCTACACCGGCCAGGAAATCGTCGCGCGCATGCAGTACCTGGGCAAACTCAAGCGCCGCCTGCAACGCCTGGGCGGTTCTGCCGAACTGCCCGCGCCCGGCACCGAGCTGTTCTCGCCGGTGCACAGCACCAGCGTCGGCGAAGTGGTGCTCGCCGCCAGCGCCGAGGGCGGCATCGAGCTGCTCGCCGTACTGCAGGAGGACGCCGTAAGCGACGGTCGGATTCACCTGGGCAGCAGCGACGGCCCCGCCCTGCACCTGTTGGACCTGCCCTACAGCCTGGATTCCGATCGCGAGATCGCGCGCTGAGCGCAGCCTTACGAAACGCCTGAAAGATCAGAGAGACCCCATGAGCAAGCTTGCCGAGAAAGTACAACACGCGTTGATTCAGGCGATCGAGAACGACGAACTGGTGCTGCCGACCCTGCCGGAAGTCGCCCTGCGCGTGCGCGAGGCGGCGGAAGACCCGAACATCGGCATCCCCACCCTAAGCAAGGTGATCGGCAACGACGCCGCACTCACCGCGCGCATCATCAAGGTGGTCAACAGCCCGCTGCTGCGCAGCAGCAAGGAAATCACCGACCTGCAGATGGCGGTCGCCCGGCTGGGCATCAACTACACCTGCAACCTCGCCACCGGCCTGGCCATGGAGCAGATGTTCCAGGCCACCTCCGACGTCATCGACCGCAAGATGCGCGAGATATGGAACCGCAGCACCGAGATCGCCGGCATCTGCCACGTGCTGTGCCGCAGCTACACGCGCCTGGCGCCAGACCAGGCGACCCTGGCCGGGCTGGTCCACCAGATCGGCGCACTGCCGATCCTCACCTACGCCGAAGAACATGCCGAGCTGATGAACGACTCGATCAGCCTCAACCACGTGATCGAGCGCATCCACCCGGTCATCGGCGACAAGATCCTGCGCACCTGGGACTTCCCGCTGCCGATCGCCATGGTTCCCGGCGAATACCTGAACTTCGAGCGCGACTCGGAAAAGGTCGATTACGTCGACATCGTCCAGGTCGCCACACTGCAGAGCTACCTCGGCACTGAGCATCCGTTCACCCAACTCGACTGGAGCACGATCCGCGCCTTCAGCAAGCTGGGGCTGGACCCAAGCATCGACATGCAGGCCGAGGACGAACTGTCCGATGCGATGGAAGCGGCGATGAGCATGCTTCGCTGAGGCGATGAATAGCCGATTGGCCGATAGGAAGTAGCGTATGCGCCAGTCACTGATGTCCCTGCTGTTCGCCTCACTGGCGCTGTTCGACGGCAGCGCCGGCGCCGAGGAAATTCGCCTGACCAACGGTGAATGGTCGCCCTACCTGGGGCAGCAACTGCCCTACAACGGCGTCGCCTCGCGCATCGTCAGCGAAGCCTTCGCGCTGGAAGGCGTGCAGGTGCAATGGGAGTTCCTGCCCTGGGCGCGGGCGTTGCACCTGGCCGAACAGGGCCAGCGCGCCGGCACCGCGGTGTGGCTGCGCAGTCCGGATCGCGACGCACAGTTCTTCGTCAGCGAGGCGGTGGTCAGCAGCGGCTACAGCCTGTTTCACCGCAAGGGCGAAGCGCTGGACTGGACGCGCGCCGCCGACCTCAAAAGCCTGCGCATCGGCGGCACCAACGGCTACGACTACGGCGAAGAATTCGAGCGCGCCGAGCAGTCCGGCGAACTGCAGGTGACCCGCCTGTCGAGCGAGGAACAGGGTCTGCGCATGCTCCTGGCGAACCGCCTGGACGTGTTCCCGATCGACCCCATCGTCGCCATGGACCTGCTGCACAGCCGCTTCAGCGCCGCCGAACGCGCACGCCTGAGCTACGACCCCAAGCCACTGCGCAGCGACAGCCTGCACTTGCTGCTGTCACGCAAGGTACCCGGCAACGACGCCCTGATGGCGCGCTTCAACCACGGCTTGAACACCCTGCGCGCCAACGGTCGGATCGCCCAGTACCTGCTGGAAATCCAGCAGCCGCTGAGCATGAGCCAGTAGGCGGGCGGCGTACCGCTTCAGCCCACTGCGGCCCGGCAAGACATCGTTGGACTGAAGCCCGCCCGGCTCGGGGACGATCACGGGTTACACTGCTCGAAAACCTGTAGGGGCAAATTTGTTCGCCCGGCGAGGCCACGTCAGGCGAACAAGTTCGCCCCTACAAGGTGAGCCTTACGCCCCTCACCGCAGCCACGCAGGGCGGGTCTCGGCCCACCACGCCCGCCTCAGCTCGCCTCCGGGAAGCTCACCCGCACCAGCAGGCCGCCCTGTGCGCCTTCGTGCAGGCTGATCTGCGCCAGGTGCGCGCGGCAGATCTCGCCGACGATGGCCAGGCCGAGTCCGGCACCACCGACCTGCGGGTTGCGCCGGTAGAAGCGCTGGAAGACCTTGTCGCGCTCCTCCGCGGGAATCCCCGGACCGTCGTCCTCGACCTCCAGGGTCGCCGGTGCGACCACCCGTAGAATCACGTTGCCGCCATTCGCGCTGTGCGCCATCGCGTTGTCCAGCAGGTTGCTGAGCAGTTCGTTGAGCAGGGTCGGCTCGCCGTGCACCCAGGCCGGTTGTCCGGCTTCCAGCGCCAGATCGACGCCGCGCTGGTGCGCCAGCGGCGCCAGCGCCATGCCCAGTTCGCGGGCCAGTTGGGTCAGGTCTATACGCTGCGCGCCGCCCTCGGCGATGGCGCGGGCGCCGCTCTCGATGCGCGCCAGGGAAAGCAGCTGATTGGCCAGATGGGTCAGGCGGTCGGTGCTCGACGCAGCCTTTTCCAGCGTCTGCCGCCAGGCTTCCGGCTGGCGTTCGCGCAGGCCCAGTTCGACCCCGGCCTTGAGCGCGGCGAGCGGCGTGCGCAATTCGTGGGAGGCATCGGCGATGAACTGCGCCTGGCGCTCGGACTGTTCGCGCAGGCGTTCGGTGAAGTGGTTCAGCGAGGCAACCAGCGGGCGCAGTTCGCTCTGCACCGCCACCATCGGCAGCGGCCGCAGGTCATCCGGCTGGCGCTCCGCCACCGCCGCGCGCAAGCGCTCCAGCGGGCGCAGCGCCGCGCTCACCGCCAGCCACACCAGCAGCAGCGCGCCGAAGGCCAGCAGGCCGAGGCGCCACAGCGTATCGACCAGCAGACCACGGGCCATGCGTTCGCGTGCGTTCTCGGTCTCCGCCACGCGGATCTCGGCCATGCCGTTCATTTCCGGCTCGGGCTCGCTGACTGGCTGCAACAGGCTCACCACGCGCACGCGCATGCCCTGGTAATCGGCATCGTAGAAGCGCGCCAGCGCCGGGTAGTCGTCGGTGCGCGGGGTGCCCGGCGGTGGCGGCGGCAGGTTGTCGTAGCCGGAAATCAGCCGTCCCTGGACGTCGTTGACCTGGTAGAAGATGCGCCCGGCGCTGTCATAGGCGAACACGTCGAGGGCCATGTACGGCACGTCCGCACTGAGCCCGCCGTCGCGTTTGTGCACGCCGGCCGCCAGCGAGCGCGCCGAGGCCAGCAGCGTGCGGTCGTAGGCGGTGTCGGCGGCGCCCCGGCCGTTCCAGTAGGCGCTTAGCCCGCTGACCAGCAGCAGGATGGCGAGCAGCGCCGC
>DIEE01000172.1:7116-14002 GCA_002418465.1 Pseudomonas sp. UBA5782 | reverse complement strand
GGCCGCGGCGTGCTCGGCAAACCCGAGCCGGACTGGAGTGCGCAGCTGCAGGTGGCCGGGCAGAGTCGCGCGCTGAGCGCCGCACAGCCGGGGCTGAAACTCGACGGCGAGCAACTGGCCGAGCCGCTTAGCCTGACCGGCAGCGACGGCGTCACGCTGTACCAGCAGTTGAGCCTCTCCGGCTATCCGGCCAGCGAGCCGGCGACGAGCAGCGAGAACCTCAGCATCGAACGCGACTACTACGACACCCGCGGTCGCGCGCTGGACCTGACCGACCTGCACAGCGGCGATCTGGTGCTGGTGCATCTGTCGATCCGCGCGAAGGCGCGTGTCCCCGATGCTCTGGTGGTCGACCTGCTGCCGGCCGGCCTGGAGCTGGAAAACCAGAACCTGGCGCAGAGCTCGGCCAGCCTGGACGACGCCGGCGGTGCGCTGAAGGAGTGGCAGCAGGACATGCAGAACGGCACGATCCGCCACCAGGAGTTCCGCGACGACCGCTACGTCGCGGCGCTGGACGTGAACAGCTACGGGCCGACGCACCTGCTCTACCTGGCCCGCGCGGTCACCCCCGGCACCTATCGCGTGCCGCCGCCGCAGGTCGAGTCGATGTACCGCCCGAGCTGGCGCGCGCAGGGCGCGACGCCGTCGAGTCTGGTGGTGAAGGAACGCTGATCGGAAGGATTCGGGCCAGCCCGCGCTGGCCCGAAAGGTGGAGGCTTATTCGTCCGCCGAGAACTCGTAGTCCATCGACTGACTCGGGCCCTGCAGATAGTAGCCCTGGATGTAGTTGACCCCGGCCTGCCACAGCGTCGCCAGCACGCTGGCGGTCTCGACGAAGGGCACGATGGTCAGCTTGGCCTGGGAGTGCAGGCTGGCGAGCAGGGTTTTCAGCGCTTCCTGGTTTTCCGCCTTGCTCAGGTCCTGGGCGTAGGAGCCGTCGACCTTCACGAAATCGACGTTCAGGTGCTTGAGCGTGTTGAACGGGTTCACCGCGCAGCCGAACTGGCTCAGCGCGACCCGGCAATGCAGCGCGGCGAGGCCCTGGGTCAGCGCCTTGGCCTGCTTGAGGTAGTTGATCGCATCCGGCTCGGCGATCTGGAACACCAGCGTGTCGGCCGGCAGTCGCGCGGCCTGCAGCGCCACGCTGAGCCAGGGCAGCAACGTCTGGTCCTGCAGGCTGGCCAGCGACAGGTGCACGAACAGCCGCGTGCTGTGGCCCTTGCTGCGGTGCTCGGCGAGCAGCTTGATCGAATGCAGGAATACCCAGCGATCGACCTTCTCGGCCAGCCCGGCTTCACGCGCGGCGTTGAGGAATTCCGCCGGGGGAATCTCCTCGCCCTGCGGATTGAGCAGGCGCAGCAGCACCTCGTAGTGTTCCTGATTGTCGCCGCGCAGGCTGATGATCGGCTGGAACAGCAGGCGGAAGCTGTTGTTCTCCAGCGCCTGCCGGAGCATGGCGACGATGTTGCCGCGGTTGGCCGCCGCTGCCAGCTCCTGCGCCGGGTTGTACAGCGCGAAGGCGTTGCCGTCGCTCAGCTCGTCGGCGCAGCGGTGCGCACGGTCGATGACGTCCTGGGCTTTCGGGGTCTTCTCGTTGAGGCCGGCGACGCCGATCGACAGGGTGATCTGCACCGTGCGCCCGTTGACTTCGAACAGGTGGCTCTCGACCTTCTTCAGCAGCTCGGTGAGCAACGGTTCGGCCTGCTCCGGGGTGACGCCCGGCTGCAATACGCTGAACACGTCGTCGCCGAAACGCGCCAGTTGCGCCTCCGCCGGGAAGTGCCCGCGCAGCAGGTGGGCGACATCGGCGAAGAGCATGTCGAGCTCGGCGATACCCAGCTCGGTGAGCTGCGCGGTGTACTGGTCGATCTTCAGGTAGGCCAGGCTGGTCGGCTGCCCGGCGGTGACGGCGCGCTCGGCGGCGCTGTCCATCAGCTCGAGGAAGTGCGTGCGATTGTACAGGCCGGTGACCAGGTCCTGGCTGCTGATCTCGCGCAGGCGCTCTTCCAGCTCGGCGTTGCCGGTCTCGGTGCGGATCACCACCTGGATGCACGGCTCGCCGTCATAGGTGGCAGGCGACAGTTCCATGCGCGCCTGGAACTGCTGGCCATCGGTCTTCACGCCCTGGCAAGTCAGGTGATCCTGGGTCTCGGTATTGTGATAGCTCTTCAGGAAGTCCTTGAAACTGGTCTGGTCGCAGCCGGCGATCAGGTCGATCATCGGCATGCCTTCGAGGTCTTCGGCATCGTCGTAGCCGAACAGCTGCAGGTAGCTGCGGTTGGCGTAGATGTGCATGCCTTCGTGGACGTAGGCGATGGCATCGACCGAGCTTTCCAGCAGCAGTTGGCAGCGTTTCTCGATCTCGCGCAGGGAAATTTCGGCGCGGCGCCGGGCGCGGCGTTCCTCGAGGTTGGCCAGCTCGCGGTTGGCGATCAGCACCAGGCGTTCGTCCTGGCCCAGGGGCAGGGCGTCCTGCGCGCCGAGGGCGAGGGCTTCGGTGATGTCGTCGAGGTCGTTGCCCTCGAGCAACTGGATGACCGGGATGTCCTTGGCCTGGCGGCGAATGGCGCCGAGGGCCTCGTTGGGGGCGAGGTTCTCGCTGTGCGGGGCGCTGATCAGCAGGTCCCAGCTCTGTTGCAGCGCCTCGGCGAGATCGTCGCTGGAGGTGAGCCGATGCACGCGCGTCGCCCGGCCGGCATTGCGGAACAGGCTGACCAGTCGCTCCGCTTCGTTCTGCGAGTCTTCGAGGATCAGCAGGCGGATGGTTTTCTTTTCGGTAGCCATGGGGTGTTCTTAAGACCGTGCTGCAAGGGCGCGAGATGGCGACGAAGGTGCAGGCGCGGGCATCTACAGCGACTTCCAGAGCGAGTCGAAATCTTCCTCGGCGGGCCTGCTCTGGCCTTCGCCGGATAGGAGCGGCTTGTTCTGGTCTTCGCCGGGCTGCTCGACGCTGCGGTATTCGAACTGGCTGAAACTGCCGGTACTGGTCTGGCGCAGACCCAGTACCGCCTTGTGTTCCTTGCCGTTCAGGTTGATCTGTACCTTGCTGCCTTCCTGGAACGGCAGGCGCGGGGTGACCAGGGTCGCCGGGCGCGAGATGGCGCTGATTTCCGGTAGCAGCAGCGCGCGCAGGTAATGGCTGCTCTGTTCCGCGGCCTTGCGCACCAGTTGCAGCCCACAGGGTTGCGCATGCGGCGCGACCAGCTCGATGCCCATCTGCGTGCCGCCGCCGCGCACCTGGCGAATCCAGCGCACCACGCCGACGCTCCAGCCCTGCTCGGGGGAATCCTGCACTCCCAGCAGTTCGCCGGCCTGCAGCTGCTGCGGGACTTCCTTGGGCCAGGCCAGGCAGTAGCCGCCGGGGCTGTGGTTGACGATCTGCAGGGCGAAGGTCGGGAAGCTTTCCTCGGCGCTGGCATTGTTGTGCGAGCCTTCCTCGCCATGCACCGGCTGGTACTGGATCTCCTCGAACGGCAGGCCGTTCTCCCAGTCCTGGGTCGGTTGCGCGTCGAAGGCATTGGACCACACGTCGGGGCCGCCGGTGACCGGCTTGAAGGTCGCCAGGGTCACGGTCTTCGGGCTCTTCAGCACTTCGGCGAAGGCGCGCTTGCCGGCGAGGAAGTAGTGCACGGCGCTCATCCCCAGGCACAGCGTCAACGCGCCCTGGCCGGGAATGCGCTGGAAGGTGCGCTCGGAAATGTCGCCCCAGGCCGAACTCAGGTGCTGCAGCAGGTCGGTGCTGACGCCTTCGGGCACCAGCAGCGGCGACTGGCTGCGTTTCTCCGGCGCCAGCGCCAGGTAGGCCTTGATGGTGTCCACCAATGGCGTCGGGTCGATGCCCAGCAGGCGCTGCTGCTCGCTGGCGCTGAACAGCGACTTGTAGCGCGGCGGCCCATCGAGTTGCGGCGCCACGGCGAACAGCGTGCTCGGTAGGTCGGCGGCCTGCAGCCTGACCAGCTGGCTCCACGGCTCGAGCACTTCGGAAAGGCGCGCGATGCCGCTCTGGCGCATCTGGTTGGCACGGGCGCAGCCCAGCAGCAGGCCGACCAGGTAGGACTGCTCGACGCTCAGGGTCTGCGTATGGCGGGCCAGGCCGTCGCGGACGCCGATCTTCTGCAGGTCATGGTCGCGGGCGATCTGGTAGAGCTGGTGCAGTTCCAGCCAGAGGCCTTCGGGAACCGGGCAGTACAGCTGGCTGGCGCGGATCAGCGGGCCGCAGAGGGCGTGGATGGCGCGCTGCAGGCAGGCGGCGAGCAGTTGCGAACGGTCCTTCGAGTAGCGCGGCACGACCTGGGCGATGATCAGTTTGTAGCCGATCGCCAGGTGGTTCTGCAGCGCCTGGCAAAGGTTGGCGACCTTGCGCGGACGTTCGTCGAGGACGATCGCCTGGTTGAGGAAGTGGCGTTCGAGGTGCTGACAGACGAAGTAGATTTCCGGGCGCAGCAGCTCGAGCAACTGCAGGCGGTTTTCCACCGGCGTGACCAACTGGTTGAGTTCGACCAGGCACTGATACAGCTGGCGCGCGGTTTCGCCGATGTTGGCCTTGGGCAGCCCGGCGATCCAGCGCTTGAGATCCTTGGGGGATGCATCGCAGAACGTCAGGCTTTGCTGACTGGGCGTCGGGACACGTAATAACAGGTGGGAACTCTGTTTTTCCATGTAAAACCAATACTCCGACGACTGCGCGGGTCAAAAATTGTGAATTTCCAGAACTTTAGCAGCATCGCAAAGCATTCGCAGCCATTCTGACATCACCGCGCCGCCTGCGCCGGTGCTTTAGTCCCGACGCATTGGTTCGCGGCCGGCAATCAGAGCGGCGGCAGGGCGTCGCCCGGTGCGGCATCGAGTGGCGCGAGGCTTTTCGCCTGGGCGATCGACTGGCCCATGCACACCGGCGTCAGCGCGGCGAGCTGCTCGGCCCAGGCCACCTGCTCCGGGCCGAACAGCATGATCACCGTCGAGCCGAGCTTGAAGCGGCCCATCTCGGCGCCTTTCTCCAGCTGGATCGGCGCGCGCGCGGCCTCGTCGTAGCGCCAGCTGCGCAGGGTCCGCTTGGGCGGCGTGACCAGCCCGGCCCAGACCGTCTCGATGCTGGCGACGATCATCGCGCCAACCAGCACCATCGCCATCGGCCCGCGCTCGGTATCGAACAGGCAGACCACGCGCTCGTTGCGCGCGAACAGTTCGGGCACGTTCTGCGCGGTGACGGTGTTCACCGAGAAGATCCGTCCCGGTACGTGGACCATCTCGCGCAGGGTGCCGGCCAGCGGCATGTGAATGCGATGGTAGTCCTTGGGCGACAGGTAGATGGTGGCGAATTCGCCGCCCATGAACGGCGCCGCGCGCTCGGCATCGCCGCCGAGCAGTTCGAGCACGCTGTAGTTGTGGCCCTTGGCCTGGAAGATGCGCCCGCTTTCGATCGGGCCGAGCTGGCTGATCGCGCCGTCGACCGGGCAGATGATCGCGTTCGGCGTCGGGTCGAGCGGCCGCGCGCCGTCTTTCAGGGCGCGGGTGAAGAAGGCGTTGAAGTTCTCGTAGGCGGTTGGGTCTTCGACCCGCGCCTGGCTCATGTCGACCTTGAAGTGGCCGACGAACCAGTTGATGAAGGCGTTCTTGAACCAGGTCACCCGGCACTCGGCCACGCAGCCGGCGAGTCGCGAGAGCAGGTGGTGCGGGGTGATGTACTGGATGAAGATGAACAAACGATCTTTCATGAAAAAGCTTCCTTAACGCTCGACGGGAGTGTCGGGGTGATTGCCCCATTCCGACCAGGAGCCGGCGTAGCCCTTGACCCGCGGGTAGCCCAGCGCCTTGGCCACCAGGTAGGTGAAGCCGGAGCGGTGGTGGGTCTGGCAGTGGGTGATGATTTCCTTGTCGGGGGTGATCCCGAGGGCAGCGATGCGCTCGCCGATGTCCTCGCGGATGCGCAGCGCGCGGGCCGGGTCCATGCCCGCGGTCCATTCGAAATTGATCGCGCCGGGCACATGTCCGCCCTTGGCCGCGAGCACTTTCTCGCCGCTGTACTCCAGCGGGCCGCGTGCGTCCCACACGGCGAGGTCGGCAGCGCCGAGACGGCTCTGCAGGTATTCGCGGCTGGCGGTGGGCTCCTCGTGCAGGGTCAGCGGCAGCGGGCTACCGGCTGCTGCAGGAACTTCGCGGCTCAGCGGCAGGCCTTCTTCGATCCAGGCCGGCAGGCCGCCGTTCAGATAGTGGTAGTGCGGGTGTCCGATCACGTCGAGCAGCCAGATGAAGCGCCCGGCCCAGCCGCCGCCCTCGTCGTCGTAGACCACGTAGACGGCGTCTTCGCGCTGGCCCAGCTCGCCGAACAGGCGCTGCAGATCGTCCAGCGCCGGTACCAGGCCGGGCGCTGCGGACTGTCCCGACTGGGTGCGCTTGGGGTCGACGAAACGCGCGCCGGGCAGGTGGCCCTCGGCATAGCGCGCTGCGCTGGTCAGGTCGACCAGGATCAGCTCCGGCGCCGTCAGGCGGCTGGCCAGGTCGGCGGGCTCGATCACCAGCGGCAGGGTGGAAAAGGTGGACATAGCGGACCCTTCGGCAGAGGAAACGAGGGCCGATTGTAGCGGAAAGCTCAGCGCCCGCGCCGGGCGAAGCTGGCCAGGGCGCGCTCGATGCATTGCACGGTTTTGCCGAACGCCTGCAGGGTGACGTCGGCGAACGGCAGGCCGCCCTGGTCGAGCGCCAGCAGCAGCGCGACCTTGCCGTTGTGCGCGATCGAGCGCAGCAATAGGTGCTCGCCAGGGAACAGCGCTTTCAGGCTGCCGGGAATCAGCGCCGAATAGTGCGCGCGGTTCTGCGGGCTCAGGTGCAGTTGGCCAGGCGCGGCGAGCAGGCGCTGCAGCACCTGGCTGTGCGCCGGGGCGAGGTT
>DIEE01000172.1:221-7093 GCA_002418465.1 Pseudomonas sp. UBA5782 | reverse complement strand
CCGCGGCGCATGCCGCAGGCGTTCAGGGCGGCGCTGGCGGTGATCAGCAACTGCGGCACGTTGGCGAAGCGGCTCGGCTCGGCGAGCAGTTCGCCGCACTGCTTACGCCATTCCACCAGTTGATCGGCCTTGGGCGGCGCGGCCTGCGCCGGCGCCTGCTGCAGGCGGCGAGCCTGCCAGGGCCAGATCAGCGCCTGCGCCGGATGCCAGAGGTCGGCATCGCAGCGGTGCAGGCGCGCGCTGGTCACCGCCTGCTGGTGAATCGCCTGCTGCAACTCGTCCAGCGGCGTCTGCAGGTAGAGCCCGGCCCAGCGCTGCCAGCGCAGGCTGTGCGGGCTGTCCCAGGCGTCGTGCGCGGACAGCGCCAGGCCGTTGGCCAGCAGCACCGTGTTGGCCGGCTGGGTCAGCCAGCGGCGCAACGGCGCGTCGGCGTCGAGCAACTGTTGCTGGTGCAGCGGATGGGCGTTGTCGCGGGCGATGTGCAGCGCCTTGACCAGCAGCCGGCGGTCGTTGCCGAGCAGGGCATAGCCCTGGGCGATCCAGGCCGGCAGCCGCCAGCGTTCGGCCAGCACCTGGCACAGGCGCACCGCGGGAACGCCGAGCAGTTCGCGTTCGACCTTGCTCGCCGGCTCGTGCTGGCCGAGCACCCGCTGTTCCCAGGTAGCGAAGAGTTTCGGGTGCGCCACCAGCAGCGGCCACAGCGGCGAGAGGAACAGCAGGCTGCCCCAGTGGATTTCCTGCCAGAGCCGCGCCAGGCGCGCGCCGAACAGCCCGCTGGCCTGCTGGCTGGCGTGCTGGCCGATCAGTTGCATCTGCCGCAGCGCCTGCGGGATCTGCTGCTCGTCCAGCGCCGGCAGCCGTTGCAGCAGCTCCTCGGCGCGCTTCAGCCCAAGGCGGTTGAGCGCCAGCTCGAGGCTTTCCGCCGGCTCGCCCAGTGGTCCCGTGCGCCGATTGGCTTCGCGCAGCACCGCAAGCGCCAAGGCTGGACTATCTTCAATCAGGTCGGCGATCTCGCGCAGTGATCGGCGGCTGTCGGATAACGCAAGACTCACCTGGCGATGACGCGCCGCCGGTATCGGCAGACGGATGTCGTCCAGCTGTTTCAGCCACCCTTCTAGCGTGCGGGGTACGGGCAATTCGGTAGGCATGGCGGGGTCGGCTGGCTTTTAACCGGGAGGGCCTATAGTCTGGCGCAAATTTTCCGATAAATAGAAGGGCTGTTTTCCGCGGCTCACTTTTCTATTCCTCTCAAGCGTCCCTTTATATGGCAAAAATCATCGGCATCATCGTCGTGTTCGCCAGCGTGCTCGGCGGATACGTGCTATCCCACGGCAAGATCGGCGCACTCATTCAGCCCTTCGAAGTCATGATCATCGGCGGCGCGGCGCTGGGGGCTTTCCTCCAGGCCAACCCCGGCAGCACCTTCATGCATGTGCTGAAGAAATCGCTGAAGATGTTCGGCACGCGCTTCAACCACGCCTACTACCTGGAAATCCTCAAGCTGCTCTACGAGATCCTCAACAAGAGCCGCCGCGAGGGGATGATGGCCATCGAGGCCGACGTCGAAGACCCGGCCGCCAGCCCGATCTTCAGCAAATATCCGGGCATCCTCAAGGATGCCGCGATGACCGCCTACATCTGCGACTACCTGCGCATCATGTCGTCCGGCAACATGGCGCCGCACGAACTGGAGGGCCTCTTCGACATGGAGCTCACCAGCATCAAGGAGGAGCTGGAGCACCCGGCCCATGCGGTCAACCGCATCGCCGACGGCCTGCCGGGCTTCGGCATCGTCGCCGCGGTACTGGGCATCGTGGTGACCATGGCGCTGCTCGGCGAAGTGGCCCAGGCCGAACTCGGCACCCACGTCGGCGCGGCGCTGGTCGGTACCTTCCTCGGTATTCTTGCCGCCTACGGCTTTTTCGGCCCGCTCTCCGTCTCGCTGGAACACGATGCCAAGGAAGAGCTGAACGTCTACGAGGCGATCAAGGCGACCCTGGTCTCCTCGGCGTCCGGCATGCCGCCGACCCTCGCCGTGGAGTTCGGCCGCAAGGTGCTGTTCCCGGCACACCGGCCGAGCTTTTCCGAGCTCGAACAGGCGATGCGCGGCAGCTGAGGCCTGAACCATGGAAAACAATCAGCCGATCATCGTAAAGCGCGTCAAGAAGATCGCCGGCGGGCACCACGGCGGTGCCTGGAAGATCGCCTTCGCCGACTTCGCGACCGCCATGATGGCGTTCTTCCTGGTGCTCTGGCTGATGTCCTCGGCCACCCCCGAGCAGAAGAAGGCCATCGCCGGCTACTTCCAGGACCCCATCGGTTTCACCGAAAGCGCCAGCCCCTACGTGATCGACCTCGGCGGCACGCCGACGCCGGCGCCGGATCGCACCCTCAACCCGGAAATCCAGGCGCAGCCCGACGGCGACGAGACTCGCATCAGCCCGGACAGCGAAGACCTCAAGCTGCAGACCGACGAGAGCAAGGATCCGAGCAAGACCGATCCGAAGACCATCGAAGCGGAGAAGGCGGAAAAACTCGCCGAACAGGTGGAGAGCGAGCGCCTTGAACTGCTCCTGCAGGAACTGCAGAACAAGGTCGACGAAAGCCCGGAGCTGAAGCGCTTCAAGGACCAGATCCTCTTCGAGATCACCCCCAACGGCCTGCGCATCCAGATCCAGGACGCCGCCAACCGGCCGATGTTCGCCCTCGGCAGCCCGCAGTTGCAGCCGTACTTCGAGGACATCCTGCTGAGCATGGCGGACACCATCAAGGCGGTGCCGAACAAGATCAGCATCAGCGGCCACACCGACGCCACGCCCTTCATCAATGGCGCGGGTGGGATGGGCAACTGGGAGCTTTCCGCCGGGCGGGCGAATGCCGCGCGGCGCGCGCTGGTGATCGGCGGCTATCCGGAGGAGCAGGTGGCGCGGGTGGTCGGCTATGCCTCGTCGGTGCCCTTCGATCGCGACAATCCGCTGAATCCGGTGAACCGTCGGATCGATATCACCGTGCTGACCAAGAAGGCCGAACGCGCCATCGAGGGCAGCCAGAGCAGCGATGGACAGCCCGCCTCGGGTGCGGACGCACCCGAGGCGCCTGCTCCCGAGCAGGGTGCGCCGGCCGCTCCCGCACCGGGCGCGGTGCCGGGTGCGTCGAACCAGGCACCACCGTCGGTCGATCCGGCTGCGCGGCAGAACGTCTTCGATCAGGGCAGGTTGCGCGTCGAGCGACGCGTCGGGCAGTGAGCTAGCGACGCTGAGACCGGGGGCGGCGAAGCGTACGCCGCCCTCTTTACCTTCCTAGAACTCCGCTTCCGGCAGGCTGGCGATGATGTGCCGGTAACTGGCCATTCGCTGTGGCTGGATGCGTCCTTCTTCCAACGCCTTGAGCAGTGCGCAACCGGGTTCGCGGTCGTGCTTGCAGTCGCGGAAGCGGCAGGTGCCGAGCAGGTCGGCGAACTCGATGAAGCCGGCTTCGACATCGTCGCGGCTGACGTGGCCGAGGCCGAATTCGCGGATGCCGGGGGAGTCGATCAGTTCGCCGCCGCCGGGAAAGTGGAACAGTCGTGCGGTGGTGGTGGTGTGGGTGCCCTTGCCGGTGACTTCGGAAAGCCCGCCGACACGGGTATCGACACCCGGCAGCAGGCTGTTCACCAAAGATGACTTGCCGACCCCGGACTGCCCGACGAACACGCTGACGTGTCCGTCCAGGCGCGCCTGCAGCGCTTCCATGCCGCCGCCCTCGTGCGCTGAGACCTCCATCAGCGGGTAGCCGAGCTGGCGATACACCGTCAGCAGCGCATTCAGCCGCTGGCCGTTCTGCTCATCCACCAGATCGGCCTTGTTCAGCAGCAGCAGCGGCCGGATGCCGGCGTGTTCGGCGGCGATCAGGTAGCGGTCGATCAGGTTGGCGTGGGGCTCGGGCAGCGGCGCGAAGACGATCACGATCAAGTCGACGTTGGCCGCCACCGGCTTGAGCTGGCCGCGGCTGTCCGGCCGGCACAGCTCGGAATTGCGCGGCAACTGGGCGACGATCACGCCGTTACCCTGGTTGCCGGCGCGCCAGACCACGCGGTCGCCGGTGACCAGCGCCGGCAGGTTGGCGCGCAGGTGGCAGCGGAACACCTGGCCGCGAATCTCGCCTTCTTCGGCTTCCACCTCGACCTGCACGCCGAAGTGCGCGATCACCAGGCCGGTCTGCTCCGGCCCCAGGTCGCCGCCTTCGAGTTCGTCGAGCGCGCGCGATTCACGCTTGGCCGCGCGGGCGGCGCGTTCTTCCTGGACTTTCTCGATGCGCCAGCTTTGCCGGCGGTTGAGTTGGCGTTTGGCCATGGTCTGCGGTGACTGCTGGATGATTCGGCCGGCGAGTCTAGCATGCGGGCGGTTTCGCCACTGGCGCCGCGCGGCGGCTCCATTACACTGCGCAGCCTGGCCGCTAGGGAGCCCTGGGATGCTGATTCGCGGATTGAACGAGCTGGGCCGGCGCTTCCCGCTGCTGCTCGCATTGCTGGTGCAACTGCTGGTCGCGGCGCTGCTGATGGCGCTGGTGATGCTGGCGGTGAATCTGCTGCATTGGCGTCCGCCGCTGCTCGGCGCGGCGCTGCTCCAGGGCCTGCTGGCGGCGCTGCTCGGCCGCTGGCTGGGGTTGTCGGCCTGGTGGCTGCCGATCAATCTGGCCTTCGTGCCGGCGCTGATCGCCTTGAACTCCGGCAACCTGCCGGCCTGGGTGCCTCTGGCCGGTTTCCTGATCCTACTGCTGCTGAACTGGAACAGTCTCGGCGAGCGCGTGCCTTTGTACCTCACCGGCCGCCGCAGCGAGCGCGCGCTGAGCGATCTGCTGCGCGAGCTGCCCGCCGACTTCGCCTTCATCGATCTGGGCAGCGGCCTCGGCGGCACTCTCTGCCGGCTGGCACGCGAGTATCCGCAGGCGCGCTTCGTCGGCGTCGAGAACGCGCCGCTGAGCTTCGCGTTGTCCTGGCTGCGCTGCCTGCCGCGGCGCAACTGCCGAATTCGTTATGGCAGCCTGTGGAATGCCGGGCTGGGCGAGTTCGACCTGGTCTACTGCTTTCTCTCGCCGGCGCCGATGCCGCGGCTGTGGGAAAAGGCGCGGTCGCAGATGCGCGTCGGTGCGCGCCTGGTCAGCAACAGCTTCGAGATTCCCGGCGTGCCGGCCGAGCAGGTCGTCGAGCTGGACGACTGGCGCGCCTCGCGCCTGCTGGTCTGGCGGCCGAAACGCTGACGGCGCGCGGCGCCCGCGCTTTGGTTAAACTGCCGGCCAGTGCAGAGGAAACCATCATGCAGAACCCGCAGAACCTGATCTGGATCGACCTGGAAATGACCGGTCTCGAGCCGGATACCGACGTCATCATCGAGATGGCGACCATCGTCACCGACAGCGAGCTCAACGTACTCGCCGAAGGCCCGGTGATCGCCGTACACCAGAGCGACGAGCTGCTCGCCGGCATGGACGAGTGGAACACCCGTACCCATGGCGAGAGCGGCCTGACCCAGCGCGTGCGCCAGAGCACCATCGGCCCGGCCGAGGCCGAGGCGCAGACCATCGCCTTCCTCGAGCAGTGGGTGCCGAAGGGCAAGTCGCCGATCTGCGGCAACAGCATCGGCCAGGACCGGCGCTTCCTGTATCGCTACATGCAGAACCTGGAGGCGTACTTCCACTACCGCAGCCTGGACGTCTCCACCCTGAAGATCCTTGCCGGCCTGTGGGCGCCGCAACTCAAGGACGGCTTCCAGAAGCAGGGCACGCACCAGGCGCTGGACGACATCCGCGAGTCGATCGCCGAATTGCGTTATTACCGCGAGCATTTCCTCAAGGTCTGAGAGCGCTGCGGGCAGGGTTCTTGTAGGGGCGAACTCGTTCGCCCCTACGGTAGTACGCTCGCAGGCGCGCACTCCGAAGCACTCCTTGCAGGACTGAGTTTGTTCGCCGGCCTTCTAATCCGCCGTCGCCCGATGCCGCGCCAGTGCCCATTGCACGTGCTCGCGCACCAGTTCCGAGGGGTGCTCGCGGCGCAGCTTCAGGGCCTCGATCACCGCGATGGTCGAGGGCGCGTTGCCCAGGCCCACCGCCAGGTTGCGCAGCCAGCGCTCGTAGCCGGCGCGGCGCAGCGGCGAGCCCTCGGTACGGCTGAGGAATTCCTCTTCGCTCCAGCGGAACAGCTCGGCCAGCTCGGCGTTGTCCAGGCCGTGGCGCGGCTGGAAGTCGGCCTGCTCGCTGGGCCGGGCGAAGCGGTTCCACGGGCAGACGATCTGGCAGTCGTCGCAGCCGAACACGCGGTTGCCGATCAGCCCGCGCAGGTCCTCGGGAATCGCGCCCTTGAGTTCGATGGTCAGATAGGAAATGCAGCGCCGCGCATCCAGCACGTAGGGGCCGACGAAGGCGCCGGTGGGGCATATGTCCAGGCAGGCGCTGCAGCGGCCACAGTGCTCGCTGGCATGCGGCGCATCGACCGGCAGCGGCAGGTCGACGAACAGTTCGCCGAGGAAGAACCAGCTGCCGGCCTTGCGGTTGAGCACCAGGGTGTTCTTGCCGATCCAGCCTAGCCCGGCCTGTTCCGCGATGGCCTTCTCCAGCACCGGCGCGCTGTCGACGAAGGCGCGATGGCCGAACGGGCCGATCACCGCCTGGATACGCTCGGCGAGCTGTTGCAGGCGTTTGCGGATCAGCTTGTGATAGTCGCGGCCCAGCGCATAGCGCGAGACGTAGGCGCTCTGCGGTTCGGCCAGGCGCTGGCTCATGCGCGTGTCGCCGGGCAGGTAATCCATTCGCAGCGAGACCACGCGCAGGGTGCCGGGCACCAGCTCGTCGGGGCGCGAACGTTTCGTTCCGTGCGCGGCCATATAGTCCATCTCGCC
>DIEE01000172.1:0-216 GCA_002418465.1 Pseudomonas sp. UBA5782 | reverse complement strand
CCCAGCTCGCGGCCCCAGTCCTTGATGGACTGCGCGAGCTGGGCGAGATCGGGTGGTGAGCTGGACATGGCGAGCGGAGAAACCGAGGGGCGAGGTAGGTATAATTCTGCCAGACATTGGAGTTGCACATGCCGCATCCACGCGACGATCTGCCCACCGCCCTGTACAGCGCCGCCCAGGTTCGCGACCTCGACGCGCGCCTGATCGCCGCCGGCA
>DIEE01000294.1 GCA_002418465.1 Pseudomonas sp. UBA5782 | reverse complement strand
GGCTGTTCGCTCGCGACCGGCGGATAATGGTCGCCCTGCACCACCCAACCGCGCAGCGGATTCTTCTTCAACTGCACCTGCAGCCGTTGCGGACGACCTGCGACCGACGCCTGCACGTTCACCTCGGCCTCGCTCATCGGCCAGCTCAGCCCTGTCAGCGGCTGCACGCGCACCTCGCGGGTGGCGAAGCGGCGTTGCAGATAATCGCCGACCACGTAGCGCAGCGTGTCCTCGTTGTCCTGGCGGGTGTCGACGAGGCCGTCGCGGTAGCGCAACCGGTCGGGGAACAGTTCGACACGGCCNNACGGTGAACAGTTCGACACGGCCGTTGAGGTTGGTCGCGAAGGGTGCCGGCAGCGCCAGGTGGAAGTCGCCGGCGAGCTTGTTCGGTGCCAGCGGCTGCAAATCGAGGTGCAGCGTGTAGCCCTCGCTCAGCTCGCGCACCTGCGGCAACTGGCTGTTCGGCGCCAGCCAGCTCAGCTCGATTTCCGCCAGACCGGCGCGGTCCTCGGGCAACACGTCGAGGCGCACGGCGCCGCTAGCTGTTCGCTGCAGGCGGATGCGCAACTCACGGTGAGCACCGCCCTCGCCCTCCTCGCGCAGGCTGAGCAGCCCGTCGATCAGCTCACCCCGCTGCGGCGCGAAGCGCTGACCGTTGAACTGCCCGTTGAGACGGATGTTCAGCTCCGGTGGCAGGCTCGGCTCGCGTCGCGCCCAGTCGAGGCTGAGCAGTTGGTCGAGGCGCTGCGGCTCGCTGCCGGCCATCATCGTCAGCCCCACCACCAGCGGAATGAAACCCAGCGCGCCGAGCAGCACGGCCTTGCGCGCCACACGCCAGCGGCGCAGGACGAACAGCAGGGTCAGCGGCGGCAGCAGCGTGCCGATGCCCCACAGCAGACTGCTGCGGAACGCCAGCAGTACCAGCCAGAGCAGGCCGATGACGATCAGCAGCAGGCCGCTGAGCATCAGCAGCCCGTCGATACCCGCGGTGGTCAGCGGCGAAAACAGTTCGCTCAAGGCTTGTCGACCTTGAAATGCGCACGCGCGGTGGCGATCGGCTCGCTCTGCTTGCCCTGCCAGGCGGTGATCGCGACGTTGGCCACGCGCCGGCCCTGGCGCCACACCTGGCATTGCGCGTAGGTGTCGCGGTATTGCCCGGCGCGCAGGTAGTCGATAGAGAAGTCGATGATCTTTGGCATGTGCGGAATGCCCATGAACATCAGCAGATGTAGCAGGCCGGCCTGTTCCATGAAGCCGGCGATGACGCCGCCGTGGATCGCTGGCAGCGTCGGGTTGCCGATCAGGTCCTTGTTTGCCGGCAGGCGGAAGACCATGTCCTCGCCGAGGCGCAGGCATTCCACGCCGAGCAGCTGCGCATAGGGAATGAGTGCGATCAGACCGTCGTAGTCGTTCTTCTCGTGGGCGTCACGCACCTGCTGATTGAGGTCCAGCGTGCTCATGCGTCACCGCCCTGGATCTCGCGCCTGATCGGCGAGCCCGCGCGGGCGGCCTTGCCCATGCGCATGAAGGTGCCGACCACATGGGCGATGGGCTGCTCGGGATCGTCCTGGTAGGCGTAGCCGCGAGTGAAGATGATGTTTTCGGTGACCCGGTAGCACTCGGCGAAACCGAAGACGTCCTTGTGCGGCTCGGCCGGGTGCATGTAGTCGACACGCAGGTCGAGGGTCGGGCAGATCTCGAATTCCGGCAGCACGCAGACTGTGGAGATGCCGCAGGTGGTGTCCATCAGCGTGGTGATGGCGCCGCCGTGAATCACCCCGCTTTCCGGGTTGCCGACGATCTGGCTGCTGTACGGCAGACGCAACGTCAGGCCCTGCGCATCGCCGGCATGGACCTGCATGCCGAGCACCTGACAGTGGCGCAACGCGGAGAGGAAACGCGTGGCTTTCTCGACGATGGCGGTCTCACTCATGGGGCATTTCCAGGTTGTTTTTCTGCCGCCGATGATACCCGCTCCGCTGTGCGCCAGGCAGTCCGGAAGCTTCCCGCGGGAGTTTTTGCTCGGTAGATAAGGAACTTAGGTGTAAACGCACCGTTCAAACAGGGTGAGATTTGGAAGGTCACCCTTGAGGAGAAATACAAAATGAACAAATCCCTGCCCCTCGCCTTGATCCTGGCGGCCAGCATGGGCCTTGCAGCCTGCGACAGTGGTTCCGAGAACAAGCAACAGGATGCCCAGGAGCACGCCAACGAAGCTCAGGAGCACGCCAACAAGGCAGCCGAAGAGCAGAGCAAAGCGGCCGAGGACACCAACGAAGCGAATCAGGAAGCGGCCGAAGAAGCCCAGGACGATGGCCAGGCTCCGCCGCCACCGGCCACCACTCCGGCACCGGAAGCCAACAAGTAAGCGCGTATCGCACGTTTACCAACGTCACAAGAAAGGCCCGCCAAAAGCGGGCCTTTTCTTTTGTCCGGCGAACGCTTATCAGAGCGTCGGCGTGAGCATCAGTAGCAGACAGCACGCCAGGCCGACGAACCACACCAGGCTGCGCTGCCAGGTCAGGCCGATGCAGTAGAACCACAGGTAGACGATACGGCTGATGACGAAGATGACCGCCAGCGCATCGACCAGCCAGCCCTGGGTCTGTGTGGTGTGCGCCATCAGCACGCCGGCGAGGAACAGCGGAAATATCTCGATGCTGTTGAGGTGCGCCGCCAGCGCCCGTGCGCCGAATCCGGTCAGGCGCGCCTGCTGCGCGCGCGGATGACGGTTGTCGTAGCCGCCGCCCTCGACACTCATCGCTTTCGCGACCGGCAGCTTGGCGACGTAGATCAGCAGGGCAGCGATGAATACACACCAGAAAGGCAGGCTCATTCGTTTTTCTCCTTGGGCGGCTCGGCCGCTTGAGTGGGGGTGTAGACCATGACCTTCAGTACATCGGAGTGGAACTCACGGCGGTAGAGAACGACCACCACCCCCGAGGTGACCAGCATGAACAGCCACGGATGGATGAACCAGCCGAGCATGGCCATGCCGAAATAGTAGGCGCGCAGACCGAAGTTGAACTGGTTGGCGGCCATCGAGATCACCCGCGCCGCGCGTTCGGCGAAGGATTTGCGCTCCAGTTCGCTGACGTGGCGCTCGCCGATCATCGGCGCCGAACCGATCAGCGTCGAGGCGAAGTTGTACTGGCGCATGCACCAGCTGAAGGTGAAGAACGCGTAGACGAAGACCACCGCCAGGCCGAGCAACTTCAGTTCGGAGAGCTGGCGGGTAGCGTCCTTGACGAACGGCAGGTCGGCCAGCAGCGACACCGCGCGATCGCTGGAGCCGAGCACGGTGAGCACGCCGGCGAGGATGATCAGCGTGCTGGAGGCGAAGAACGAGGCGTTGCGTTCGAGATGGCCGATCACATTGGCGTCGGCGATACGGTTGTCGCGCAGCAGCATGCGACGCATCCAGTCTTCGCGGTACAGGTGCAGCACGCTGGCCAGGCAGGCGGTGTCGCGACCCTTCCAGCTGGCGTAGCGGGTGTAGCCGGCCCAGCAAATGATGAACCAGCTCAACGCCAGCAGATGGTGCAGGTAAACGGCAGAAACGGACATGCGACCTCCTTGTGATCCGGCGGCGATTATAGCCAGCCGCACCCCATCCACGCCCGCCATAACGCGGGCATCTCATGGCTTTTCGGGAGAATCGCTCAGACCTGGAATTGCTCGATCAAACGCCCCAGCTGGCCCTCCAGCTGGCGGATGTCCTGCGCCGAGCGGCGCGTGCGCTCGACGGTATCGAAGGTCTGGCCGCTGATCTGGTTGGCGCGCAGCACGCTGTTGCCGACCATGTCGGCGACACTCGCCTGCTCCTGCGCCGCGGTCGCCATCGACTGGATGTTCTCGTCGATCGCATCCACCGCCACGGTGATGCCGCCGAGCGACTCGCTGGTCTGCTCGGCCTGCTCGCGGGCGTGGCCGACCGCCTGCTGGCTGTCGCTCATCATCTCGATGGACGACTGCGTGCGCCGTTGCAGGGTCTGGATGATCTCTTGGATTTCCTCGGTGGACTGCTGCGTGCGCTGCGCCAGCGAACGCACTTCGTCCGCCACCACGGCAAAACCGCGGCCCATCTCGCCGGCCCGCGCCGCCTCGATGGCGGCGTTNNGATCCCGCCGATGACGCCGAGCACCGAGCCGATGCGTCCACTGTCGGCACGCAGCGACTCGATCACCGTGGCCAGGCCGTCGACCTTGGCGGACAGGCTGAGCATCGCCTCGCGATTGGCCTGGACCCGCGCCAGGCCGAGGCTGGCCGCGCTGCGCGCATCCTGCGAAAGCGCCTGACCGGCGCGCGCGTTTCCGGACATTTCCTGGGCACTGGCGGCCATCTGCACCATCGCCGAGGCGATCTGGTCGCTCTCGTCGCGCTGCTGCTGCACGTCGCGGTGCGCGCTCTCGGCGGAATCCTGCAGGTCCTCGGCGGCTTTCTGCAGGGTGTTCGACGCATTGGAAACCTCGGCCACGGTGCGCCTTATCTTCTCGACGAACTGGTTGAAATTCTGCGCCAGTTGGCCAATGTCGTCCTGGCTCTGGATCGGCAGGCGCCGGGTCAGGTCACCCTCCCCGGCCGCCATGTCCTTGAGCATAACGTTGATCCGCCCCAGCGGGCGCACCAGCGCCGCGCCCACCGCGTAGGCGGTCAGGCCGGCCACCAGCAGCGCTGCCAGAACCAGCCCCCAGAACAGCAGATTGACGCCGGCCACGGTGTCGTCGGCGTCGGTGGCCGCGGCAGCCATCGACTGCATGATGCTCTGCTGCAGCTGCGTGGCGAGGTCGGCGATCTGCGGGTCGATGGCGTCCATTTTCTGCAGTGTGGCGTTGCGCTCGCCCACCAGTTGCACGGCTTTGTCCGCCGCCGCCTTGTACAGGTCGAGGCTCTGCAGCGCGCTGTTCAGCTTGTCCTGGGTACTTTGGCTGCTGGTGCGGTCGCGCAGCACGCTCATGGTGCTCTGCGCGTTGCCCAGCTCGGTCTGAAACGACTTGACCTGTTCGGGCTGGTTTTCCTGGAGGAACTGGTAGAGGTACTGACTACCCAGCAGCAGGTGGCGCATCGCTGCGCTGGAGTAGAACACCGCGTCGAGGTTGAAATCCTGTTGGGCGTTTTCCAGGATCGAGCTGAGGATCTTCTCGATCGCCGGACCATGCTGGGCCAATTCGCCACTGACAAGTTGCCGATGCTGCTGGCTGAGCGGCACCAGAGACTCGCGGAACAGCTCGCTGTACTGCGTGTGCAGTCCCTCGATGTTGGCCAGCAGTTGCCGGCGCTGCGGATCGTGCAGGTGCGCGCCGGTCTGCTCCAGCGCGGCGCCGAGATCGCGGTCCAGCTGCAGAAACTGCTGTTCGGCCGCCGGATCGCCACTGCGCGCGTAGTGCCGCACGCTCAACTGCAGCCGCGCCATGCTATCGGTGACCTTGGCGACCCGGTCCATCCCCGGCCCTAGGTCCTGGGTGACCACGTGCACGCGGTTGGCGATGCTGCGCAGGGACAGCGACGAAACGATGCCGAGCGCGATCAGCAACAGGCAGAGCATCGCCGGAACGATGGCCATCTTCAGTGCGATGCGCAGGTTGGCGAACCACTGCATGGAACGGTTTCCTTCAATTGCATGAGCCCGCAACGGACGACGTGCAGAGCGATAACGACTTATCGACCGCTCGGCTTAAGGCTTGAGGGCCCATTCCAGAGCGGCGGAAAAAGAAAAGGCCACCCGAAGGTGGCCTCTCTCGCATCAAGTCAGCCTCAGGCTTTCTTGACTTCCCAGCCGGTCAGCTCGGCCAGGGCCTTGCCGATGTCGGCCAGCGAACGCACGGTTTTCACACCGGCGTCCTGCAGGGCGGCGAACTTCTCGTCCGCAGTGCCTTTACCGCCGGAGATGATCGCGCCGGCGTGGCCCATACGCTTGCCTGCCGGAGCAGTCACACCAGCGATGTAGGAAACCACCGGCTTGGTCACGTTGGCCTTGATGAAGGCAGCGGCTTCTTCTTCGGCGGAACCACCGATCTCACCGATCATGACGATCGCTTCGGTCTTCGGATCAGCCTGGAACAGCTTGAGGATGTCGATGAAGTTCGAGCCCGGAATCGGGTCGCCACCGATGCCCACGCAGGTCGACTGGCCGAAGCCGGCGTCGGTGGTCTGCTTGACGGCTTCGTAGGTCAGGGTGCCGGAACGCGACACGATGCCTACTTTGCCCGGCAGGTGGATGTGGCCCGGCATGATGCCGATCTTGCACTCGCCGGGAGTGATCACGCCCGGGCAGTTCGGCCCGATCAGGACTACGCCCAGCTCGTCGCACTTGACCTTGGCTTCCAGCATGTCGATGGTCGCGATGCCTTCGGTGATGCAGACGATCAGCTTGATGCCGCCGAATGCCGCTTCCAGGATCGAGTCCTTGCAGAACGGAGCCGGAACGTAGATCACCGAAGCGGTAGCGCCGGTCTGCTCCACGGCTTCCTTGACGGTGTTGAACACCGGCAGGCCCAGGTGAGTGGTGCCGCCCTTGCCCGGGGTCACGCCGNNGCCCTGGCAGATGACTTTGGTGTCTTTATTGATCAGGACGCTCATTACTTGCCCTCCGCAGCTTTGACCACTTGCTCTGCAGCGTCGGTCAGGCTGGTTGCCGCGATGATGTTCAGGCCGCTTTCGGCCAGGACCTTGGCGCCCAGCTCAGCGTTGTTGCCTTCCAGACGGACGACCACCGGGATCTTCACGCCGACTTCTTTCACGGCGCCGATGATGCCTTCGGCAATCA
>DIEE01000293.1 GCA_002418465.1 Pseudomonas sp. UBA5782 | reverse complement strand
CCAGCTCGGCCAGCGGCGGCAGGTCGCCGGATGCCAGCTCGATCATCCAGCGCACCAGGTCGACGCCCCAGACCTGTTCGGTGACGCCATGCTCCACTTGCAGGCGCGTGTTCACTTCGAGGAAGTAGAAGCGCTCGGCCTCGCTGTCGTAGACGAATTCGACGGTGCCGGCGCTGCGGTAGCTGACCGCCTTGGCCAGCTTGATCGCCGCCGCGCACAGCTCCTCGGCCATGCCGGCCGGCAGGTTCGGCGCCGGGGTTTCTTCCAGTACCTTCTGGTTGCGCCGCTGCACCGAGCAGTCGCGCACGCCGAGGGCGAGTACCTCGCCCTGGCCGTCGCCGAACACCTGCACTTCCAGGTGGCGGGCACGCTGGATGTACTTCTCGATGAACACACCCGAATCGCTGAAGTTGTTCTGCCCGAGGCGTTTCACCGCGTCGAAGGCGTCGGCGAGTTCCTGCGCCGAACGGCATACGCGCATGCCGATGCCGCCGCCGCCGGCGGTGCTTTTCAGCATCACCGGGTAGCCGACCTGTTCGCCGGCGGCGAGCGCGGCGTCGAGGTTTTCCAGCAGTTCGGTGCCTTCGAGCATCGGCACGCCATGCTGCTTGGCCAGCGCGCGGGCGGTGTGCTTGAGGCCGAACACGCGCAGCTGCTCGGGCGTCGGCCCGACGAAGGCGATGCCGGCGGCCTCGCAGGCTTCGGCGAAGGCGGCGTTTTCGGAGAGGAAGCCATAGCCGGGGTGGATCGCCTGGGCGCCGCTGCGGCGGGCGATGTCGAGCAGCTTGGCGACGTCAAGATAGGTTCCGGCCGCCGGGCCTTCGCCGAGGCTGAAGGCTTCGTCGGCCTGGCTGATGTGCAGGCTGGCGGCGTCCGCTTCCGAGTACACGGCGATACCGCGCACCTGCAGCGTGCGCAGGGTTCGCAGGATGCGGCAGGCAATCGCGCCGCGGTTGGCGATCAGCAGCGTGCTGAACATGAGGTGTTCCCCATGAAGGGGCGGGGCGTCCCGCCGCTATTCGGTAGGCACCACGGTCGTCCGTGGCGGGTGGTATCTCTGTATTTCCTCATCCCTGTCGGAGGGTGAGGGCGTTGCGTATTCGTAGGATGGGTCGAGCGAAGCGATACCCATCAGGGCCGGCGTTGGAGAGCGATGGGTATCGCGGGCTCAACCCATCCTGCGGTTGTCCTTCCGGGACGTTGCGTCACTCCCAGACCAGCAGCTCGGCCGCGGTCGGGTTCCAGCCGTTGCACGGGTTGTTCAGCTGCGGGCAGTTGGAGATCAGCACGATCACGTCCATCTCGGCACGCAGCTCGACGTACTTGCCCGGTGCGGAGATGCCGTCCTCGAAGGTCAGCCCGCCTTCCGGAGTCACCGGGACGTTCATGAAGAAGTTGATGTTCGGTGCGATGTCCGGCTTGCTCAGGCGGCCGTCATGCAGGCTGGCGCGCAGGAAGTTGTCGCGGCAGCTGTGCATGTAGCGCTTGTCGAGGGCGTAGCGCACGGTGTTGCTCTCCTGCGCGCAGGCGCCGCCGAGGGTGTCGTGGCGGCCGCAGGTGTCGGCGACGATGGTCAGCATCGGGTTGCCGAGGTTGGACCAGAGCACCGTGCCGGTGGTCAGGTAGACGCGGTTCTGTTTGCGCAGGGTGCGCTGGGCGTCGTAACGCTCACGCGGGTTGCGCGCGCTGAAGAACAGCGTGTCGACCGCCTGGTTGCCTTCCAGGTCATGGATGCGCAGGGTCTGCCCGGCTTTCAGCTCGGTCAGGCTCGGTTCGCCCGCCGGGATGTAGGTGCGGGTGGCGGCGTCGGAATGTTTTTCGCTGGTGGTCAGGGACATGGCGGCAGCCCTCAGAGGTACAGACGTTCGGTGTTGTGGAAGCCGCGGCCGTTTTCCGGACGCGACGTGCGGCAGAGCACGCTGATGCCATCGCTGGCGACCTGGCTCCAGCTCAGCTGGACCGGCTTGGGCGCGTAGTCGGGGTTCGGGTCCATCGGGTGCTGCAGCGCGGTGAGCACGACCAGGCAGTCCATCGGCGCGTACAGCTCGATGTAGTCGCCGGCCTTGGAGTTCTCCGCCTCGAAATGGAAGTAGCCGTCGCCGTCGACGCTGACCTTGCTGAACAGGTTGAGCACCATCAGCAGATCGGCCAGGCCGAGGTTCCACTTGCCCATTTCCACCAGCAGGTTGTCCACGCCGTTGCGGAAGAAGCCGTTGCGCAGTTCCTGGTAGCGGCCTTCGCCGTACTTTTCCTTCACCTCGGCGGCGTTGAGCAGGCCGCCGAAGCTGTCGTGCCAGCCGCAGGTGTCGGCGGTGATCGCCGCCAGCACGCGGCCCATGTCCGAATACAGGCAGTGGCCGGTGGTCAGCTTGGCGGTGTGCTGGCACTTGAGGGTGTCCGGCAGGTTCAGCCGTTCGCTCTTCTCGGCGGCATTGAGCAGCATCAGGCTGACGTTGGCGCCGCCTTCGAGATCGGTGATGCGCAGCAACTGGCCGCGCTTGAGGACGAAGGAGGTGTGACCGCCGCCGGGAACGGTTTCCTGGTAGAGGGTGGGGCGCAGGGGCAAGCTCGAAGTCATGGCAATTACCTCGGGATCAGGGCCGCGGCTGGGCTGCCGGGCGACGTGACCACTGCAGCCAGCGGCGTCGGTTCGCGGCGTCGGCTGAGCGGGATGTTGTAGGTGATGCGCGCGCCATAGGCGCCCGGTTCGTGGGGATCGACGCGCAGCTTGTCGAAGACCAGCACGCGGCTGGCCAGGCTGAAACCTTCGTTGAGGTCGTGGGTGACCATGAACACGGTCAGCCGGGTTTCCTGCCAGAGCTCGCGCAGCAGCGCGTGCATGTCCTTGCGGATGCCCGGATCGAGCGCACCGAAGGGCTCGTCGAGGAGCAGCACGCGCGGCTTCATGATCAGCGCCTGGGCGATCGCCAGACGTTGCTGCATGCCGCCGGAGAGCTGCGCCGGGTACTTGTCCAGCGCATGGCTCAGGCCGACCCGCTGCAGCAGCTGGCGCGCCTGCTCGCGGGCGTCGGCCTTGGCGCTGCCGAGCAGGCGACCGAGCAAGGGCGCGCGCGGCAGTTCCAGGCCAAGGGCGACGTTGTCCAGCACCGACAGATGCGGGAACACCGAATAGCGCTGGAATACCACGCCGCGGCTGCTGTCCGGCTCATCGGCCAGCGGCTTTTTTTTTTGNNGCGCAGGAAGGTCGACTTGCCGCAGCCGGAGGCGCCGACCAGCGAGCAGAACTCGCCTTCCTTGATGGTCAGGTTGATGCGTTCGAGCACGGTCTGGTCGCCGTACTGCTTCCACAGATTGCGTACTTCGATCATGCCCGGCCCCCTTCGTACCAGGGAAAGGCCAGTCGCGTGAGGTTCTTGAGACCGAGGTCCATCAGCCAGGCGAGCAGGGTGATCCAGGCGACATAGGGCAGGATCACGTCCATCGCCAGGTAGCGGCGCACAAGGAAGATTCGGTAGCCGAGGCCGTCGGTGGAGGCGATCGCCTCGGCGGCGATGAGGAACAGCCAGGCCGAGCCGAGCGCCAGGCGCAGGGCGATCAGCAGGCGTGGAAGCAGTTGCGGCAGGATCACCCGGAGGATCAGCGTCCAGGTGCTGGCGCCGAGGGTCTGCGCCTTGACCAGCAGTTCGCTGGGAATCTCGCGGGCGCGCTGTTCGAGGTCGCGGGCCAGTACCGGGGTAACGCCGATCACGATCAGCATCACCTTGGACAGCTCGCCGAGGCCGAAGACGATGAACAGGATCGGCAGGATCGCCAGCGGCGGCACCATCGACAGCACGCCGATCAGCGGCGACAGCGGCGCGCCGAACAGCGGTAGGCTGCCGGCGGCGATGCCCAGGCACAGGCCGAGCAGCGCGGCGACGCCCAGGCCCATGCCAAGGCGCTGCAGGCTGGACAGCGTGTCGCCCCAGAACAGGTAGTCGCCGGAACGCTTGTCCGCCTCGAAGGCCAGGCGATTCACGGCATCGACCATTTGCGCGGCGCTCGGCAGCAGCTTGTCGTTGGGGTTCTCCGCCAGGCGATCCGCCGAGCCGATGAAGTACACCAGCAACAGCAGGGCGAAGGGCATGAGCACCAGAAGCAGCCGGCTCGGCCGATCCGGATAGCGGTTGATCAGACGCATGGGCGTGTCCTTGTGCGGAGAGCGGAACAGCGTCGGGCGGGCGCGCGCATCAGGGCCGGCCTTGAGTGCAGCGGGAGGTGAAACGCGGAACGAGGTCGCCTGTGGCGCCAGCGGGCATGGCGACGAGGAAGGCGAGGGAGCGGGGATCGTGCATGTAACCTCCAGTTCGTTTCGGGGCGGGCAGGAGCTGCGCGACCTATCCTCTGCGTACAGAGGCGCGCGTTCTCCCGGGCTTTTATCCCGCCGTGTAACCTCGACTGGAGGTCGCCAACTCTCGGACCAGACACCCGCTTCACCCGAAGGCGGCGAGCCGGAACCCTAGTCGGCTATTTGCAAATTGTGGTGCCGTACCCGGTGATCTGGGCAGCTCCTGCACAACCGGAGCAAAGCGAATGACGTGCCAACCTGCGACAAATCCCCGCGATACGGGCGCTGCGCCGGATATGGACAAGGGGCGAGGGGGGCTTGGTATGCCCTCTGCTGGTGCACGAAATAACTGGAAATCAAAGCGTTGCGCCGTCACACAGCAAAACCGCCGATTCGTTGTCCAAGCTGGCAGGGAGCGAATCCCGGGTGTCGACAGCCGTCGACGCTTTCCCAGAACCCGTTCGCGAATGGCCGATGCACGCCAGACCGTAAACCGGTTCTCAGCGGTCTCAGGAGGCCGCCCATGTCACTCAAAGCCCTTTTTTTCGCTGTAATTGGACTTTCCCTGGTTGGCTGCGCCTCGCCCTATGCCGACGCCGATGGCGTGCGCATCTACAGTGGCGGTGGTTACGGCGGCTATAACGTGCAGCGTTACGACTCCTACGATTACTACCGCGCCGCGCCCATCGAACGGCGCTGGAACGACGGTCGTTACTACTATCGGGAAGATTTTCGCAACGACAACTACCGTTATCGCCAGGCGCCGCCACGCCATGAGTACCGTCGTCCACCGCCACCACCGCGCTATTACCAGCCGCAGCGTCATTACGGCCCGCCTGGTTACGGCGGCTCGCGCCCGCAGGGTCGCCCGCAGGGGGGTGTGATCCACGGCATGCCGCGTCGCTGAACGCGGCCTGCCAGCGACCTCGGGCGCCGCTGCAGCGCCCGCCAGCCGTGATGAGCGGCGCTCGTCGCGGTTCCAGAGTGCCATTGTCTTTTCCCCCGCCAGCACGCACCATTCCTTCCTCATGAAGACGCTCGTCGAGCGGCCCGCGGCCGCTTCGACGCGCTCGCGCCGCTTTGTTTGGAATCCACGCTTTGGTTGAAGGCTCCGTCAGGTTCTGCGCCCGACGCCGGCGCTGCTGGCTGACGGCGCTGCTGTGCCTGCTGCTGGGCGTGGCGATTGGCTCGCTGCAGGCCGACTGGAATTTCTCCCTGATCACCCAGCGCGCCGAATCGCTCTACGGCCCGCTTGGCGCCGGTCGCGGACGGATCAACGCCTGGCAGAAGCTGCTGGAGGAAGAGGCTGGCAAACCAGTCGATCAGCAGATGCGCGAAGTGAACGACTTCTTCAACCGTTCGCTGGAATTCACCGACGATCGCACCCTGTGGAATGCCGACGATTACTGGGCTACACCGGTCGAGGCGTTGCGCGTGGGCGGCGGCGACTGCGAGGATTTCGCCATCGCCAAGTACATGAGCCTGCGCCACCTGGGGATTCCCAGCGACAAGCTGCGCATCACCTACGTCAAGGCGTTGAAGCTGAACCAGGCGCACATGGTCCTGACCTATTACGAAACCCCCGAAGCGGTACCGCTGGTACTGGACAACCTGATCGAGAGCATTCGACCAGCGAGCGAGCGCAAGGACCTGCTGCCGGTTTATGCCTTCAATGCCGACGGTCTCTGGCTGCAGGGCGCCGCGGGCAACAAACGGGTCGGCGACAGCAAGCGGCTGTCGCGCTGGCAGGACCTGCTGAAAAAGATGGAAGCCGAGGGTTTCCCCACGGACTTGCCTCAATAGGAGAAACGATGTCTCTGTTCAAACAGCTCTTGCTCGCCATCTGCCTGTTTCTGGTGGTGGCGTTCAGCGGTAGTTTCCTGGTCGGCCTGGAAAGCTCGCGCGAGCAATACACCAACCAGTTGCGCTCGCACGCACAGGACGCGGCGACGGCCCTCGGCCTGTCGCTGACGCCGAACATCGACGATCCGGCGATGGTCGAGCTGATGGTCAGCTCGATCTTCGACAGCGGCTACTACGCCAGCATCCGCGTGGTCGACCTGGCCAGCGGCAACGTCATCGTCGAGCGCAGCGGCGCGCCGGACGTGCCCTCGGTGCCGGCCTGGTTCGTCAGGATGATCGGCCTGGAACCGGCCGGTGGCGACGCCATCGTCAGCCGAGGCTGGGAGCAGGCAGCGCGGGTCGAGGTGGTCAGCCATCCGATGTTCGCCGTCGCCCGCCTGTGGCGCAATGCGCTGGGCAGCCTCGGCTGGCTGCTGGCCTGCGGCCTGGTCAGCTGCCTGATCGGCGCCTTCCTGCTGCGCCGCCAGTTGCGTCCGCTGGATTACATGGTCGAGCAGTCCCACGCCATCGCCCGTCGCGAATTCCTCAGCCTGCCGAACCTGCCGCGCACGCCGGAGCTGCGCCGGGTGGTGCAGGCGATGAACCAGATGGTCGAGAAGCTCAAGACGCTGTTCCAGGAGCAGGCGCTGCGCAGCGAGAAGCTGCGTGAAGAGGCTTATCAGGACAGCCTCACCGGCCTGGCCAACCGCCGCTATTTCGACATGCAGCTGCAGAACCGCCTGGGCACCGAGGAACAGGCCAGCCACGGTTACCTGCTGCTGCTGCGGGTCAACGACCTGATCGGCATGAACGCCCGACTGGGCGGCCAGCGTACCGACCAGTTGCTTACCGCCATTGGCGAACTGCTGCGCCAGCAGGTCGCGCCGACGCGCAGCGACGTGCTGATCGCCCGGACCCGCGGCGGCGAGTTCGCCCTGTTGGTGCCGGGCCTGGTGCGCGAGGAGGCCGAACAACTGGCGACCAGCCTGGAGAGCGCGCTGGCCAGCCTGCATGCAACCGGCGCCACCGACGTGCTGCCGGTGGCTACCATGGGCCTGGCTCCGTTCAGTCCGGCGATCTCCGCAGCGGCGCTGTTGACCCAGATCGATGAGGCGCTGACCCAGGCCGAAGGGCAGGCCGAGCGTTGCTGGACCTGCGTCGAACACGCCGGCGAGCCGCAGCCCGGCGACGAAACCCACGCCTGGCACGCGCTGCTCGACCAGGCCTTGCTGCACAAACGCTTCCAGCTGTTCTTCCAGCCGGTGGTGGATAGCCACGAAACCAGCCGTGTGCTGCATTACAAGGTGCTGTCCCGACTGCTGGGCGAAGACGGCACGCTGATTCCCGCCGGCCGTTTCCTGCCGTGGATCGAGCGCTTCGGCTGGTCCGCGCGTCTCGACCTGATCATGCTTGAACTGGTGCTGGCGCAGATGGCCAGTCACGACAAGTCGCTGGCGATGAACCTCTCCGGCGCAACCCTGGAGGACTCCACGGCGCTGAACGCGGTGCTGGACAAACTGGCCCAGCACAGCGCCTTCGGTGCGCGCCTGACGCTGGAGCTGGAAGAGAGTCGCCTGCCCGAACAGGCGGCGCTGGAGCGCCTGAACAATCGCCTCCACGCGCTGGGCTTCAACCTCAGCCTGCAGCACTTCGGCGGGCGTTTCAGCATGATCGGCAACCTGGCGCGCCTCGGTCTGGCCTGGCTGAAGGTGGATGGCAGCTACATCCGCCACATCGATCTGGAGAACGACAAGCGCCTGTTCATCGAGGCCATCCAGCGCGCTGCCAACAGCATCGACTTGCCGCTGATCGCCGAGCGCGTGGAAACCGAAGGCGAACTGCAGGTGTTGCGCGAGATGGGCATCCAGGGCGTACAGGGTCGGCTGTTCGGTGAGCCGGGGCCGTGGGCGGCCAACTGATCGCAGCTTGGTCGGGGCTGAAATGCAAAGGACGCGACCGAGGTCGCGTCCTTTTTCATTGCCTTGGATATTTCGCTCGGCTGCCCCAGCGTGGCCGGATCAGATCATCCCGTCTTCTTCTTCATTGATCAGACTGTTCAACCCGCCCAGCGCTTCACGCGCGTGGCTGCGGTTGAGCAGCTTGGCCTGCGCCGGTGCCGGCAGATCGGTAAGGCGGATCACCCCCTTGATCATTAGCAGCTGCAGCAGGTCGTCGAGCACCCGGATCATGTCCAGGTCGCTCTGCTTCAGTTGCAGCAGGCTGGTCTCCACCGACTGGTTGGCGTACCAGGCCTGTACTTCCTGATCGTCCGCCGGGAGCGTTTCGGTCTTGCCGGGAAAGTCGGCCGCTTCCACGCGAACCAGCTCGCCCTGCATGTCGCGTTGCACGTAAAGCATCGCTGATCCTCGTTATTGATCGGACAACTCCAGCGGCACCCGTTCGGGCGCCGCTGGAGAACTCGCCGGTTTAGTGGTCGACCTTCAGGTGTTCGCTTTGAATCAGCGAGCTGATGATCTGCGACGAGTTGCTGCCCAGGTTGCTGCTGCTCAGGTCCCCGCCGTCGAACTGGATGGTCAGATCGGCCTTGCTGGTATTGGCAGTGGCGCTGGCAGCGGTGTCGAACTGGCCGGTGGTGCTGACCAGCAGGGTGCTGATGCCGTTCTGCGTGGTGACCTGCAGGAAGTGATCGATGGAGTCCGTCGTCTCGCCCTGCAGCAGGTCGCGCAGGTCGATGCTGTCCTTCTGGCTCAGGCTGAAGTCCTTGATGGTGTCGACAGCAGGCGTTCCGATGCTACCGGCATCACCTGCTTTCCAGACGAAGGTGTCCGCGCCTGCACCACCCCAGAGCACATCGTTACCCTTGCCGCCGATGAGGATGTCGTTGCCATCGCCGCCATAGAGGGTGTCGTTACCGTTGCCACCTTCGAGGCGATCGTCGCCACCGTAGCCGTACAGCGTGTCGCTACCGTCGCCCCCGCGCAGCAGATCGGCGGCGGCAAGGGTTTCGGAACCCTTCAGCGTGTCGCTGCCGCTGGACCCAGTGCTGAGCACCGAGTTGCCGTTGGCGAGCGTAAGGTACTGGCTGGTGCTGGCGGAGTCGCCGTTGGCCAGGGTGCTGGTCGCGGTGAACGTCAGGGTGCCCGACTCCGTACCGGTATTGCTCAGGGTCAGCGAGCCCAGCGTCCAGCCGGTCAGATCGACGTTGTCGGTTACACCGGTCGAAGTGTGGGTATGGGTACCGTCGCTGATGACGATGTCCTTGGCCAGTCCGCTGACAGTAGTGGAAGTCACTCCGGCACTTTCGGTCAGGCCCAGGCTCAGCTTGTCGGCGGTGGTGCCCCAGGCGTTGGCGATGGCGGTGTTCTCGTAACCGTTCTCGACGTTGTGGATCGCGGCAATCTGCTTGTCGGTCAACACGCCGCTGTAGATCCGCAGGTCGTCGAGGGCTGCGTTGAGGTACTTGGTGTCCGCAATATCGGTCACCGTGCCGTCGTTATTGATGTTGAAGCGGTTGGTCACGCCAATCGACAGCAACTCGTTCAGTTTGCCGGTGAAGGCCGAATCGCTGGATGTTCCCGTCGCGTTGAGGACGCCGTCTATGTAGATGCTGATGGTCGAACCGCTGTGGGTGATCGCCACGTTGTGCCACTGGCTATCGGTAATCGATTGGGTGCTGTAGACCCCCGCCGCGTTGCCAACGGCCAGGCCGATCTGCCCTGCATTGTTGATCGCGCCCCACTGGATGTCGTTGCCGCCGCCGTTGTGTTCGCTACCGATCACGCTGGGCAGGTCCCACGAGCTTCCGGCGCCACTGTTGCCGCTACTGGCCTGGGCTGCAGCCTTGATCCAGAAGGTCAGGGTAGCCGCAGTGCCCATTAGCGCTTGGGTCGCGGTGGCGTTCAGGTTGATGCGGTCGCCGATGTCGGTCAGCGAGATGTAGTTGCCGGCTCCGTCGGCGCGCGGTGTGGTGACGAAGGTCGGCAGGGCGCTTCCGCCTGTGGTGTTGTCGTCTGCCAACGTGCCTTTGGCACCGCTCGATTCGTTGGTCGTGGTGGTGCTGCCAGCTGCCTCGTTGAAGGTCCAGAAGCCTTTCGGCGTGACGTTCAGCGTCGGGTTGACGGCATCGTTCACCGAAACGACATCGAGGTTGACCGTCGCCGTTTCGCTCACGCTGCCGGAAGTGACGGTATAGGTGAAGGTGGCAGCACCGTGGTAGTCGGTGGCCGGGGTGAAGGTCAGCTTGCCGTCGTTGCCCAGCTTGACGACGCCGTGCTCGACACTCACGGTTCCGTCGTTGTTGAAGGCCTTTCCGTCGATCGCGGTGATGGTCTTCGCCGCGGTGCCGAAGGTGTCGTTCGCCAGGACGTCGAGCGTGATCGGCGTATCTTCCTTGAGCGACGCCGTGTCGTTGAGGGCATCGGCTACCGCGGTGACGTAGAGCGTTACCTTCGCATCGGCCGTGGCGCCGTAGGCGTCCTGGACGGTGTAGCTGAAGGTCGCTTCGCCGTTGTAGTTGGCGGTCGGGGTGAAGGTGATCACGCCATTGACCATCGATACGGAGCCATGGTCGGCGCCTTGTACGCTCTTGATGCTCAGTTGTGACTGCAGGCCGTCGACATCGCTGTCATTGGCCAGCAGAGACGCCGCGCTGATGGTCAGCGGAGTGTCTTCGGCGGTCACCAGCGAGCTGGTGCTACCGCTCGCACCCAGTACGCTGTAGGCGCTGTCGACCGCGCCGGCAGGTTTGGTTTCCACCTTGAGAATGGCGTCGCCGCCCTGATCCCAGTAGATGATCTCGACCTGGTGTGCCCCGCCGGTAGCGATGGTGAAGGGGACGGTGGACGTGGTTACGCCCTGACTGCGGATCCCGTCGAACTTGACCACATCCTGGCCATCGATGCGCAGAATGAAGCCATCGTCCGAAGTGACTTTGAAGTCATAGCTGCCCGCCGCCAGTGTGACTTGACCACTCAGTTTGATGATCGCGTCCGAGGTGTCGCCTGGGTCCGTCGACAGGCTGCCTTTGTCATTGCCGAGGAACGTCTGCAGATGATCGGCGCGGCCAAGGTCTCCGCCCACCGAGCCGTAGTTGATCGAGGTCGCGGTGAAGGTGGCGTTCGGCGTCTTGCCGGCGATGAAGCTTTCCACCTGGGCGATGCTGGTCAGGTTGGGGTTGGTGCCATTCTGCACGTAGCCGAAGTACTGGCCAGTCAGTCCCAGGGTGTAGTGATCGTTCACCGCAGTCGGAGCATCGTTGGCGCCGGCCACATTGACCGTGATGGTCTGCGTGGCAGTGCCACCGTGGCCGTCCGATACCGTAGCCTGGAACGTTTCGACCTTGGAATCGCCCTGCTTCAGCGCCTGTGTGGCAGCCGAGTTGTTATCCAGGGTATAGGTCCATGTACCGGCGCTGGTCATGGCGATGCTGCCATAGGTGCCGGCGGTCGATGCCAGTGTCCAGGATGCCGTTGCGCCTGCATCCGCATCGCTGGAAGTCAGGGTGCCGGAATCGATGTTTTTGCCACTTCCGCTGGCGCCCGCTTCGGTTACCGAGCCGGTCGCCGCGGTGCTCGACGAGGTGATGATCGGGTTGTCATTCGCCCCGTTGAGGGTGATCGCGATGGTCCGGGTGGCAGTTGCACCGCTCGGATCGGTAACTGTCGCTGTGAAGTTTTCGGTGATCGATTGACCAGCGTTCAGCCCGTTGACCGCTGCATCGTTAACCACGTAGGTGTAGTTGCCGTTGGCTTCGACGGTCAGTTGCCCGTAGGTACCGGAAGCGCTGCCACTCCAGGTGAGCACGCTGTCGTCGGCATCGGTGGCCACCAGGGTACCGGTGATGTTGGCGAAGTCATCGGTCGCCGGCGTGTCGTTGATGGTGCTGGCATAGGTGCCGGTAGCCACCGGAGCGTCGTTGGTGCCGATGATGGTGATGGTTGCGGTGGCCGTATCGGTACCACCGTGACCATCGCTGACGGTGTAGGTGAAGGTGTCGGTGCCTACCTGGCCGGCTTTCAGCGAGTCGAACTTGCCGTTCGGGTCATAGCTGAAGCTGCCGTTGGCATTCGCGACAAGCAAGGCACCGCTGGCGAGAGTGATCGCGCCGGTGGTGAGGTTGATGCCGTTGATCTGGGTGAGCGTCAGCGTATCGCCATCGGCGTCGGTGTCGTTTGCCAGCAGGTCACGGTTGCCGTCCGCAATCGAAAGCGTGCCGTTTTCGTTGATCGTGTAGGCGGTGTTGGCGCTGGCAGGGCCGCTCCCTTTGAAGCCGGTGAGGAAGTAGTCCGAGCCGTCGCCCGTCTTGTTGACCGTATCCACGGACTCGAAGCGGATGCTGTCGAAGACCAGGTCGCCGGTGTTGATCTGGACATCCGTGGTGCCACCGGATGTCGCACTGAAGGTGCCGCTGGCAACTACCGAGCCGTTGTACATGGCAACCCAGCGTCCGACTTCGCCGCCGTCTTCGTTGGCAATCAGACGGCTGACGGTGAACTCGGCCTGGTTGAGGTTGCCGTTGAAGTTCAGCTCGATGGATTCGCTCTTGCCCGTGGTCCGATCGTATTCGATCTGGTTGGCGACGGCGCCGGAGTTGCGCGGCGTACCGACCACGCCGAGCGCGTTGCGATCGCCGTCCACATTGCCCGCATAGAGCGTGCCGGTGGTTCCGTTGGCGTTAAACGCGACGGGGATGATGCCGAGTCCCTTACTGTCGAGCTCATTCCAATGAGAGGCACTGGTGCCGCCAGCCAATTGACCCAGTGCGACGGTGTAAGCCACGCCGCTCGGGTCGTCGACGGCATTCGGTACATCGTTCACTGGCGTCACGCCAAGGGTAACGGTGCCGGTCACGCTCGTGTGGCCGTCGTTGACGCTGTAGGTGAAGTTGCCCACCGGTTGGCCTGTCGTGTAGTCGGCCGGGGCGTTGTACTTCAAGCCTTGCAGCTGGGCGCTGGTAAGTGTCTGACCGTTGGTGACGGCGGTGCCGTCAGCCAGCGTGACGCTGCCCAGGTTCGGCAGGCCGCTGACGGTGATGGTCAGGGTATCGCCGTCCACGTCGCTTGGCGCCTGGAGTCCCAGTGGCGTGCCCACGCTTTCTTCCGCCACCGCCAGCGTGTTGCTACTTACGAGCGGAAGATCGTTGGTGCCGGTGATGGT
>DIEE01000184.1 GCA_002418465.1 Pseudomonas sp. UBA5782 | reverse complement strand
GCTTCGATCTTCAGGCGTTTGTGTCGGTCGGTCGCCGGTGCTGTCGCCTGTTGCGCGCGAACCCGTTCGATGGCCGATTGCACCGGTGCGTCGGCCGATGCGCTTACCGGCGGCCGTGCGCGGGCCTGGCGTTCGGCCTGGCCGCGGGCGTCATCGCGCACCAGGCGGGCATTGCGTGCCTCGAAGCGGCGGCGAAACTGGTCGGCGCGGGCGCGTTGGGTCTGCGCGGCGGCCTCGGCCAGCGGCAGGATGTCGATGCAGTCCACCGGGCAGGGCGCGACGCAGAGTTCGCAGCCGCTGCATTCGGCGGCGATCACCGTGTGCATCAGCTTGGCCGCGCCGCTGATGGCGTCCACCGGGCAGGCCTGGATGNNCGTTGCAGCAACTCGGCGAGTGCCGCGACGGTGGCCTGGCCGCCCGGCGGGCACTTGTTGATCGCCTCGCCGGCGGCAATGCCTTCTGCGTAGGGCTTGCAGCCCGGATGGCCGCACTTGCCGCACTGGGTCTGCGGCAGCAGCGCGTCGATCGCCTGGATGCGCAGCGCGACGCTCATCGCCCGACCACTCCGAGCAGCACCAGGCCCATCAGCCCGGCACCGATCAGCGCCAGCGGCGCGCCACGCAATGGCGCCGGCACACCCGCTTTGTCGCCTCGCTCGAGCAGGTCGCCGAGCAGTTGCAGGATCAGCCAGAAGCCCAGGCCGGCGAGCAGACCGATGCCCAGGCTCGGCAGCCATTCGCGCGACGCCTGCTCGAACATCAGTACGTCGGTGACGGCCGCGCCGTTGGCCAGCAGCAGCGGTAGCAGGCCGGGCGCCGGTGCGTAACGCCTGGCGAGCAGCTTGAGGCTGAGCAGGGCGAGCGGCAGCAAGGATGCCAGCAGCACCAGCAGGCGCAGGTGCTGCAAGCCTTCCGGCAACTGCGCCAGCGCCCAGCCCAGCGGCGTGGCGAGAATCACCAGCAGCGCCGTCGCCGGGCCGAGCGCCGGCGGCCGGTCGCTGCGCAACAGCAGGTCGACCAGGGCGGTGCAGAGCAGGGTGGGCAGGAGCGCGAGCATAGGCATCACTGTTTTTTGCGTGCGGCGGAGCGGTGGGTCAGCGGGAATCCTAGGGTGGATCGCGCTTCATCNNGCGCTTCATCGATCCACCGTGGGAGCCAGCGGTGGATGAAAGGAGCGTCAGCTACGCGTCCGATCCACCCTACGGTCTACCGGAAATCGTAGGGTGGATCACGCGTCACCGATCCACCAGGCGGTGTGGCGGCGAACGTCATTCACCCCCGGCCTTGCGCGTCACTTCACCCGTTGTCCTGGCTTGGCGCCGCTGTCCGGGCTGAGCAGGTAGATTTCCTCGCCGCCGGGGCCGGCCGCCAGGACCATGCCTTCGGAGACGCCGAATTTCATCTTGCGCGCGGCGAGGTTGGCGACGTACAGGGTCAGCCGGCCTTCCAGCGCGCTCGGGTCCGGGTAGGCGCTCTTGATTCCGGAGAATACGTTGCGCTTGGCGTCGCCGATGTCCAGGGTCAGGCGCAGCAGCTTGTCGGCACCCTCGACGAACTCGCATTTCTCGATCAGCGCAATGCGCAGGTCGACGGCGGCAAAGGCGTCGAAGGCGATCTCGGCGGCCAGCGGTTCCTTGCTCAGCTCGCCGTTGCCTTTGGGTACTTCGGCGGCGGCCAGGTCTTCCCTGGAGGATTCGATCATGGCTTCGATCTTCGCCGGCTCGATGCGCGTCAGCAGCGGGGTGAAGGCGTTCAGCTGATGGTTGGCCAGCAGGCTGCGGTGATCGTCCCAGCGCAGCGGCGCGACGTTGAGGAACTGCTCGGCGGCGGCGGCCAGGTTCGGCAGCACCGGCTTGAGGAAAATCACCAACTGGCGGAACAGGTTGACGCCCAGCGCGCAGATTTCCTGCACCTCGGCCTGCTTGCCGTCCTGCTTGGCCAGTGCCCAGGGCGCCTTGTCGGCGATCCAGGCGTTGGCGCGGTCGGCCAGCGCCATGATCTCGCGCATGGCGCGGGCGAAGTCGCGGGTTTCGTAGGCTTCGGCGATGCTCGGCGCGGCGGCGCGGAAGGCTTCGCTCAGTTCCGGCGCGGCGTCGCTCGCCACCAGCAGGCCGGCGTTGCCCTTGTGGATGAAGCCGGCGCAACGGCTGGCGATGTTGACCACCTTGCCGACCAGGTCCGAGTTGACCTTCTGCACGAAGTCCTCGAGGTTCAGGTCGAGGTCATCGACGCCGCGGCCCAGCTTGCTGGCGAAGTAGTAGCGCAGGTATTCCGGGTTCAGGTGGTCGAGGTAGGTGCGCGCCTTGATAAAGGTGCCGCGCGACTTCGACATCTTCTGCCCGTCGACGGTAAGGAAGCCGTGCACGTTCAGCGCGGTCGGCTTGCGGTAGCCGGCGCCTTCGAGCATCGCCGGCCAGAACAGGGCGTGGAAGTTGACGATGTCCTTGCCGATGAAGTGGTACACCTCGGCGCTGGAATCCTTGTTCCAGAAGGCATCGAAGTCCAGCTCCGGGGTGCGCTCGCAGAGGTTCTTGAAGCTGGCCATGTAGCCGATCGGCGCATCCAGCCAGACGTAGAAGAACTTGCCCGGCTCGCCGGGAATCTCGAAACCGAAGTAGGGCGCGTCGCGGGAGATGTCCCATTCCTGCAGGCCGGCGTCCAGCCATTCGGCGATCTTGTTGGCCACCGACTCCTGCAGCGCGCCGCTGCGCGTCCAGCTTTTCAGCATGGCGTCGAAGTCCGGCAGCTTGAAGAAGAAGTGCTTGGAGTCCCTGAGCACCGGCACCGCGCCGGAGATCGCCGAACGCGGGTCCTTCAGCTCGGTGGGCGCGTAGGTGGCGCCGCATTTCTCGCAGTTGTCGCCGTACTGGTCGGCGCTGCCGCATTTCGGGCAGGTGCCCTTGATGAAGCGGTCGGCGAGGAACATGCCTTTTTCCGGGTCGAAATACTGGGTTACCGAGCGCGTGGCGATGTGCCCGGCGTCACGCAGCTTCAGGTAGATCGCCTCGGAGAGCACGCGGTTCTCTTCCGAGTGGGTCGAGTGGAAGTTGTCGAAGGCCACGCCGAAGTCGGCGAAGTCGGTGCTGTGTTCCTGGCGCACGTTCTCGATCAGCTGTTCCGGGCTGATGCCTTCCTTGTCCGCGCGCAGCATGATCGCTGAGCCGTGGGCGTCGGAGGCGCAGACGTAGATGCACTGGTTGCCGCTCATCTTCTGGAAGCGCACCCAGATGTCGGTCTGGATGTATTCCACCATGTGGCCGAGGTGGATCGAGCCGTTGGCGTAGGGCAGGGCGCTGGTGACGAGGATCTTGCGGGCTTCGGACATGGTGATCGGCTGCACGGGGTAAACGAGGGAAGTCGGCAACTATATAGGCGCGGGCGTTTTTTTTCATCCGCACGGGCCGGGCTGCACACCGCACGATCGGAGCCGCGCCCGCGGGCGCCTCGGGCTGCTACGATAGCCGCCTGTTTCGCTCAGCCTTTTTTTGGAGCCCGCCATGACCCTTTCCCGCGCCCAGGTGGAAGCCACCCTGCGCCAGTTCACCGATCCCCATCTCGATCAGGACCCGGTCAGCGCCGGCTGCCTGCGCGAGGTCGACATCCAGGGCGGCAAGGTCCGCGTGCTGATCCAGCTGGGCTACGCCGCCGGGCTCTTCAAGAGCGGCTGGGCGCAGACCCTGCAGATGGCGCTGGAGAGCCTCGATGGCGTCGACAGCGCGGAGGTCCAGGTGGATTGCGTGATCGAGTCGCACAAGGCGCAGGAGCAGATTCCGGCGCTGGGCAACGTGAAGAACATCATCGCCGTGGCCTCCGGCAAGGGCGGCGTCGGCAAGTCGACCACCGCCGCCAACCTGGCCCTGGCGCTGGCCCGCGAAGGCGCGCGAGTGGGCATCCTCGATGCGGACATCTACGGCCCCAGCCAGGGGATCATGTTCGGCATCGCCGAAGGCACGCGGCCGAAGATCCGCGAGCAAAAGTTCTTCGTGCCCATCGAGGCGCACGGCGTGCAGGTGATGTCGATGGCCTTCCTCACCGACGACGATACGCCGGTGGTGTGGCGCGGGCCGATGGTCTCCGGCGCGCTGATCCAGCTGATCACTCAGAGCGCCTGGGACGACCTCGACTACCTGGTGATCGACATGCCGCCGGGCACCGGCGACATCCACCTGACCCTGGCGCAGAAGGTGCCGGTGGCCGGCGCGGTGATCGTCACCACGCCGCAGGACCTGGCGCTGCTGGACGCGCGCAAGGGCGTCGAGATGTTCCGCAAGGTCAACATCCCGGTGCTCGGGGTGGTGGAAAACATGGCCGTGCACATCTGCTCCAACTGCGGGCATGCCGAGCACCTGTTCGGCGAGGGTGGCGGCGAGAAACTGGCCGCGCAGTACGACGTCGAACTGCTCGCCTCGATGCCGCTGTCGATGGCCATCCGCCTGCAGTCCGATGGCGGCAAGCCGACCACCGTGGCCGACCCGGAAAGCCAGATCGCCATGCTCTACCAGCACGTCGCCCGCTGCGTCGGCGCGCGCATCGCGCTGACCGGGCAGACGGCGATGCCCGACATCGTCATCAGCGACGATTGACCGGCGCCAGCCAATCTCAAACCGGGCCGCCCAAGGCGGGCGGCCGACTCCCGACCCGCAGAGGAAGCCGCATGTCCCAGACCAGCCCGTTCGTGATCGGCGCCGACACCGATGGTCAGCCACTGGCCCAGTCGCTGCGCCTGACCAATCGCCACGGCCTGGTCGCCGGCGCCACCGGGACCGGCAAGACCGTGACCCTGCAGCACCTCGCCGAGCTGTTCAGCGATGCCGGCGTGGCGGTGTTCGCCACCGACGTTAAGGGCGACCTCTGTGGCCTCGGCGCCACCGGCGAGCCGCAGGGCAAGGTGGCCGAGCGCATCGCCTCCATGCCCTGGCTGAACCACCGCCCGCAGGCCTATCCGCTGGTGCTCTGGGACGTGCACGGCGCCAGCGGCCATCCGCTGCGCACCACGCTCAGCGAGATGGGCCCGCTGCTGCTCGGCAACCTGCTGGAACTCACCGACAGCCAGCAGGCGGCGCTCTACGCGGCGTTCAAGGTGGCCGACCGCGAAGGCCTGCTGCTGCTCGACCTGAAGGATCTGAAGGCGCTGCTCAATCACTTGCGCGAGCATCCCGAACTGCTCGGCGAGGACCGCGCGCTGTTCGCCGGCGGCTCCGCCCAGGCCTTGCAACGACGCCTGGCGAGCCTCGAGCAGCAGGGCGGCGAGTCGCTGTTCGGCGAGCCTGCGCTGCAGCTGGGCGACCTGCTGCAGCCCGGCGCCGACGGCCGCGGGCGCATCCACCTGATGGACGCCAGCCGCCTGGTACACGAGTCGCCGAAGGTCTACGCGACCTTCCTGCTCTGGCTGCTCGCCGAACTGTTCGAGCAACTGCCGGAGCGTGGTGACGCCGACAAGCCGATCCTCGCGCTGTTCTTCGACGAGGCGCACCTGCTCTTCGCCGACACCCCGAAAGCGCTGCAGGAGCGCCTGGAACAGGTGGTGCGGCTGATCCGCTCGAAGGGCGTCGGGGTGTATTTCGTCACCCAGTCGCCGTCCGACCTGCCCGACGACGTGCTCGCCCAGCTCGGCCTGCGCATCCAGCACGGGCTGCGCGCCTTCACCGCCAAGGAGCAGAAAGCNNGCGCGGTGGCCGACGGTTTCCGCCCGAACCCGGCGTTCGACACCCTGGATACGCTGACCCAGCTGGGCATCGGCGAGGCGCTGGTCGGCGTGCTCGAGGAGAAGGGCACCCCGGCGATGGTCCAGCGCGTCGCCATCGCGCCGCCGCAATCGCGCATCGGCCCGATGAGCGACGCCGAACGCGCGGCGCTGCTGCGCGCCTCGCCGCTGCTCGGCCGCTACGACAAGCCGATCGACCGCGAATCCGCCTACGAAATCCTCAGTGCCCGCGCCGCGGAAAAACCCGAAGTGGCCGCCGAGAAACCGGCCAACGCCAGCTTCGGCGGCCAGGCCGGCGAACTGCTCGGCGACATCGCCAGCAGCGCACTGAAAAGCGCCGTGCGCCAGGCCGCCAACCAGATCGGCCGGCAACTGGTGCGCGGCCTGCTGGGTTCGCTGCTGGGTGGCAAGAAGCGCTGAGACCTTTGGCGATGATCAAGGCGAACGAGTTCGCCCCTACAAAAGCGGTATTGGCGCGGGCTTCAGGTGTGTTCGCCCATGCAAAGCCGGTGTGTTAGCGCGTAGGGTGGATCGCGCTTCATCGATCCACCGAGCGGTGTAACCGTGGATGAAAACGGCGTCATCCACCCTAGGTCCGGAGGGACGCGCGTCGCGTCTGGTGGAATCCTCGAGCTGAATGGCGCGTAGGGTGGATCGCGCCTCATCGATCCACCGAGCGGTGTGGGGCAACACGGTATCTGCGAGACTATCGGGTCGCTCGAGGCCCATCCGGCGGGCCACTTTCATCGGCGGGCCGCTGACCGGTAAGATGTGCGCCCCGTTCCCGCCAGCCAGGACCCCGCCATGAGCATCAAATCGGACAAGTGGATTCGCCGCATGGCCCAGGAGCACGGCATGATCGAGCCCTTCGTCGAGCGCCAGGTGCGCACCGAAGGCGCCGAGCGGCTGATCTCCTATGGCGTCTCCAGCTACGGCTACGATGTGCGCTGCGCCGACGAATTCAAGGTGTTCACCAACATCAATTCGGCCACCGTCGACCCGAAGAACTTCGACGAGAAGAGCTTCGTCGACATCAAGAGCGACGTCTGCATCATCCCGCCGAACTCCTTCGCCCTGGCGCGCACCGTCGAGTACTTCCGCATCCCGCGCGACGTACTGACCATCTGTCTGGGCAAGAGCACCTACGCGCGCTGCGGGATAATCGTCAACGTCACCCCGCTGGAACCCGAGTGGGAAGGCCACGTGACCCTGGAATTCTCCAACACCACCACGTTGCCGGCGAAGATCTACGCCAACGAGGGTGTGGCGCAGATGCTCTTCCTGCAGTCCGACGAGGAGTGCGAAGTCTCCTACCGCGACCGCGGCGGCAAGTACCAGGGCCAGACCGGCGTCACCCTGCCGAAGACCTGATCGGCCGGCGAAACCGATGCGCGGCGCCCGCCGCGCATTCCGTGAACGGCGGCTTGCCGTAGACTGGCGCCAGGCCCTTTTCGCGAAGTACCCCGCATGTCGTTCCTGCTCAACAGCCTCATCGTCCTGATCACCGTCGTGCTGATGGAGGGCGTTTCCTGGGTCTCGCACAAGTACGTGATGCACGGCTGGGGCTGGGGCTGGCACCGCTCGCACCACGAACCGCGGCAGGGCTGGTTCGAGAAGAACGACCTTTACGCGGTGGTCTTCGCCTCGCTGGCGATCGTCTTGATCGCCCTCGGCACCGCCGGCCGCTGGCCGCTGCAATGGATCGGCGCCGGGATGACCCTCTACGGCTTCCTCTATTTCCTCGCCCACGACGGCCTGGTGCACCGCCGCTGGCCGCTGCGCTACGTGCCGCGCAGCGGCTACCTCAAGCGCCTCTACCAGGCGCATCGCATGCACCACGCAGTGGAAGGGCGCGAGGGCTGCGTGTCCTTCGGCTTCCTCTACGCACCCTCGGTGAAGGCCCTCAAGGCCGAGCTGCAACGCCTGCACGGCGGCCGCCTGGACCGCGCGGACGAGCGCGCCGGCGACTGAACCGATCGACGTGGAGCGGGCGCAGAACGCGAAGCGCATGCACAGGTAGTACGTGATCTGGTGCGCATGGCGCACCC
>DIEE01000193.1 GCA_002418465.1 Pseudomonas sp. UBA5782 | reverse complement strand
GATCTGCGCCTGGATGGTCACGTCGAGGGCGGTGGTCGGCTCGTCGGCGATCAGCAGCTTGGGTTCGCCGGCAATCGCCATGGCGATCGCCACGCGCTGGCTCATGCCGCCGGAAAGCTGGTGCGGGTAGGCGTCGAGGCGGCTGGCCGCGGCCGGGATTTCCACCCGGTCGAGCAGCTCCAGGGCGCGCTGGCGAGCGGCGCGGCCCTTGAGGCCGAGGTGCTGGCGCAGCACTTCCCCGATCTGGAAGCCGACGCTGTAGCTGGGGTTGAGCGCGGTCATCGGGTCCTGGAAGACCATCGCCAGGTCCTTGCCGACGATGCGCCGGCGCTCGCGCGGGCTCAGCGCCAGCATGTCCTGGCCATCGAAGCGCAGGCATTCGGCATCGACGCGCCCGGGTGCGTCGACCAAGCCCATCAGCGCCAGCATGGTCACCGACTTGCCGGAGCCGGACTCGCCGACGATGGCCAGCACCTCGCCGGCGTCGACCGCGAGGTCCAGCGCATCGACCACCGGCGGCGCCTCGGCGCCGAAGCGTACGGACAGCTTGCGGATGTCCAGCAGGCTCATCGGACGACCTCCGTTATGAGACGTGGTCTCTTCCGTAGGGTGGACGGCGCTTCACCCGTCCACCGCAGCGAGACTTCCGCGAGGGGGGATCGGTGCGCACGGCGCACCCTACGGGTATCGGCGCTGTAGGGTGCGCCGCGCGCACCGCAGAGGAATTCATTCATCAGGCAGCATTCTTCAGCTTTGGGTCGAGCGCGTCGCGCAGCGCGACCTTGAATGTTATCCACACCAGGGTCCGGTGCGCATGGCGCACCCTACGGGTATCGGCGCTGTAGGGTGCGCCGTGCGCACCGGAGAAGAATTCATTCATCAGGCGGCATTCTTCAGTTTCGGGTCGAGCGCGTCGCGCAGCCCGTCGCCCATCAGGTTGATCGCCAGTACGCTGAGCAGGATGGTCAGGCCGGGCAGGGACACCACCCACCAGGCGCGTTCGATGTAGTCGCGCGCCGAGGCCAGCATGGTGCCCCACTCGGGCGTCGGCGGTTGCACGCCGAGGCCGAGAAAGCCCAGCGCGGCGGCGTCGAGGATCGCCGAGGAAAAGCTCAGCGTCGCCTGCACGATCAGCGGCGCCATGCAGTTCGGCAGCACGGTGACGAACATCAGCCGCGGCAGCCCGGCGCCGGCCAGGCGCGCGGCGGTGACGTAGTCGCGATGCACCTCGCCCATCACCGCCGCGCGGGTCAGGCGTACGTAGGCGGGCAGCGAGACGATGGCGATGGCGATCACGGTGTTGATCAGGCCGGCGCCGAGGATCGCGACGATGGCCACCGCCAGTAGCAGCGACGGCAGCGCCAGCATGATGTCCATCAGGCGCATGATCGAAGGGCCGAGCAGGCGCGGGAAGAAACCGGCGAGCAGGCCGAGCAGCACGCCGGGAATCAGCGACATCACCACCGAGGCCAGGCCGATCAGCAGCGACAGGCGCGCACCGAAGATCAGCCGCGAGAGCAGGTCGCGGCCCAGCTCGTCGGTGCCGAGGAGGAACTGCGCCTGGCCGGCTTCCAGCCAGGCCGGCGGCGTGAGGAGGAAGTCGCGGTATTGCTCGCTGGGATCGTGCGGCGCCACCCAGGGTGCGAACAGCGCGCAGAAGACGATCAGCAGCATGAACGCCAGCCCGCCCAGCGCGCCCTTATTGCCGGCGAACGCCTTGCAGAACTCCCTGAACGGCGAGGGATAGAGCAGGCTCGGGTCGGTAGCCGCGAGCGATGTCGGTTCAGCCATGCGCGACCTCGAGGGCTGTTTGCCCGGCCTGTAGGGTGGACGACGCATTATCTATCCACCGTTGCGTGGTTTCGGTCGGTGAAAGAGGCGCCATCCACCCTGCGTGTGCTCGCGCATGTGCCCGCGCGCGTGCCAACCGGGCCGCAGTCCGTAGGATGGACGACGCTTTATCCGTCCACCGTTGCGTGGTTTCGGTGGATGAAAAGGGCGTCATCCACCATGGCGGCGTTTCGAGGGATGAAAAAAGCGGCATCCCCCCGGCATGCGCTCCCGTAGGGGCGAACTCGTTCGCCAACCGGCCCGCAGGACAGGCAACGAATGGAGGCGCGCCCCGGCTCATCTGCTCATCGTTCATCGTTGATGCCTTATCCGCGGATTGACCAGCCCGTAGAGGATATCCACCACGAAGTTCACCAGGATAACCAGGCAGGCGATCAGCAGGATGCCGTTCTGCACCACCGGGTAGTCGCGCGCGCCGATCGCCTCGATCAGCCATTTGCCGATGCCCGGCCAGGAAAAGATGGTTTCGGTGAGCACCGCGCCGGCGAGCAGCGCGCCGACCTGCAGGCCGAACACGGTGAGCACCGGGATCAGCGCGTTGCGCAGCGCATGCACGACCACCACCCGCGTTGGCGACAGGCCCTTGGCGCGTGCGGTGCGCACGTAATCCTCGCGTAGCACTTCGAGCATCGCCGAGCGGGTCATTCGCGCGATCACCGCCAGCGGGATGGTGCCGAGCACGATGGCCGGGAGGATCAGGTGGCGCAGCGCGTCGAGAAAGGCGCCGTCCTCGTCGGTGAGCAGGGTGTCGATGAGCATGAAGCCGGTGACCGGCGGGATGTCGTAGAGCAGATCGATGCGGTCGGACACCGGCGTCCAGCCCAGGTACACCGAGAAGAACATGATCAGGATCAGCCCCCACCAGAAGATCGGCATCGAATAACCGGTGAGCGCCAGGCCCATCACCCCGTGATCGAACGCCGAACCGCGTTTGAGCGCGGCGATCATTCCGGCGAGCAGGCCGAGCACGCTGGCGAAGATCAGCGCGGCGAACGACAGCTCCAGGGTTGCCGGGAACAGCGCGAGGAATTCGTGCCAGACGCTCTCGCGGGTGCGCAGCGACTGGCCGAGATCGCCGTGCGCGAGGTCGCCGATATAGTCGAGGTATTGCGCGTAGAGCGGTTTGTCCAGACCGAGCCGGTGCATGGCTTCAGCGTGCATCTGCGGATCGACGCGGCGTTCGCCCATCATCACTTCCACCGGGTCGCCGGGGATCAGGCGGATCAGCGCGAAGGTCAGCAGGGTGACGCCGAAAAACGTCGGGATCAGCAAGCCCAGCCGGCGGGCGATGAAGGACAGCATGCTAGGTGGGCACTCTCATCAGGTCAGGGTTCGACGGCGCGATGGCGGCAATGTTCGCCGGTCTTTTCGCCGGCTAGGGTGCATAGCGCACTCTGGAATAGTCGTTCGAGCCCAGCGGGCTGAGGACGAAGCCTTGCACATCCTGGCGCTGCACGGCGAATTGTTTGGGATAGGCCAGCGGCAGCCAGGGCGCCTGCTCGTTGAAAATGCCCAGCGCCTGGCGATACAGCGCGGCGCGCTGGGCCTGGTCGCTCAGGCCGCGGGCGCGGGCGATCAGGGCGTCGAATTCGGCGTTGCACCAGCCGGCCTGGTTCTCCCCGGATTTTGCCGCGGCGCACGACAGGTTGGGGGTGAGGAAGTTGTCCGGGTCGCCGTTGTCGCCGCTCCAGCCCATGAACACCAGGTCGTGCTCGCCGTTCTTCGCGCGCTTGATCAGCTCGCCCCATTCGAAAACCCGCACCTCGGCCTGCACGCCGATGGCGGCCAGGTCGGCCTGCAGCATCTGCGCGCCGATGCCCGGATTGGGATTGGTCGGGCCGCCGCCGGGGCGGGTCCAGATGCTCAGTTTGAAGCCGTCGGCATGCCCGGCTTCGGCCAGCAGTCGCCGCGCCCGCTGCGGATCGTGTGGCCAGCCCTTGAGCGTTTCGTCCTGGCCCCAGAGCGTCGGCGGGTAGGGCGCCACGGCCGGGCTGGCGTTGCCCTCGCCGAACTGCGCGCGCAGGTAGGCCGGCTTGTCGAAGGCCAGGTTGATCGCCTGGCGCACGCGCGGATCGTCGAGCGGCGGATGGCGCACGTTGAGGGCGATGTAGGCGACCATCAGCGAATCCAGCTCGAGCACCTTCAGGCCCGGCTCGCTCTTCAACTGGGCGATGTCGGTGGGCCGCGGATACACGGCGATCTGGCAGTCGTCGGCCTTGAGCTTCTGCTGGCGCACGTTCGGGTCGGGGGTGATGGCGAAGATCAGCCGGTCCATCGGTGGCGCGCCGTCCCAGTAGTCCGGGTTGCCGCGAAAGCGGATCTGCGCGTCCTTCTGGTAGCGCTCGAAGATGAACGGACCGGTACCGATAGGCGCGCTGTTGAGCTTCTCCGGCGTGCCGGCGGCGAGCAGTTGCGCGGCGTATTCGGCCGAGTAGATCGAGGCGAAGCCCATCGCCAGGTCGGCGAGGAAGGGCGCTTCCGGGTGCCGCAGGACGAAGCGCACCTGATGCTCGTCGAGCTTCTCGATGCGTTCGATCAGGGCACCGAGGGCCATCGACTCGAAATACGGGAAACCGCGCGGCGACAGCGCATGCCACGGGTGCTGCGGGTCGAGCTGGCGCTGGAAGCTCCAGAGCACGTCGTCGGCGTTGAACTCGCGGCTCGGGGTGAAGGTTTTGCTGCTGTGGAACTTCACCCCGCGGCGCAGGTGCAGGGTGTAGCTCAGGCCATCGTCGGATACCTGCCAGCTTTCCGCGAGGCCCGGTTGCAACTCAGTGCTGCCCGGGGCGAAGCGGATCAACCGGTCGAACAGGGTTTCCGCCGAGGCATCGGCGGTCACCGCGGCGGTGTACTGGACGATGTCGAAGCCTTCCGGACTGGCTTCGCTGCACACCACCAGGCTGGTCGGCGCCGCGCTGGCCGCCGCGCTGAGGAAGCAACCGAGTAGCAGGGCGGCGCAGGGACGGCGGTGGCGTCGGGGCATGGACGATTCTCTCCGGGGCGGCGGCGTTCGAGCGCCCACTCTACTTGGCGATGCCTACGCCGTAGAAGGCATTGAGCGCGAACGGGCTGATCCTGAAGTCTTCCACGTCCTTGCGCATCGGCTGGTAAACGGTGGAGTGGGCGATCGGGGTGATCGGCAGCTGCGCCTTGAGGATCTGCTGCGCCTGTTTGTAAAGCGCGCTGCGCTGGCCCTGATCGGTCACCCGCTTGGCGTCCTTGACCAGTGCGTCGTACTGCGGGTCGCACCACTTGGAGTAGTTGTTGCCGTCCACCGCGTCGCAGCCGTAGAGCGTGCCGAGCCAGTTGTCCGGATCGCCGTTGTCGCCGTTCCAGCCGATCAGCATGGCGTCGTGCTCGCCGTTCTTGGCGCGCTTGAGGTACTCGCCCCATTCATAGCTGACGATCCGCGCCTTGATGCCGATCTTCGCCCAGTCGGCCTGGAGCATCTCGGCCATCAGCTTGGCGTTGGGGTTGTACGGGCGCTGCACCGGCATCGCCCAGAGGGTGATCTCGGTGCCCTCGGCGACGCCGGCGGCCTTGAGCAGCGCGCGTGCCTTGTCGGGGTCGAAGGCGGCGTCCCTGATGCTGTCGTCGTAGGACCACTGGGTCGGCGGCATGGCGTTGACCGCCTGCTGACCGGCGCCCTGGTAGACCGCATCGATGATCGCCTGCTTGTTCACCGCCATGTCCAGCGCCTGGCGCACTTCCAGCTTGTCCAGCGGCGGATGCTGCACGTTGTAGGCGATGTAGCCGAGGTTGAAGCCGGGCTGCGACGGCATCGCCAGCTTGGGATCGTTCTTCAGCGACTGCAGGTCGGCCGGGCGCGGGAACAGGCTGACCTGGCATTCGCCTGCCTTGAGCTTCTGCATGCGCACCGAGGCGTCGGTGTTGATGGCGAAGATCAGGTTGTCGATCTTCACCTCGTCCGGCTGCCAGTAGTCCCTGTTGCCGGTGAAACGGATCTGCGCGTCCTTCTGGTAGCGCTTGAAGACGAACGGCCCGGTGCCGATCGGCTTCTGGTTGATCTGCTCGGGCCTGCCCTGGGCGAGCAATTGCGCGGCGTATTCGGCGGACTGGATCGAGGCAAAGCTCATCGCCAGGTTCTGGATGAAGGCGGCATCGACCTGGTTGAGGGTGAAGCGCACGGTCAACGGGTCGAGCTTCTTGATGCGGGCGATGTTGCTGTCCATGCCCATGTCGGTGAAGTAGGGGAATTCGGTGGGGTAGGCCTTACGGAACGGCTGCTGCGTGTCGAGCATGCGCTCGAAGGTGAAGAGCACGTCGTCGGCATCGAACTCGCGGCTCGGGGTGAAGTAGTCGGTGCTGTGGAATTTCACCCCGGGGCGCAGATAGAAGGTGTAGGTCTTGCCGTCGTCGGCGATCTCCCAGCGTTGCGCCAGGCCGGGAATCACCCGGGTGCCGCCTCGCTCGAACTGGGTCAGGCGGTTGAACACGGTTTCCGCCGAGGCATCGAAATCGGTGCCGGCGGTGTACTGCGCGGGATCGAAACCGGCCGGGCTGCCTTCGGAACAGAACACCAGGTTGCTGGCGGCTTCGGCGAGGGGCGCGGCGGCGAACAAGGCGCCGGCGAAGAGGAAGGGGATGGCGGCTTTTCTGCGCATGATGGCCCTCTGTCGTTGGATTCATGGCCAGGCGGGACGTGGCTGCATTGAACCTATGCAGGGCATATGCCGTTGGCAAGACGATGGGGCGGACATGTCGCTCTGGGCGAATCGGTGTCGCATCGGTGCAAGTTGGAGGGGATCGCGAGGGTGGCGCCGCCCTGCGTGTGGGCGACGCCGGTGCCGGGTCAGGGCATCTGCACTTCGATGACGCCGTCGGCGCTGACGGTCACTTGGCTGGTGCCGGCCTCGATCTCGGGCGTCGGCGCGGCGTCGCGCATGGCGCCTTTCATGGCCATCGCGTACATCGGCCGCGGCGCCTGGAAGCCGTTGCTGCTCAGGCTGAGGCTGACGATCTTGTAGGCCGAGCCGCCCAGCGCTTCGCTGGTCAGCTGGGCACGGGCGCGGAAGGCGGCGACCGATTCCTTGAGCAGCGTGTCTTCGTTCTGCTTGCGCAGCGGATCGGAGATGCTGAAGTTCATCCCGGCCATCTTCAGGTTCTGCAGTAGTTCGCCGGTGAGCTTGGACAGCGCGGCGAAATCCGAGCTTTCCAGGCGCAGCTCGGCGCGCTCGCGCCAGCCGGTGATCTGCTGGCCCTTGTCGTCGTAGATCGGGTAGCTGTTGCGGCTGCCGAGGCTGGCCTCCACGGCCTTGACCTTGCGCGCCTCGGCCAGCGAGGCGTTGATCGAGGTGGTGATGCCGGCGGCGAGCCTGGCCGGGTCGCTGTCCTGGGCTTCGCTGTAGAGCGTCACCAGCATGCGGTCGTGGGCGACTTCGCTGCTCACCTCGGCATGCAGAGAAACCTGGTTGTAGTGCACTTCGTCGGCGCTCGCGGGCAGCGCCGCCAGGGCGCCGAGCAGGCCGAACAGGGTGACGCGGGAGGAAACGGCAGACATGCATGACTCCTTGTTGGATGGCACCAGCGGCGCCTAGACGACGGTTCAGACCATCGATGCCGCACCTTGTTCTGCACGGCGCAGGCGCGGCGGTGAGGGCAGCATGCCGGATGTGCGAGCCGGGTCCAACACGCGCGACGCGCTCATTCGTTTCACGCCGTGTGATGCGGTTTTGCCCGGCGTCTGCGGTGCGTTGCCGCACACGGTGGGCATGAAGTCGGGCTTGGTATACTCCGCCGCTCATCTGGAGTGACCATGCTAGCGCCTGTCCAATTGCTCTCTGCCAGCCGCCAGAACCTCTGGCGCCTGATCCTGATCCGGGTCCTCGTGCTGGCGGCCCAGGCCGGCTCCGTGGGTTTCGCCTACGCCACCGACATCCTGCCGCTGCCCTGGGTGGAACTCAGCATCACGCTGATGATTTCCGCGGCCTTCTGCATCCTCGCCGCCCTGCGCATGCGCGCGCCATGGCCGGTGACCGAACTGGAGTACGCCGTCCAGCTGGCCTGCGACATGGTCATCCACAGCCTGCTGCTGTTCTACTCGGGCGGCTCGACCAACCCCTTCGTCTCCTATTACCTGGTGCCGCTGACCATCGCCGCGGCGATCCTGCCGTGGCTCTACTCGATGGTGCTCAGCGGCCTGGCGTTGAGCTGCTACACGGTGCTGCTGATCTGGTACGAGCCGCTGCACCTGAACGTGCAGCACGAGGCGATGATCATCAGCCTGCACCTGTTCGGCATGTGGCTGAACTTCGCCCTGTCGGCGGCCTTCATCACCTTCTTCGTGGTCAAGATGGCCGGCGCGCTGCGGCGCCAGGACCAGTTGCAGGCCGAGCGCCGCGAGGAAGGCATGCGCGACGAGCAGCTGCTGGCCGTCGCCACCCAGGCCGCCGGCGCGGCCCACGAGCTGGGCACGCCGCTGGCGACCATGAGCGTGCTGA
>DIEE01000071.1:154-5931 GCA_002418465.1 Pseudomonas sp. UBA5782 | reverse complement strand
GCCGACAAGGCCGAGCTGATCCAGGCGTTGCACGGCCTGCACGGCCAGCTCACCGCCACCCTGATCGCCGAACCGGCCGATCTGGACGCCTACGGCGACCTGCTCGCGCTGCTGGAACAGAAGGCCGGGCGCCTGCTGCTCAACGGCTACCCGACCGGCGTGGAAGTCTGCGACTCGATGGTCCACGGCGGCCCGTATCCGGCAACTTCGGATGCACGCGGCACATCGGTAGGCACCCTGGCCATCGACCGTTTCCTGCGCCCGGTGTGCTACCAGAACTACCCGGACGCCTTCCTCCCCGAAGCCCTGCAGAACGCCAACCCGCTGGCCATTCAGCGCCTGGTGGACGGCAAGCCGAGCAGAGAGGCGCTGTAACGGCAACCCTGCCGTACCGACAAAACCTGTAGGGGCGAACTCGTTCGCCGGCTCGGCTGCGGCAGACCCTGCGTTTGAACCGTGCGGGTCGCGGGTTTCACCTGCCCTACGCTTGACGCAAAGGAAAAGCCCCGCCGGCTGAAACCGGCGGGGCTTTTTCATGTGCGGCTCAGAGCGGAGTCAGTTCGTTGAGCACGGTGTTCAGGGCGACGCGGGTGTCGTCGAGCTGGACGATCGAGGCCTGCTGGGCGGCGAGGGCGTCGCGGTTCTTGATCGCGGTGAGGATCGCCTTGTGGCGGGGCAGGGTGAGGGCTTGCAGGTTGGGGCGGTGGCTGGAGAACTTGATCGACTCGCGCAGGGCGATCGAGAGCATGTTGCTCAGGTACACCAGCAGGTCGTTGTGCGTGGCTTCGGCGATGCGGCGGTGGAAGTCGAGGTCCGGCTGGAGCATTTCGGCGCGGCTGGTGGCGGCTTCCATGCGCGTGTAGGCCTCCTCGATGGCGGCGACATCCTCGGCATTGGCGGTGCTCGCCGCCATCGCGCAGACCGCCGGCTCGATGATGCAGCGCACGCCCACCAGGGTGCTGAAGAATTCGCTCTGCGGGGTGCTTTCGACCAGCCAGTAGAGCACGTCGGGGTCGAGCATGTGCCAGTCGCGGCGCGGCTTGACCAGGGTGCCGACGCGCGGCTTGGAAGCTGCCAGCCCTTTCGCCACCAGTACGCGGATCGCCTCGCGGACCACCGGCCGGCTGACCGCGTATTCCTCGCAGAGAACGGCTTCCTGTGGCAGTTTCTCGTCCGGTTTGAGCTGACCGGAGACGATGCGCATGCCCAGTTCCTGGACGATGTTGGCGTGGCGACTCTTGCGGGGTTTGGGCTGTTTGTAATCCATGGGGGCGCTTGGCGTCCGACCTGACTTGAGCGCGACATCATAGCATCGGCAGGCTTTCGCCAGGCCGTCGCCCGCCGTTGCGGCGGGCGTTCGCCCCTGTTTTCAGTGCGAGTGGCGCGGCACCTCGGAGCCACGGCAGCCGACCAGGAAGTCGAAGTCGCAGCCTTCGTCGGCCTGCAGCACGTGGTCGATGTACAGCCGGCGATAGCCGCCGTCCCAGAGCAGCGGTGCCGGCGGCGGCACGTCGGCCAGGCGCGCCTGCAGTTCCTCGTCGCTGATGTCCAGGTGCAGGCGCCCGGCGTAGGCGTCCAGCTCGATCATGTCGCCGTTGCGCACCGCCGCCAGCGGGCCACCGGCAGCGGCTTCCGGGGCCACGTGGAGCACCACGGTGCCGTAGGCGGTGCCGCTCATGCGCGCGTCGGAGATGCGCACCATGTCGGTGACGCCCTTGGCCAGCACCTTCGGCGGCAGGCCCATGTTGCCCACTTCGGCCATGCCCGGATAACCCTTGGGCCCGGCGTTCTTCAGCACCAGCACGCAGGTTTCGTCGACGTCCAGTTCCGGATCGGCGATGCGCGCCTTGTAGTCGTCGAAGTTCTCGAAGACCACCGCGCGACCGCGATGCTGCATCAGTTCGGCGGTGGCGGCTGACGGCTTGAGCACCGCGCCCTTGGGCGCCAGGTTGCCGCGCAGCACGCAGATGCCGCCGTCGGCGCGGATCGGGTTGTCCAGCGTGCGGATCACCTCGTTCTCGCCGTAGATCGGCGCCTCGCTGCAGTTCTGCCACAGCGACTTGCCGTTCACCGTCAGCGCGTCCGGGTTGGGCAGGATGCCGCCTTCGCCCATCCGCCGGATCACCGCCGGCAGGCCGCCGTCGTAGTAGAACTCCTCCATCAGGAAGCGTCCGGACGGCTGCAGGTCGACGATGGTCGGCGTGCCGCGACCGACGCGGGTCCAGTCGTCGAGTTCGAGGTCGACGCCCATGCGCCCGGCAATGGCTTTCAGGTGGATGACCGCGTTGGTCGAGCCACCGATGGCGGCGTTGACCTTGATCGCGTTCTCGAAGGCTTCCTTGGTCAGCACCTTCGACAGGCGCAGGTCTTCCCAGACCATGTCGACGATGCGCATGCCGGAGAGGTGCGCGAGCACGTAGCGGCGCGAGTCCACCGCCGGGATCGCCGCGTTGTGCGGCAGCGAGGTGCCCAGGGCTTCGGCCATGCAGGCCATGGTCGAGGCGGTGCCCATGGTGTTGCAGGTGCCGGCGGAGCGGGACATGCCGGCTTCGGCGGAGAGGAATTCGTTGAGGTCGATCTGCCCGGCTTTGTACTGCTCGTGCATCTGCCAGACGATGGTGCCGGCGCCGATGTCGCGGCCCTTGTGCTTGCCGTTGAGCATCGGCCCGCCGGTGACCACGATGGCCGGCACGTCGCAGCTGGCCGCGCCCATCAGCAGGGCGGGGGTGGTCTTGTCGCAACCGGTGAGCAGCACCACGGCGTCCACCGGATTGCCGCGGATGGCTTCTTCCACGTCCATGCTGGCCAGGTTGCGGGTGAGCATGGCGGTGGGGCGCAGGTTGGATTCGCCGCTGGAGAACACCGGGAACTCGACCGGGAAGCCGCCGGCTTCGAGCACGCCTTTCTTCACGTGCTCGGCGATCTTGCGGAAATGCGCGTTGCACGGGGTCAGTTCGGACCAGGTATTGCAGATGCCGATGATCGGCTTGCCCTGAAATTCGTGGTCCGGGATGCCCTGATTCTTCATCCAGCTGCGGTACATGAAACCGTTCTTGTCGGTGGTGCCGAACCAGGAGGCGGAACGAAGCGGGCGTTTTTGCTCGGTCATGGGGCTCTCTCTTGTTTTGTATTACTAATGACGGTAAGTCAGGCAAAAATAGTCTTTTCAAAGGGCATTTGGAAGGCTTGTTGAGTAAATAGTAATACTATATATTCGGCTCAAAGTGAGAGCTTGCCCCTACGTGGAGCCTTGTCTACTCGCTTGCTGGTCCATACAAAAACAAATGGAGACCGCGACAAATGAGCCCCGAGCAGCGGCTGATACGCCTCATCACCCTGAAACTGATCCCCTTCCTGATCCTCCTCTATCTGGTCGCCTACATCGATCGCTCGGCGGTTGGCTTCGCCAAACTGCACATGGGCGCCGACGTCGGCATCGGCGATGCCGCCTACGGCCTGGGTGCGGGTCTGTTCTTCATCGGCTATTTCATCTTCGAAGTACCCAGCAACCTGCTGCTCGACCGCTTCGGCGCGCGCCGCTGGTTCGCCCGCATCCTCATCACCTGGGGCGCGATCACCATGGGCATGGCGTTCATCCAGGGGCCGACCAGCTTCTACGTGATGCGCTTCCTGCTCGGCGCCGCCGAGGCCGGGTTCTTCCCCGGAGTGCTCTACTACATCACCCAGTGGTACCCGGTGCGCCATCGCGGCAAGATCCTCGGCTTCTTCATCCTCTCGCAGCCGATCGCGATGATGATCACCGGGCCGCTTTCCGGCGCGTTGCTGGGCATGGACGGAATCTCCGGGCTGCACGGCTGGCAGTGGCTGTTCCTGATGATCGGCACCCCGGCGGTGCTGCTCGCCTGGCCGACCCTGCGCTTCTTGCCGGACAACCTGCACAAGGTGAAATGGCTCTCCGCCGAGGAGAAGACCTGGCTCGCCGGCGAACTGGAGAAGGACAAGCAGGAATACGCCCAGACCCGTCACGGCAACCCGCTGCATGCCCTTAAGGACAAGCGCGTGCTGCTGCTGGCGCTGTTCTACCTGCCGGTGACGCTGAGCATCTACGGCCTCGGCCTGTGGCTGCCGACCATCCTCAAGCAGTTCGGCGGCAGCGACCTCACCACCGGTTTCCTTTCGGCGATTCCCTACGTGTTCGGCATCGTCGGCCTGCTCATCGTGCCGCGCAGTTCCGACCGGCTGAACGACCGCTACGGCCACCTCGCCGTGCTCTACGCCCTGGCCGCCTGCGCGATGTTCCTCAGCGCCTGGCTGAGCGTGCCGGCCATGCAGCTGATGGCGCTGTCGCTGGTCGCCTTCTGCCTTTTCTCCACCACGGCGCTGTTCTGGACCCTGCCGGGGCGCTTCTTCACCGGCGCCAGCGCGGCGGCGGGCATCGCCCTGATCAACTCGGTGGGCAACCTGGGCGGCTACCTCGGTCCGTTCGGCATCGGCGCGTTGAAGGAGTACACCGGCAACCTGGCCTCCGGCCTGTACTTCCTCAGCGCGGTGCTGGTCTTCGGCCTCTTGCTGACCGGCGTGGTCTACCAGCGCCTGGAGCGCCGGCATGCACAGCAACAGGTTTCCCTGGGCAACGCCTGAGCGCTGCCGAACACCACAACTAGATAGAAAGTGAGGATTGCGATGCGCTTGATTCAGTTCGTACTGGCCGGCGGCGAACGCCGGGTTGGTCTGGTGGATGGCGGCCTGGTGCGTGAAGTGCTGGGCGCCACCAGCGTGCGGGAACTGGCGCTGGCCGCCATCGAAGCCGGTCAGAGTCTGGCTCAGCGGGTCGACGTCCAGGGCCTCGGCGAGGCGCACGACTATTCGGCGCTGCTCGGCCAGGACCGCGTGCTGCCGCCGCTGGATCATCCGGACCCGGCGCACTGCCTGGTCAGCGGCACCGGCTTGACCCACCTGGGCAGCGCGTCCACTCGGGACAAGATGCACCAGCAGAGCGGGCAGGACGAAGCCGCGCTTACCGACACCATGCGCATCTTCAAATGGGGCGTCGAAGGCGGCAAGCCGGCGGCCGGCGAAGTCGGCGCGCAGCCGGAATGGTTCTACAAGGGCGACGGCAGCATCGTCGTGCGCCCGGGCGCCGCGCTGCCGCGTCCACCGTTCGCCGAGGACGGTGGCGAGGAACCGGAGCTGACCGGGCTCTACGTCATCGGCCATGACGGCAAGCCGTATCGCCTGGGCTTTGCCCTCGGCAACGAGTATTCCGACCACGTCATGGAGCGGCGCAACTACCTGTACCTGGCGCACTCGAAGCTGCGCTTCTGCTCCTACGGCCCTGAGCTGCGCCTCGGCGAGCTGCCGCGTCACCTGTCGGGTTTCAGCCGCATCCGGCGCAACGGCGAAGTGCTCTGGGAGAAGGAGTTCCTCTCCGGCGAGGACAACATGTGCCACAGCCTGGAGAACCTCGAGTACCACCACTTCAAGTACGCGCAGTTCCTGCGTCCGGGTGATGTACACGTGCATTTCTTCGGCACCGCGACGCTGTCGTTCGCCGATGGCGTGCGCGCCGAGCCGGGCGATCGTTTCGAGATCGGCCTGCCGGAATTCGGCGAGCCGCTGGTCAACGGCATCGCGCCGACCGCCGCCGAACTGCCCGCCGGCGGGGTGGGCAAGCTCTAGTCGAACGCACGCCGTCCACAAGGCGGCGTCGCGCATCCTTACATCGCAGCGCCGGCCTGGCCGGTGCATTCATCCCGAACCCACAAGGTCGAGGAAAAAAACATGCAGATACTCGGACAGAACTACATCAACGGCGC
>DIEE01000071.1:0-121 GCA_002418465.1 Pseudomonas sp. UBA5782 | reverse complement strand
GCCCTACGACTTCCACCAGGCAACCCTCGGCGAAGTCGACGCCGCGGCCAAGGCCGCTGCGGCGGCGTACCCGGCTTACCGCGCCCTGTCGGCCGCCAAACGCGCCGACTTCCTCGACGCC
>DIEE01000119.1:5443-5656 GCA_002418465.1 Pseudomonas sp. UBA5782 | reverse complement strand
CTGCTCGCCGCGCTGCTGTTCCTCGGCAAACGGCGCCTGGTCGGCGTGATCGCCGCCAGCGCTCCGGGGCGCTTCCTCGGCGCCTGGTGGTATGCCGCCTGGGGCTTCGACTGGCTCTACGACAAGCTCTTCGTGCAGCCCTACCTGCTGCTCTGCCGCCTGCTCGCGCGCGACCCGATCGACGCCGGCATCGGCCTCGTCCCGCGCCTGGCG
>DIEE01000119.1:3846-5374 GCA_002418465.1 Pseudomonas sp. UBA5782 | reverse complement strand
ATTCCCTTCATCGGCGGCTTCCTGTGTCTGGTAGCCGAGCGTTACAGCAATACGCTGCCGCGCTGGATCGCCATGCTCACCATGTCCCTGGAGCTCATCCTGAGCCTCTGGCTGTGGCACACCGGCAACTTCCAGCTGGCCCCCGCTCCGGGCGCCGATCCGACCTGGACGATGGAGTTCAAGCACGTCTGGATCCAGCGTTTCGGCATCAACCTGCACCTGGCGCTGGACGGCCTGTCGCTGCTGATGATCCTGCTCACCGGCCTGCTGGGCATCCTTTCGGTGCTCTGCTCGTGGAACGAGATCCAGCGCCACGTCGGCTTCTTCCACCTCAACCTGATGTGGATTCTCGGCGGCGTGGTCGGCGTGTTCCTTGCCCTCGACCTGTTCCTGTTCTTCTTCTTCTGGGAAATGATGCTGGTGCCGATGTACTTCCTCATCGCGCTCTGGGGTCATAGCGCCACCGACGGGAAGATGTCGCGGATCAACGCCGCCACCAAGTTCTTCATCTTCACCCAGGCCAGCGGCCTGATCATGCTGGTGGCGATCCTCGGGCTGGTGCTGGTCAACTACGACAACACCGGCGTGATCACCTTCGACTACGCCCAGTTGCTCAAGGCCAACCTGGCGCCGGGCACCGAGTACATCCTGATGCTCGGCTTCTTCATCGCCTTCGCGGTGAAGCTGCCAGTGGTGCCGCTGCACTCCTGGCTGCCGGATGCCCATGCCCAGGCACCCACCGCCGGTTCCGTCGACCTCGCCGGTATCCTGCTGAAGACCGCCGCCTACGGCCTACTGCGCTTCGCCCTGCCGCTGTTCCCCAACGCCTCGGCCGAGTTCGCGCCGATCGCCATGACGCTGGGCATCATCGGCATCTTCTACGGCGCCATCCTGTCCTTCGCGCAGACCGACATCAAACGCCTGGTGGCCTACTCCAGCGTCTCGCACATGGGCTTCGTGCTGATCGGCATATACTCCGGCAGCCAGCAGGCGCTGCAGGGCGTAGTCGTGCAGATGCTCGCCCACGGCCTTTCCGCCGCGGCGCTGTTCATCCTCTGCGGCCAGCTCTACGAGCGCCTGCATACCCGCGACATGCGCGAGATGGGCGGCCTCTGGGCGCGCGTCCCGTACCTCCCGGCACTCAGCCTGTTCTTCGCCTCGGCCTCGCTCGGCCTGCCGGGGACCGGCAACTTCGTCGGCGAATTCCTGATCCTGGTCGGTGCATTCGCCAGCCAGCCGGTGATCGTGGTCATCGCCACCTTCGGCATGGTCTTCGCGTCGGTCTATTCGCTGATCATGATCCACCGCGCCTACTTCGGTCCGGCCAAGGCGGACAGCGTGCTGGCCGGCATGAATGGCCGTGAGCTGGGCATGGTGCTTGGCCTGGCGGTGCTGCTGATCCTGCTCGGCGTTTACCCGCAACCGGTGCTGGACGTCTCGTCCGCCAGCATGCAGGGCGTCCAGCAATGGCTGGGTGCCGCCCTTTCCCAACTCGTCTTGGCCCGGTAGCCGTTATGGAAAGTCACGC
>DIEE01000119.1:239-3818 GCA_002418465.1 Pseudomonas sp. UBA5782 | reverse complement strand
GTCGGCCTCAACCTGGCGCTGCTGTCGATCATCCCGGCGCTGCACGTCGCGCCGCTGCAGGTCACCGCGCTGATCCAGGTCGACTCGTTCGCCTGCTTCTACATCGCGCTGATCTTGGTAGCCACGCTGGCCTGTACCACCCTCGCCCATGCCTACCTGGGCGAGAAGACCGGCCCCGGCTATCCCGGCAACCGTGAAGAGCTGTACCTGCTGATGCTGCTGTCCGCGGCCGGCGGGATGGTGCTGGTCAGCACCCAGCACCTCGCCGGTCTGTTCATCGGCCTGGAACTGCTCTCGGTGCCGGTCTACGGCATGGTCGCCTACGCATTCTTCAACAAGCGCTCGCTGGAAGCCGGCATCAAGTACATGGTGCTGTCCGCCGCCGGTTCGGCGTTCCTGCTGTTCGGCATGGCGCTGCTCTACGCGCAATCCGGCAGCCTGAGCTTCGCCGGCATCGGCCAGTCGATGGCCGCTGGCGCCGCGCAGGTCCCGCTGGTGCAAATTGGCGTCGGCATGATGCTGATCGGCCTCGCCTTCAAGCTGTCGCTGGTTCCGTTCCACCTGTGGACGCCGGACGTCTACGAAGGCGCGCCGGCTCCGGTCGCGGCGTACCTGGCCACCGCCAGCAAGGTCGCGGTCTTCGCGGTGCTGCTGCGTCTCTACCAGATCTCCCCGGCGACTGCGGGCGGCTGGCTGAACGACGGACTGACGATGATCGCCATCGCATCGATCCTCATCGGCAACCTGCTGGCGCTGCTGCAATCGAACCTCAAGCGCCTGCTCGGCTACTCGTCCATCGCCCACTTCGGTTACCTGCTGGTGGCACTGATCGCCAGCAAGGGCGTCGCGGTCGAGGCCATCGGCGTGTACCTGGCGACCTACACCGTCACCAGCATCGGCGCTTTCGGCGTGATCACGCTGATGTCCAGCCCGTTCCAGGGCCGCGATGCCGACGCGCTGTACGAGTACCGTGGGCTGTTCTGGCGGCGCCCGTACCTGACCGCCGTGATGACCGTGATGATGCTGTCGCTGGCGGGCATCCCGCTCACCGCCGGCTTCATCGGCAAGTTCTACGTCATCGCCGTGGGCGTCGAAGCCAAGCTCTGGTGGCAACTGGCTGCGCTGGTCGTCGGCAGCGGTATCGGCGTCTACTACTACCTGCGGGTGATGGTCACGCTGTTCATGATCCAGCCGAACATCCGTCGCCACGACGCACCGTTCAACTGGGGCCAGCGTGCCGGCGGGATCATGCTGGTACTGATCGCCGCGCTGGCGTTCGTACTCGGCGTCTATCCCCAGCCCTTGCTGGAACTGGTTCAGGGCGCGGGTCTCTGACCATAGAGAACACGCAGTGGAAGGACAAACAGAAAGGGCCGCTGCTGCGGCCCTTTCCGTTCCTGTCTCCCGCGTATCCGATCAGGAGGGGCGTATGCGACGCTCCTCCGTCGTCGCAGCCATTCAGCCCTGGTGATGCACCTCGGCGCGCTTGAACACCTCGGTATCCAGCCCCTCGTAACGCGCCTTGAGTTGCAGGGCGAGGTACAGCGAATAGTGCCGCGACTGGTGCAGGTTGCCGCCGTGGAACCAGAGGTTGTCCTGCTGGGTGGGCTTCCACATGTTGCGCAGTTCGCCCTCGTAGGGTCCCGGGTCCTTGCCGGTGCCCGAACCCAGCCCCCAGCAGCGGCCGACCCGGTCGGCGACTTCCTGGGAAATCAGCTGCGCCGCCCAGCCATTCATCGAACCGTAGCCGGTGGCGTAGACGATCAGGTCCGCCGGCAGGCGCGAGCCGTCGTTGAGCAGCACGGCATCTTCCTCGATGCGCTCGACACCCAGGCCCGGTGCACTCTTCAGCTTGATGGTGCCGTTGGCGATCAGTTCGCAGGCGCCGACGTCGATGTAGTAGCCCGAGCCGCGGCGCACGTACTTCATGAACAGCCCGGAATCGTCGTCGCCGAAGTCGAGCATGAAGCCGGCAGCGGCCAGGCGCTCGTAGAACGCCTTGTCGCGCTCGCGCACCTGCGCGAAGACCTCGCGGTGAAACTCCGGCATCACCTTGTAGGGGATCGAGGCGAACAGCATGTCGGCCTTGTCGGTGGTCAGGCCCTGCTCCAGGGCGTCCTCCGAATACAGCGGGCCGAACACCAGTTCCATCAGCGAATCCGAACGCACGATGTGGGTCGAGGAACGCTGCACCATGGTCACCTCGGCGCCGTTCTCCACCAGGTCGGCGCAGATGTCGTGGGCCGAGTTGTTGGCACCTATCACCACCGCCTTCTTGCCGCGCCAGGCATCGCCGCCCGGATGCCGGCTGGAATGGTGCTGCTGCCCGGCGAAGCGCTCGGCGCCCGGATACTGCGGGATGTTCGCCACGCCGGACATGCCGGTAGCGAGTATCAACTGGGTCGGCTGCAGGGTCATCGGTTTGCCGTCGCGGCGCACCTCCACCGTCCAGCGCCCGGCGCGCTCGTCGTAGCTGGCCTTCACGCATTCGGTCTTCGCCCAGTAGTTGAGCTCCATGACCTTGCTGTACATCTCCAGCCAGTCGCCGATCTGATCCTTTGGCGTGAACACCGGCCAGTGCTCGGGAAACGGCAGGTACGGCATGTGGTCGTACCAGACCGGATCGTGCAGGCACAGCGACTTGTAGCGTCCGCGCCACTGATCGCCGGGGCGCTCGGCCTTGTCGACGATCAGCGTCGGCACGCCCAGGCGCTTGAGCCGCGCCGCCAGGCCCAACCCGCCCTGGCCGCCGCCAATGATCAGGCAATACGGCTGCTCGGTGACACCCAGGCTGGCTTCCTCGTCGCGCCGCCGTTCCGCCCAGTTGCGAGCGTCCGCGTGGCCCTGGCCATGCTGTGCGCCGAGGGGCCGGCGGCGTCCGCTCGGTTCCTCGAAACCCTTCAGCTCGCGCATCGCGGTGAGCAGCGTCCAGCAGCGGCCGTCCTTCAGGCGCACGTAGCCCTTGCCGCGGGCGACCTCGGTCTCCAGGGATATCCAGCCCTCCAGTACGTCGCCGCCCTGGCTCGCCTCGCCTTCGAGCTGCCAGTTGTCCGGCGCGGTGCGCTCAAGGCGTTCCTCGAGCATTTCACGGATCGCGCCTTTGCCTTCTAGGGTCACCAGGTTCCAGGAGAACAGCACCAGGTCGCGCCAGTGGCAATCGTCGGCGAACAGCTCCAGCGCGCCGTCGATGTCGCGCGCGGCCAGCCGCGCGGCCAGCTGTTCGACCCAGGCGGCCAGTTCGCTGGTAGGGGTCTGCAGGGTGATCGGATCGACATGTACATTCATGCGAAGTCTCTCCTCCGGGTCATTCTTGTCATGCGCGGCCCCGCCCCGGATTACGCAGGGCCACGTCGATGGGAAGCGCAGGACGGCTCAGAAGAACCCGAGCGGATTGGTGTCGTAGCTGACCAGCAGGTTCTTGGTCTGCTGGTAGTGGTCGAGCATCATCTTGTGCGTCTCGCGGCCGACCCCGGATTTCTTGTAGCCGCCGAACGCGGCGTGTGCCGGGTACAGGTGGTAGCAGTTGGTCCACACCCGACCGGCCTTGATCGCCCGGCCCATGCGGTAGGCGCGGTTGAT
>DIEE01000119.1:0-157 GCA_002418465.1 Pseudomonas sp. UBA5782 | reverse complement strand
CGGCTGGATGTAATAGCCGGTGGCGAGGCTCCCCTCGAGCTTCTCGACGCCACCGCCGGTGAGCAGTTCGGCGCCTTCCTGTTTGGCGATCTCCAGGTAGCTGAGGATCTTGTCGAACTGCTGTTCGGAGGCCTGAGCGCCGACCATGGTCTCGGTG
>DIEE01000158.1:4654-4949 GCA_002418465.1 Pseudomonas sp. UBA5782 | reverse complement strand
CACGCGCCCAGGGCGTGCGCTTCGAGACGATCAGCAGCGCGCTGTCCACCGCCTTCGGCTCCGCGGTGATCAACGACTTCGCCAACGCCGGGCGCCAGCAGCGGGTCGTGGTGCAGGCCGAACAGGCCGAGCGGATGACCCCGGAAAGCGTGCTGGAACTGCGCGTGCCCAACGACGACGGCGAACTGGTGCCGCTCGGCGCCTTCGTCTCCACCCAGTGGGAAGAAGGCCCGGTGCAGATCGCCCGCTACAACGGCTATCCGTCGATCCGCATCTCCGGCGATGCCGTGCCGGG
>DIEE01000158.1:3139-4424 GCA_002418465.1 Pseudomonas sp. UBA5782 | reverse complement strand
GAACGCGATCCTCATCGTCGAGTTCGCCAAGGACCTGCGCGCCGGGGGTCGTTCGCTGCGCGAGGCGGCCATCGAGGCGGCGCGGCTGCGCTTCCGGCCGATCATCATGACCTCGCTGGCGTTCATCCTCGGCGTGCTGCCGCTGGTGGTCGCCACCGGCGCCGGCGCCGCCAGCCAGCGCGCCATCGGCACCGGCGTGGTCGGCGGGATGCTCAGCGCGACGCTGCTCGGGGTGATCTTCGTGCCGATCTTCTTCGTCGCCGTGCTCTCGCTGATGGAACGCCGCTCGAAGGGTAAGGCAGCGAATGCCGACTCGCCGCGCAGCGAGCCCTGATGGATGCCGCCCCGTGCGCGACGGCACGCGGGGTGGCAAGTCGGAACGCGCCGTAGATATCCGACAGTCGAGCGAACGAAACTAACGTTGCGAATGAAGTATCTAGCTTCTCAGGGAGACGGCTCGCATCGGTAGTGGAAAGCTCTCAACACACCCTGAAATACTTCGGCTTATATTGCTTCGCGATATTAAATCCCGAAGTAAAACAGTTTGGTGGAAGAGCGAAGAAGCAACCCGTTAACCGTGCAAAATTCATCACGGACTCTATAACTAGTTCTAGGGAGCTTTCCAAACCAAACTATCCGGGAACCAGCCATGAACATTACCGTTATGCGGTTTCACACCCTCAGAAAAGTCCTCCCCCTTGCCGCGCTGCTGATCGGCACGAGCGTCCAGGCGCAGGAAAAGCTTCCCCTGGTATCGATCAACGTGGCCGGCGCCGAATTCTCCTCGGGCGCCATTCCCGGCAAGCTCGGGACGAATTTCTTCTTCCCGGACAAGACCTATTTCGCCAAGTGGAAGGAACGCGGCATCACCCTGGTGCGCTTCCCGCTCAAATGGGAGCGCATACAACCGCAACTGGGCGGCGCGCTGGACCCCACCTATGTCAAATACATCGACGACATGCTGGCCCAGGCCAACAGCTATGGTGTCAAAGTAATATTGGATGTACACAACTACGCGCGCTACAACAATGAAGTCATCGGCTCGGCGAAAGTTACCTACTCACACTTCCGGAAACTGTCCGAGTTAATTGCCAACCGCTATAAGAACAATCCCGCCGTTTATGGTTACGACNNCGACATCATGAACGAGCCCTATGGCGCGGCCGATCAGTACTGGCCGCAAGCGGCCCAGGCGGGCATCAACGGCATCCGCGTCTACGACAAGAAGAAACCGATCTTCGTCGAGGGGCGCTCCTACTCCGGTGCCTACACCTGGCCCTGGTAC
>DIEE01000158.1:0-3057 GCA_002418465.1 Pseudomonas sp. UBA5782 | reverse complement strand
TGGGGTACCTACAAGCTGTCCATCGAGCCGACCAAGGCCGGCATCGACCAGGCGCAGTGGGCGATCCTCAAGAAATACGTCGGTGGCGGAAACTGCACCAAGCCCGGCCCGAACTGAGGTCGACGACCCGCCGAATGCACGGCGCTCCTTCCGCCCAGGTAGCGGGTCGGAGCGCCGTCGGCATCGCCTGAAACACCTTCCGCCTCTCGTCAAGCCGCCCTGCGCAGGCGCCGATCATCGCTGCGACGCTGCGCTTTCCTGCGCGAAAACGTGCCGGCGGGCCGCTGCACGAACCGCCCCTCGCGGCCGCATCGCGGCCCGCTCCGACGCCCTTGCGCCATGCCCGGCGAAAACCCCGAAGACGCATTTTTCGCGGCAGCGCGAGCATATTTTGATGTTTGAACATCGCCCCTGCGGCCGTATTTTAGACCCACACAAGGCATGCCCAAGACAGCCTTCCGCGTGCAGTCTGAAGATAGGAAGCAGCATTGAAAAACTCAGAAAACCCATTGCCGGTAACCTGGCCGGAAGAAGGCGTGCGGCGCATTCCCTATGCCGTCTACTCGGAGCCGGAAGTGTTCGAGCACGAGCAGAAGGCGATCTTCCGCGGGCCGATCTGGCACTTCCTCGGTCTCGAAGTGCAGATCCCCGAAGCCGGCTGCTACGTCACCGCGCAGGTCGGCGAAGCGCCGATCATCGTCGTGCGCAACGACGAGGGTGAAGTCCAGGCGATGGTCAACCGCTGCTCGCACAAGGGCACGCCGCTGGTCTACACGCCACAGGGCAAGACCAAGCGCTTCATGTGCATCTACCACAACTGGTGCTTCAACCTGAACGGCAAGATGACCGCCGCCGCCTTCGAGCGCGGCGTGCGCGGCAAGGGCGGCATGGCCGACACCTTCAAGAAGGAAGACAACGGCCTGCAGCGCCTGCGCGTGCATGTGCAGAACGGCCTGATCTTCGGCACCTTCAGCGACGAGACGCCGCCTTTCGAGGAGTACGTCGGCCCCGAGCTGATCGCCAATATGCAGCGCGTCTGCGGCAAGCCGCTGCGCGTGCTCGGCACCTACAGCCAGAAGCTGCCGTCGAACTGGAAGCTGTACATCGAGAACGTCAAGGATCCCTACCACGCCTCCATCCTGCATGCCTTCAACGGCGTGATGAAGCAGGACCGGCTGACCATGGAAGGCGGCATCACCATGGGCACCAACGGCTGGTCGCACATCAGCTGGTCGAAGATGAAATTCGAGACCGGCGGCGAAGTGTACGAAGAGGCCGAGATGCGTTCGGCGGAGATCAGCGCCTATGGCTTCGGCCTGCGCGACAAGTCGATGACCGACGTGTGGGACGACTTCGGCGACAGCGTCTCGATGACCATCCACACGGTGTTCCCCAACTTCGTCCTGCAGCAGCTGCGCAACTGCCTGGCGGTGCGCACCATCGTGCCGGTCGGCACGCACGAATCGGAGTTGCGCTGGATCGCCTTCGGCTACCAGGACGACGACGAGCGCAAGCTCAACGGGCGCCTCAAGCAATCCAACATGATGGGCCCGGCCGGGCTGATCGCCATGGAGGACGGCATGATCGGCGGCCTGGTGCAGCAGGGCATCGCCGGCAGCCTGGACAAGGCGGCGGTGATCGAGATGGGCGGCCACGGGATCGAACCGATCCCCGGTTCGCGGGTTTCCGAAGGTAGCGTGCGCGGTTTCTGGACCGGCTATCGCGCGCTGATGGGGCTGTAAGGAATGAACATGAGCAACGTGATGGACCGGATCACCGTGGCCCAGGCCCGGCAACTGATCGCCGACTACACCTACACCATCGACGACGGCGTGCTGTCGGAGTGGCCGACCTACTTCACCGAGCCGTGCATCTACCGCATCACCACGCGGCAGAACGAAGAGATGATCATGCCGCTGTCGATCATGCTCTGCGACAACCAGGCGATGCTCTACGACCGCGTCGAGGCGATCGAGAAGGCCAACATCTTCGAGCCGCACTACTACCGCCACGTGCTCTCCGACTCCAAGGTGCTGGAGATGGACGACGAGTCGATCCGCATGGAAACCAGCTTCACCTGCGTGCGCACCATGCTCGACGGCCGCGTCACGCTGTTCGCCAGCGGGCGCTACTCCGACCACATCGTGCTGGAAGAAGGCCGCTGCCTGTTCCGCGCGCGCAAGGTGGTGCTCGACTCGTCCAAGGTCGACACACTGATCGCCATCCCGCTATGAGCGGCGTGATCCGGGAGGCTGGCGCATGGCGCTGAGCGAGGAGAACCGTCGGCGCCTGGCGCAGGTGAACATTTCCACCCTGAGCACCTGCCTCTACCGCGCCGGCGTGCGCCGTGCCGTACCCAGCGGCATCGCGCCGCTGGCCAAGGGCCTACCGCGGATGGTCGGCCCCGCCTACACGCTGCGCTTCGTGCCGATGCGCGATGACGTCGGCGGCATGAGCAGCTACGGCGGCGCCAGCAACATTCACCAGCGCGCGTTCGAGGAATGTCCGCCGGGCAGCGTGCTGGTGATGGACACCCGCGGCGAGACGCGCGCCTGTTCCTGCGGCGACCTGCTGATCGGCCGGCTGAAGGCCCGCGGCTGCGCCGGCATCGTCAGCGACGGCGGTTTTCGCGACACCGCGCAGATCGAGAAGCTCGGCTTCCCGGCCTACCAACGCTGTGCGGTGCCGGCACCGAGTTTCGGCTTTCTGCAGGCGGTGGAAATCGACGTGCCGGTGGGTTGCGCGGACGTCGCCATCTACCCCGGCGACATCATCGTCGGCGACAGCGAAGGCGTGGTGGTGATCCCGCTGGCGATGGCCGACGAGATCGCCGAACAGGCCTGGGAACAGACCCGCTACGAAGTCTTCGCCGCCGCCGAAGTGGCACGCGGGCGCAGCATCATCGGCCTGTACCCGGCCACCGAGCAGTCACGCGCGGAATTCCGTGCCTGGCAGGACGCCCGCGATGGCGCCTGACGGCGACGCGCAAGCCGCGCGCGAACGCTGGCTGTGCGCGGTGCTGCAACGCCAGGGCCTGGAACTGGAACCGGCGCGTCT
>DIEE01000024.1 GCA_002418465.1 Pseudomonas sp. UBA5782 | reverse complement strand
TAGCTCTCCAGTAGCGCGCCGGCGTCCTGGCCGCGTTCCTCCAGTGCCGCCGCCAGGCCGTGCACGCAGCCGACCGAGAGATCGCCCAGGCGCACGCGACGGGTTTTCACTGCGGCGCGATCCACAGGTTGAGCAACTGGCTGCCCGGCGCCTGGCCACGCTGCTCAGCGCTCGGCGTCAGTTCGACCCTACGCGGCGCGCCGCCCACCGGCCAGCTCAGTTTGCCGCGCAGGTACAGCGGCTCGCCGGNNCCACGCGCACCCGGCTTTGCGGGTAGCCGGCTTGCCAGTCGCGCTCGATCAGCAGTTCGCGACCGGCGAGGCGCAGGTGCTGCGGTTCGCCCTTGTCGCTCGGCTGCGGCCAGGGCTCGCTGAAGGCGTCGCCGAGTAGTTGGCCATCCGCCCCGAAGGCCAGGCTGAGGTTACGCAGCGGGCCGTCGCCGATGTTCAGCGTGCGGTCCTGCAGGTACGGCGCCGGCAGCAGGATCGAGCCGGCGAGCAGGTTGACCCGGTACTCGCGGGCCAGGCCGGAGAACAGTTGCTGGTAGTCCGCAGCCATGCGCCTGGCCTTCATCCGCAGCAGCGCTTCGTCGAGGCGTTCGGCATCCAGGTTCCGCATCAGCACCTGCACGGCCAGCAGCGGATTGCCCAGCAGCATCCAGTCGCGTACCTCCTGGCGGTCGCGGGCCTGGTACAGCTCGGATTTCTCGCCGGCGGCGATCAGCCAGGTGCCGATGTGCTCCGGCAGCACCACCAGGGTGTTCGGCGTGAGCAGCCCGGCGCCGCGGGCACGGTCCAGCGCCGCGGCGAGCTTCAGGCGCAGGTGAGCCGGGCTTTGGTAGTCCACCGGGAAAAGCTGCGGGCGGATCAGCAGCAGGTTGCCGGCCTCGCCGGGCGTGCCCTGGTCGCTGCTCAGCTCGCTGCGCAGGTCGGACAGATAATGGCTGGCGGGGCGGCGCTCGGCCCAGCCGACGAAGCTCGCCAGGCCGCCGAGCAGGGCGCAGAGAATCGACAGGAATAGCAGCTTGCGCATGGGCGCTCCATGAATAGGGTCGCGCACAGGGTAGGCAGCTGCGTCCGGCTTGCCAACCCGCGCTGCACGCTGCGATCAATAAGTTGTCACTTTCGATCATTGAGCGAGCCCGGCGCGCTAACTATCGTCTGCCCATCGATTCCCTCCGCAGATGAGGGGACATCCGTGCCACAGCCCGATTCCGGAGACACCATGACCGCCACCTATCCGCACCTGCTCGCGCCCCTCGACCTGGGTTTCACCACGCTGCGCAACCGCACCCTGATGGGTTCGATGCACACCGGTCTGGAAGAAAAGCCGGATGGCTTCGAGCGCATGGCGGCGTATTTCGCCGAGCGAGCGCGCGGCGGCGTCGGCCTGATGGTGACCGGAGGTATCGGCCCGAACGTGGAAGGTGGGGTGTATTCGGGTGCGGCCAAGCTGACCACGCCCGAGGAAGCGGAAAAGCACCGCATCGTCACCCAGGCGGTGCACGAAGCGGGCGGCAAGATCTGCATGCAGATCCTCCACGCCGGGCGCTACGCCTACAGCCCGAAATCGGTGGCGCCGAGCGCGATCCAGGCGCCGATCAACCCGTTCAAGCCCCACGAGCTGGACGAGGAGGGCATCGAGAAGCAGATCGCCGACTTCGTCACCTGCTCCAGCCTGGCCCAGGTGGCCGAGTACGACGGTGTGGAAATCATGGGTTCCGAGGGTTACTTCATCAACCAGTTCCTCGCCGCCCACACCAACCAGCGCACTGACCGCTGGGGCGGCTGCTACGAGAACCGCATGCGCCTGCCGGTGGAGATCGTGCGTCGCGTGCGCGAGTCGGTCGGGCCGAACTTCATCATCATCTATCGCCTGTCGATGCTCGATCTGGTGGAAGGCGGCAGCAGCTGGGACGAGATCGTCACCCTGGCCAAGGCCATCGAAAAGGCCGGCGCCACCCTCATCAACACCGGCATCGGCTGGCACGAGGCGCGTATCCCGACCATCGCCACCAAGGTGCCGCGCGCCGCCTTCACCAAGGTCACCGCCAAGCTCAAGGGCGAGGTGAGCATTCCGCTGATCACCACCAACCGCATCAACACCCCGGAAGTCGCCGAGCAGGTGCTGGCCGAGGGCGACGCCGACATGGTCTCGATGGCGCGGCCGTTCCTCGCCGATCCGGAGTTCGTCAACAAGGCCACAGAAGGGCGCAGCGACGAGATCAATACCTGCATCGGCTGCAACCAGGCCTGCCTGGACCACACCTTCGGCGGAAAGCTGACCACCTGCCTGGTCAACCCGCGCGCCTGCCACGAGACCGAGCTGAACTACATCGCCACCAGCGCCGTGAAGAAAATCGCCGTGGTCGGCGCCGGCCCGGCCGGGTTGTCCGCCGCCAGCGTCGCCGCCGAGCGCGGTCATCGGGTGACCCTGTTCGACGCAGCCAGCGAGATCGGCGGGCAGTTCAACGTCGCCAAGCGGGTGCCGGGCAAGGAGGAGTTCTTCGAGACCCTGCGCTACTTCAAGCGCAAGCTGGAGACCAGCGGCGTCGAGCTGCGCCTGAACGCCCGCGTTGGCGTCGAGGAACTGGTCGCCGGCGGCTACGACGAGATCATCCTGGCCACCGGCATCGCCCCGCGCACGCCGGCGATTCCCGGCATCGACAATCCCAAGGTGATCAGCTACCTGGACGCCATCCTCGGACGCAAGCCGGTCGGCCAGCGCGTCGCGGTGATCGGCGCTGGCGGCATCGGCTTCGACGTCTCCGAGTTCATCACCCACCAGGGCAATTCCACCAGCCTCGATCGCGATGCCTTCTGGCACGAATGGGGCATCGACACCGCGCTGGAAGCACGCGGCGGAGTGGCCGGGATCAAGGCCGATGTGCCGGCGCCGGCGCGCCAGGTGTTCCTCCTGCAGCGCAAGAAGACCAAGGTCGGCGACGGCCTCGGCAAGACCACCGGCTGGATTCACCGTACCGGCCTGAAGAACAAGCAGGTGCAGATGCTCAATTCGGTGGAATACCTCGAGGTCGACGACGCCGGCCTGCACATCCGCATCGGCGAAGGCGAGCCGCAGCTGCTGGCGGTGGACACCATCATCGTCTGCGCCGGCCAGGACCCGCTGCGCGAGCTGCACGACGGCCTGCTCGATGCCGGCCAGCAGGTGCACCTGATCGGCGGTGCCGACGTGGCCGTGGAGCTGGACGCCAAGCGCGCGATCAACCAGGGCTCGCGACTCGCCGCGGCGATCTGATCCCCGCTTTTCTGTCCCGTTGTATCCGCTGCCCGGTCGCTTTGTGTCCGGGCAGTTTCCTTATCTGCGTCGTGGGAAATGAATTTCTGCGCGACAATCGGTCTTAGCAGGTTGCTGGCTGCTAAGCCGGTCACATCGCCCCGGCAGGCTGATGCCCTAGACTCGCCCGAACTGATGGGCGGTTTTTTGCAGGGAAGCTCCGGGTCGAGGGCGAACCGCGTCGAGCGGACGATTGCAGAACGAGGAAGGGTAACGATGCAGAACAAGCCGCAGATGGTCGAGGCCGTGCTGTTTTTCGATGAGCAGAGCGTCTGCAAGCAGATGCTGTTCGCCGAATTCGAAGCGGTACTCGACGGCGTGGTCGACCTCCCGGGTTTCGCCGACCGGCAGATGCGCGCCGTCTACGTGCTGATCAACCCACGCCTGCAGGTGCGTTCAGCGGTGTTCTTCTTCCTCGATTTCGACCTCAAAGGCGCCGCCGACAGCGGCTGGAACATTCCCCTGCGCCATCTCGCGGACCGCGCCGGGCGTGGCCCGGACCTCGGTGGCGGGCCGATTCGCCTGGCCTGCCGCAGCCAGACGCCGGTGGCCTGGCTGCAACTGCACCTGTGGGAGCCGAGCGCCGAGCGCGGCGATTTCCAGGCGATCCGCGAGGCGGTGCAGCGCAACAGCCTGGGCCTGCTCGCCGAGGAGGAAACGGTGCTGCCGGCGATGGCGCCGGAGCGCCTGCAGGTCGCCGCCGAAGACGCCTGGTATGCCGATCCTTCGCAGGAGCTGGTGGAAAAGCTCACCGAGCAGATGGGCCTCGAGCACCGGCAGAAAATTGCCGTGCTGGTGAAGCAGCAGCGGCTGCGCCTGGCCGGTCTCGGGCAAAACCATGAAGAGGAACTGGCGCGCATCAAGCAGACCGCCGAGCAGCAGCAGAAGCGCCTGCTCGACGAGGTCGCCGCTCTCCAGCAGGCGCTGGCCGAGCAGGAAATGGTGGTCTCGCAGTGGCAGGCACGCTTCGCCGAGCAGGCCGACAGCTTCCAGAAGACCCGCGAGGAAATGACCCGCCAGCTGCGCGCCATCGAGCGCAACGGGCGCATCGAGGCCGACGTGCTGCGCGCGCAGTTCGAGGCGCAGCTGGAAGAAAGGATCGCCCTGGCGGTGGCCGACTACCGGGAGCAGATCGCCGTTCGCGACGTGGAACTGGCCTATCGTGACGAGCTGGATACCCAGCTGCAGCAGGATATTCAGCGGCTCAAGCGCGAGCAGGCCGCGGCGCCGGTCGTCGACCGGCGCCTGGAACAACTTGGCGAGCTGGGCGTGGTGCTGGTGGTCTATCACCCCGGCGCCGGCCATCTGACCATTCCCCAGGCCGACGTCCTGCGTTACCTGGACAACCCACAGGCCTACGCGGCCGGCAAGTGCTTCGTCAGCGAGGCGCTGTACCGCGAATGGCTGGCGCACTACCAGCAGCCGACCTGCAACGCTGCGCTGCCCGGCGGCGAGCGCTGCGCCGCGCCGCTGGAGCGGGTCGACATTCCCGGTCGCTACGTGGCCGGCGAGTCCTGCTGCTGCGATCGCCACAAGGCCAGCCAGCGGCTGCGCACCGTCGGTTGAATTCTTCGCTGCTGCCTGCCTGGGCGCCCCGGGCCGATCTGCATCCGTTGCGTTTCGACTGGCTGCACCGAGCCGGCATCGAAGTGGCGGTGCTACGCCTGGACCGGATCGACGCGCTGGTCTCAGGCAACAAGTGGTTCAAGCTCAAACCGCACCTGGCGCTGGCCGCTGCAACCGGCAAGCGTGGGGTGATCAGCCTCGGCGGCGCGCATTCCAACCACCTGCATGCACTGGCCGCCGCCGGTCGGCGTTTCGGCTTTGCCTGCGTCGGCCTGCTGCGCGGCGAACCCCAGGACACCCCGACCGTACGCGACCTCATGGATTTCGGCATGCAGCTGCACTGGCTCGGCTACGGCGGCTACCGTGCGCGGCACCGGGTGGATTTCTGGGAGCCCTGGATGGCGCGTTATCCCGATCTGCAAGCGGTGCCCGAAGGCGGCGGCGGGCTGGCCGGCGCGCAGGGGTGCATCGAGCTGGTGGACATGGCGCGCCGGCAACTCGCCAATCTCGGCTGGGACGACTACCACGGCTGGTGGCTTGCCGCCGGCACCGGCACCACACTGGCCGGGCTGGTGCTCGGCGAGGCAGGCGAGCGGCCGGTGCACGGCGCTATGGCGGTACCGGACGATCACGGTGTGGCGCGGCGTATCGGCGAGGTGCTCGCCGAGGCCGGCGTGGCGGACGGCGGCTATCAGCTGCATTTGGCCAGCCGCGGCGGTTTCGCCCGCATCGATGCGCAACTGTGCGGTTTCATCGCCGAAAGCGAGCAGCAAAGCGGCATGCCGCTGGAACCGCTGTACACAGCCAAGGCCCTGCTGGCGCTGCGCGAAGCGGTCGAGGGCGGGCAGTTCGCCGCCGGCACCCGGCTGATCTTCGTCCACACCGGCGGGTTGCAGGGCCGCCGCGGCATGCCCTGCGCCTGACGTTCATTCGTCCAGGTGCGGCCATCGATCGGCGATCAGAAATACCCGTTCGACCTCCTGCCAGGCGCCGCATCCATCCGCTTCCAGCCGCACCAGCAGTTGCGCGTGACTGTCTGCCGGCAACTGCGCCAGCCATTCAGCGAACTGCGACGGCTGCCAGCGCTCATCGGCGCTGACCCGCGCCGGCGCCAGCCAGGACTGGCGCGGCAGCGGTTGCCAGCTGCCGGCGCCAGCCGAGGCGGCGAATGCCGGCCAGTCGCGCTGGCGCACCCAGCGACCACGGTCGTGCGCCGGATGGGCGCCGAGCGGTGATGCGCAGCCAGCGGGCCAGGGATAGAACAGGCAGCCGCCGAGCCACAGATGTGCGCTGGCCTGCTGCACACCCAGCGCATCCAGCGCGACAAGGCTTTCGGCGCG
>DIEE01000219.1 GCA_002418465.1 Pseudomonas sp. UBA5782 | reverse complement strand
CGTTCGGCCAGACCCGAGTCGTCTATTGGCAGTGGACGCCAGGCGCCCTGCTGGCGCAATGCCTCGAAGGTACGCGGCGAAGCGGCCCAGTAGACATCGACATCGCCCTGATGCGGTTGCGACAGGTAGCCGATGGCATCGTGCGGCATGCGCCAGAGCAGGTTCAGCCGGTACTGCGGACAGGCGCGCTCGAAGGCTTCCTCCATCCGCGTGAGCACGGTTTCCGAATAGCTGGTGAGCACGGTCAGTTCGCGCGGCGCGGCCAGCAGCGGACGCACCGCGCAGAACAGGCCGAGCTGCGCCATGCCGCCGAGCAGGCGCCGGCGGCTGAGGGATGAGCGAGCGGACATGGCGGTTTCCTCGATCAGAAGGTCAGGTTGCCTTGCACCAGGTAGGTACGGCCGGGCTCCGGGTAGCCCTCGGCGTATTGGTAATCGCGGTCGAAGAGGTTCTGCACGCCGGCTTCCAGCAGCAGGCCGCCGTCGAAGCGATAGCCGAGCTTGCTGTCGATCACCGCGAAGCCATCGGCAACCTGCAGACCGTCGGTGGAGTTGTAGCGCCGCGAGGCCATGTCGGCGCTGGCCTGCAGGCGCCAGCGGCCGATCTCCCGGCTGAGGCTGGCGAAGGCCTTGTGGCGCGGGGTGTCGGTCAGACGAACGCTGTCGTCGGAGCGGTTGGTACGGTCCAGGTAGAGGTAGTTGAAGGCCATGTCCCAGCCGAGAAAGGCGCCGTCCAGGGACAGCTCCAGGCCGTTCACCCGCGCCTTGTTGACGTTCTGCATCTGCGAGCAGGGCGGACTGGAGCAGGCACCGGCATCGATGCGCACCGATTGCAGCAGGTCGTCGATGTCGCTGCGGAACAGCGCGGCATCCAGCTTCCAGGCCTCGCCCAGCGCGCGCTGGTAGCCGACCTCGAGGTGGGTGGCGTGCTCGGACTTCAGGTCCGGGTTGGGAATCGCCGTGCCCATGCGATAGGAATAGCGGTCCTTGATGGTGGCGAAGCGGCTCTTGCGCGCCACGCTGGCACGCCACTGGGTGGTCGCGTCCTGCTGGAAGAACAGCCCGACCTGGCCGTTGTTGCTGTGGTTCTTGCCGCCGGCCTCGTCGACCAGGCCGGTCGCAGCGGCGTAGCTCTGCGCCTCGCGACCGTCGCGCTGATCATGGGACAAGCCGACCACCAGGGTCAGGCGCTCGCTCAGCGCGTGGCTGTCTTCCAGCGCCAGCGACTGGGTGCGGTCCTCGAAATGCTGCCAGGGCTCGCCGCCATCGTGCTCGCGGTGCACGTCCTGCTTGAAGTGGTAGGCCAGGCGCAGCAGGTTCTCGTCGCTCAGGCTCCATTCGTCCTCGACGCTGGCGCCGTTGCTGTAGTCGTCGTACCAGCTGCGGAACGAGGAGGCGCGGGTCTGGCTGTCGTAGCTGGCGTTGTCGTAGGCGTAGAGGCTGTTCTCGTAGGTGTCGTGATAGGCCCGCAGTTTCAGCCGATGAGCGCCCAGCTCGGTGGAGCTGCTGGCGTAGACGCTGGTCTTGTCCCAGGTCGGCCATTGCCAGTAGCGCGTGGACGTCAGGGTGTCTCCGGCGTAGGGCGGGTTGCCCTTCTCGCCCTCCTGGCGCTGGTAGCCGACCACGTACTCGTCGCTGTCGTTGGGCGTCAGGCCGATCTTGAAGTTGACCTTGCGGTCGGTGGCGTAGCTGTTGTCGCGCCGGCCGCCATCCTCGTAGGCGTTGGCCTGGTAGTCGTCGGAGAGGCGGAAGTAGTCCTGATCCAGATACGAAATCCCGGCCTGCATGTAAAAGTTGCCCTGGTTGCTGCCGAGGTTGGCGTAGACGCGGTTGCCGTTGTTCTCGCCGTCGTCGGTGAAGCTCAGGCCTCCGCCGATTTCGCCCTCGAAGGCCTTCACCGGTTTGCGCGTGACCAGGTTGATCGCCCCGCCGAGGGTGTTCGGCCCGTAGGTCATCGAGCTGAAGCCCTTGGCCACCTCGATGCGCGACAGCTCGAAAGTGGTGAAGCGGCCGAGGTCGGCGTAGCCGTCATAGGGCACGTAGACCGGGATGCCATCGAGGAAGATCGGCACCTGGCGCAGGTCGAAACCACGCACGTAGACCATCTGCTCGTTGCGCGCGCCGACCCGGCTGAGGTTGACGCCCGGCACCAGGTCCAGCGCCTTGCCCAGCGTCTCGCGGTCGTACTTGCGCAGGTCCTCGCTGTCCAGCGTGCTGGTGCCGCCCAGACTGCTCTCGCCCTTGCTGTCGATGACGCTGATCTGTCCGAGTTCGAAGACGTTGCTTTCGGTTTCGGCGGCAACGGTGATCGCGCCGGGCGCAAGGCCTAGCGCGGCGGCGGCGAACAGGCCGCCGATGGAGGTATGGCGCATGGATGACTCCCCAATGGATGGCAAACTGAAACGACGTTTTCTATATAGTTATGGTTATTGTAAAAACGTCAGAGCATATCCTGCGCCATCCTGAGGCTGGAACATTCAGTGACTTAAATATCTTTAAATAATTGTTTTTAAATAATTTTATTTATGATTTTTCAGTCTGATGATCAAGCTTAAGCCGCACCTATGTTTTCTATATAACAAGAAATACATAATGTAGGAGAAGCTACAGCGTTAGGTGTCGGCCGCGGACAACCGCTCACGACGAAGCGCAGGTGTCGCCTGGTCGAAATCAGCCATGGAATTGAAAGANNGCTCCAGTTCGACCGCAGAGCGCCGGGTGATGCGCGACAGCAGCACCGCGCCATCCAGGTCGATGCGCACCAGGCTTTGCGCGCTGGCCGGCTCGTGCAGCACGTCCAGCACCTGGCCCTGCAGCTGGTTCAGGATGCTGCTGCGCTGCGGCTTCTCCAGCGCCAGACTGACATCGCGCGCCTGGATGCCGACCCGCACCGGGCGCCCGGCCGGCAGCTCGGTCAGCGGCAGCGCCAGGCGCCCGCCCGGCACCCGCACGTAGCTGAGCTGGAAGGCCGGATCATGCGCCTCGATCTGCCCCTCCAGCGCGGTTTCGGCTTCGTCCAGATGGGCCAGCGGCAGTTCGGCGCTGGTCAGCACTTGATTCAGCGGGCCGACCGCACGCACTTCGCCAGCCTCCAGATAGAGCATGTGATCGGCCAGGCGGGTGACTTCGGCCAGGGAGTGGCTGACGTAGAGCATCGGGATGCCCAGTTCGGCATGCAGGCGCGCCAGGTACGGCAGCACTTCCTGCTTACGGCGCTGGTCCAGTGCGGCAAGCGGCTCGTCGAGCAGCAACAGGCGCGGGCTGGTAGCCAGCGCGCGGGCGATGCCGACGCGCTGCCGTTCGCCGCCGGACAGGCGCTGCGGCGAGCGCTCGAGCAGGTGTCCGATGCCGAGCAACTCCACCGCCTGATCCAGGGAAATCCGCCGCTCGCCTGCCGCGATGCGGCGCTGGCCGTACTCCAGGTTGCGTCGCACGCTGAGGTGCGGGAACAGGCTGGCTTCCTGGAACACGTAACCCAGCGGGCGCTTGTGCGGCGGCACGAACAGCCCGCGCGACTCGTCCTGCCAGCATTCGCCGGCGACCGTCACCCGCCCGCCACGGGCCCGTTCCAGCCCGGCGATGCAACGCAACAGGGTGGTCTTGCCGGAGCCGGAATGGCCGAAGATGGCCGTCACCCCGGAGACCGGCAGGCGCGCCTCGACGCGCAGGCCGAAATCGGTCCAGCCATGCTTCAGGTCCAGTTCGATGTGCGCGGACTCGTTCATCTCAGACCATCCGCTGACGGGAGTTGAAGGTGTACAGCGCCAGCAGCACGAGGAAGCTGAACGCCAGCATGCCGCCGGCCAGCCAGTGCGCCTCGGCATACTCCAGCGCTTCGACGTGATCGTAGATCTGCACGGAAACCACCCGCGTGCGCTCGGGAATGTTGCCGCCGATCATCAGCACGACGCCGAATTCGCCGACGGTATGGGCGAAACCGAGGATCGCCGCGGTGAGGAAGCCGGGACGCGCCAGCGGCAGGACCACGCTGAAGAAGGTATCCAGCGGCGAGGCGCGGAGGGTCGCGGCGACTTCCAGAGGACGCTTGCCGATGGCCTCGAAGGCCTGCTGCAGCGGCTGCACCACGAACGGCATCGAGTAGAACACCGACCCCACCACCAGCCCGGCAAAGGTGAACGGCAACAGGCCGAGACCGAGCCACTGCGTCATCGCCCCCAGCGGGCCGTGCGGGCCAAGGCTGATGAGCAGGTAGAAGCCGAGCACCGAGGGCGGCAGCACCAGCGGCAAAGCCACCAGCGCACCGAAGAAGCCGCGCAGCCGCGAGCGCGTGGTCGCCAGCCACCAGGCGATGGGCGTACCGACGATCATCAGGATCAACGTGGTCAGCCCGGCCAGCTCGATGGTCAGGCGGACGGCGGAAAGATCGACGGCGGAGAGCAAGCGGCGGACTCCTTGGCGCTACTCGGAAAGAGGCATCGGCGCGGGCGAATCAGCCGCCTGCGCACGACCGTATGGCGGGGAAACTTACAGGACGTAGCCGTAGGAGCGAATGATCGCTGCAGCTTTCTCGCCCTTGAGGTATTCGACCAGCGCCTTGGCGGCCGGGTTGTCCTTGCCCTTGGCGAGGATCTGCGCGTCCTGACGGATCGGCGAATAGTCCTCGGCGGGCACCTGCCAGGCCGACCCGCTGACCAGCTTGCCGTTCTCGGTGACCTGGGACAGCGCGACGAAGCCCAGCTCGGCGTTCTCGGTGGCGACGAACTGATAGGCCTGGGTGATGTTCTCGCCGGTCACGATGCGGCTTTCGACCTGCTTGGTCAGGCCGAGCTTGTCCAGGGTTTCCATGGCGGCGGCGCCGTAGGGTGCGGCTTTCGGGCTGGCGATGGAGAGGTGCTTGAAGTCGCCCTTGCTCAGCACTTCGCCCTTGGCGTCGACGTAGCCGGGCTTGGCCGACCACAGCACCAGCTTGCCGATGGCGTAGGTGAAGCGGCTGCCTTCGACTGCAGCCTTCTCGCTTTCGAGCTTCGCCGGGGTGGTGTCGTCGGCCGAGAAGAACACCTCGAACGGCGCGCCATTGGTGATCTGCGCATAGAACTTGCCGGTGGCACCGAAGGTCAGCACGGCCTGGTTGCCGGTGTCCTTCTCGAACTGCTCGGCGATCTTCTTCATCGGCTCGGTGAAGTTGGCGGCAACCGCCACCTGCACCTGCTCGGCATGCACCAGGGTCGAGAACAGCGCCAGACCGAGGGCGGCGAACAGTGTTTTACGGGCATTCATGGTGAAGCTCCTTGGCTGTGATCAATCGTAAACGGCGAGGATGACGCTGGAAGCCTTGAACAGTGCGCAGGCCTGCTGGCCGACGGCGAGACCGAGGGTTTCGCAGCTGCCGTGGGTGACCACCGAGGTGACGCAGCGCCCGGACGGCAGCAGCAGGCTGACCTGGTCGTTGACCGAGCCGGCCTGGATCTCGACGATCTCGCCCCACAGCTGGTTGCGCGCAGTGAGCTGCAGCTCGCGGTCGGTACTGAGCAACACCGACGAGGACTTGATGAAGGCGAAGACCTCCTTGCCGATCGCCAGGCCGAGGTTTTCCGCGCTGGATCTGGTGATCACCGCGATCAGCTCGCTCTGCGCATCCAGGCGCAGGCGGACTTCATAATCGACGCCGCCGTCGCGCAGGCCGGTGATCGGCCCGGAGAACTGGTTGCGTGCGCTGGTCTTCATCGAGAGTCGATGCATGAGGCTCTGGAATTCCTGGATATCGGCTCCTCCGACTTTTCCCAGGCGCGCGCTGAGCCGGTCGAGCGCGATCTGGTATTCGATCTCCAGCGCCCGGTACATGGCGACGATGCTGCGCCCGTAGTCGGTGAGCTGGGTGCCGCCGCCCTGGCGTCCGCCGGTGACACGTACCACCAGCGGTTGCGGCGCCATGTTGTTCATCGCGTCCACCGCATCCCAGGCCGCCTTGTAGGACAGCGGCACGGCTTTCGCCGCCTGGCTGATGGAGCCGAGCAGGCCGATCTGCTCGAGCAGGCGAATGCGCGTATCGGATAGCGACGTGCCGACCGCGCTTTCCAGTGAAAGCCTGCCGATGAAGCGCTGCGGGACGTTGGGCATGGGAAATCCTTCTGTATAAGTTGGCATATAGCGATAAGCGTGCCAGATCACCGCGCCGCTATGGTTGTGCCTATATCGAACTGGTTTCTAGAGTGGGCGCCAGCGGATCGGGATTCTGACCCGCATTATCTATGTAGTAAACAATACAACGTGTCGTTAACACGACAGTGGAGAGCAGCATGCAGATAAGCGCGCGCAACCGTCTGGCAGGGAAGGTTCTGCAATGCCGCACCGGCGCGGTCAACGCCGAAGTGGAAATCGATCTGGGCGACAGCGATCGCCTGGTGGCCATCGTCACCATGGACAGCCTGCGCGAGATGCAGCTGGCCGCCGGGGTCGAGGTGGTCGCACTGGTGAAGGCGCCCTGGGTCATGCTGATGACCGGCAGCGAAGACTACCAGCTGTCGGCGCGCAACCAGTTGCACGGCACCGTGGAGAGCGTCGAAACCGGCGCGGTGAATGCCGAGGTCAACCTGCGTCTGGCCGGCGGCGCGCAACTCACCGCCATCGTAACCCGCGAAGCCGTGGCCGAACTCGGCCTGTCCGCCGGCACCAGCGCCACCGCGCTGATCAAGGCGTCGCACATCATCCTCGGCCGCAAGAAGGGCTGACCGGCCGCCAGGCGAAACGGGGCACCCATCGGTGCCCCGCGCTCGCAGGCTTCAGCCCGTGCTCACCACCGCCCTCGGCTGGCGGAAGACGAACAACAGCCCCGCCACGATCAGCCCCATCCCCGTCAGACTCAGCGCCGCCAGGCGATTGCCGAACACCAGATAGTCAAGCAGCGCGGTCACCGCCGGCACTAGGTAGAACAGGCTGGTGACGTTGACCAGATTGCCGCGAGCGATCAGCCGGTAAAGCAGAAGCGTGGCCAGCACCGAAATCAGCAGCCCCATCCACAGCACCGGGACCCAGAAGTCGAGGCTCGCCTCGATCCTGAACGGCTGGAACGGCACGAACAGCGCGCACAGCAGCGTCCCCGCCAGGTACTGCAGCGGCAGGCTGCCGAGCGGGTTGTCGTGCATGCGCTTCTGCATGATCGAGCCGCCGGTCATGCTCGCCAGTGCCAGCAGGCCGCAGAGCGTGCCGGTCCAGGAGAGGCCGGCTAGGCCGATGTTTTGGTAGACCACCAGCACCAGCCCGAGCAGGCCCAGGCAGAGGCCGAACAGCCGGCTCGGCGACGGGCGCTTCTCCAGCAGCACCGCGGTGAGGATCGGCTGCACGCCGAGCAGTGTCGCCATAACGCCAGGCGTCACCTGCAGGTCCAGCGCCAGCAGGTAGAAGATCTGGTAGGCGCCGAGCAGCACCAGCCCGGTAGCCACCGCATAGCCGCGCGCCATCGCCGTGGTCGGCAGGCGCAACGGCAGGACCCTGGCGAGAATCGCCAGCGTCAGCAAGGCGATGACGAAACGCACCAGCAGGAAGGCGAACGGCGAGGCATGCGCCAGGCCCCATTTGGAAACGATGGCGCCGCTGCTCCAGAGCAGCACGAAGAGGCTCGTCGAAGCGCACGCGAAGAGGTTATTGCGAGTGAAGAACTGCATGGTGCCACCTGTGAAATGGGCAATGGGTGCCACGCCAGCGGCGTGGGGATGCGCATCGAACGGGAAGCCGGCGAACCGGCGCGGCTCAGGCCAGTGGAGGTGGCGGAGCCAGGCAGCCCGCTGGCGGGCTCACAGGTGGTGAGGCGAGTGTGGCGGCAACGGCACGGGCACGCGGCGCTCCGTTCATGGCGAACGAGGAGGCTAGGAAGCGAGCGGTGCGCTGCGACTGGGACATGGTCGATCTCGAATCGGGTCGGCAAGAGCCCGGACTATAACCACGAAGCCCCGCCGGAAGAAAGGCCGGGCCGCGAGACGGCCCGGCCGGACAACTTACTGCTGCAGCTCCTGCTCGCTGAACAGCCCGTCGAACAGCATGCTCGACAGGTAGCGCTCGCCGGAGTCCGGCAGGATCACGACGAAGGTCTTGCCCTGCATTTCCGGGTGTTCGGCCAGGCGCACCGCGGCGGCCATCGCCGCGCCGCAGGAAATCCCGCAGAGAATCCCCTCCTCGCGCATCAGCCGCAGGGCCATCGCCTTGGCCTCCTCGTCACCGACCTGCTCGACGCGGTCGACGATGGACAGGTCGAGGTTCTTCGGCACGAAGCCGGCACCGATTCCCTGGATCTTGTGCGGCGCAGGCTTGATCTCTTCGCCGGCCAGCGCCTGGCTGATCACCGGCGAACCGATCGGCTCCACGGCGACGGAAAGAATCTTCTTGCCCTTGCCCTGCTTGATGTAGCGCGACACGCCGGTGATGGTGCCGCCGGTACCGACGCCAGCGACCAGCACGTCGATGCTGCCGTCGGTGTCGTTCCAGATTTCCGGGCCGGTGGTCTTCTCGTGGATCGCCGGGTTGGCCGGGTTCTCGAACTGCTGCAGCAGCAGGTATTCGGCAGGATTGGAGGCAGCGATCTCGCCGGCCTTGTCGATCGCGCCCTTCATGCCCTTCGCCGGCTCGGTGAGGACCAGCTCGGCACCGAGCGCCTTGAGCACCTTGCGCCGCTCCAGGCTCATCGACGCCGGCATGGTCAGGATCAGCTTGTAGCCACGCGCCGCGGCGACGAACGCCAGGCCGATGCCGGTGTTGCCGGAGGTCGGCTCGACGATGGTCATCCCCGACTTCAGGCGCCCGGATTCCTCGGCGTCCCAGACCATGCTCGCACCGATCCGGCACTTCACCGAATAGGCCGGGTTGCGACCCTCGATCTTGGCCAGGATGGTGACGCCCTTCGGCCCCAGACGATTGATCATCACCAGCGGCGTGTTGCCGATGGCCTGTGCGTTGTCAGCGTAGATGCGGCTCATGGAGTTCCCCGCGGCAGGTGGCTTGAGAAAGCGGATAAGCCTATGCCCCATGGGGTTTCTCGTCCAGCCGAACTCCCTGACGCCGGCGGCTGTCCATCGACGGATGCCACCCGGAGATGGAAGCCTCATGAAACGTCGCTACGCCCTGCCCCTGTGGATCGTGCTGGGCATCGTCCTGTTGCTGCTGGTCGTTCATCTGGCGCTGCCCTACGTGGTGCGCGACTACCTCAACGGCAAGCTCGCCGACATGGGCGAATACCGCGGGCAGATCGCCGACGTCGACCTCGCCTGGTGGCGCGGTGCCTACCGCATCAATGGCCTGGTGATCGAGAAGACCCGCGGCGACGTGCCGGTGCCGCTGCTGGAGGCGCCGCTGATCGACCTCTCGGTGAGCTGGCACTCGCTATGGTACGACCACGCAGTGGTGGCGCAGGTGATCTTCCAGTCGCCGACGCTCAACTTCGTCGACAGCAAGGACCCGCAGCAGGACCAGACCGGTGAAGGCGTCGACTGGCGCGATCAGTTGGAGCAGCTGCTGCCGATCACCCTCAACGAGGTCCGCGTGGTCGACGGCCGCCTGGCGTTCCGCAACTTCCAGTCGCAACCGCCGGTGGACGTGTTCGCCAGCGACGTCGACGCCAGCGTCTTCAACCTGACCAATACCGCCAGCGCCGACGGCAAGCGCGTTGCCACCTTCAAGGGCCATGCCGCGCTGTTCGGCCAGGCGCCGCTGGAAGCCACGGCCAGCTTCGACCCCTTCACCAATTTCGAGGATTTCCAGCTGCGCCTGCGCATGACCGATCTGGAGCTCAAGCGCCTCAACGACTTCTCCCGCGCCTACGGCAAGTTCGATTTCGCCGGCGGCACCGGCGACCTGGTGATCGAGGCGGAGGCGCAGAACGCCCAGCTCAGCGGCTACATCAAGCCGCTGCTGCGCGACGTCGACGTGTTCAACTGGAAACAGGACATCGAGAACCGCCAGAAGGGCTTCTTCCAGGGTCTCTGGGAAGCCGTGGTCGGCGGCGGCCAGACGGTGTTGAAGAACCAGAGCAAGGACCAGTTCGCCACCCGCATCGACCTCTCCGGCAGCATGAAGGGCGACAGCCACGTCAATCCGTTCCAGGCCTTCGTGGCGATCCTGCGCAACGCCTTCGTGCAGGCGTTCACGCCGCGTTTCGAGCGCGCCCTGAACGAGGACGGCGAATGACCGCACCGGCCCTGATCGAAACCCAAGCTGACTGACCATTCAGTGACTGAATAGCCCGTCTGCGTTCACAGCCCGCTTGCCCGCGCGGTATAGTCGGCTTTTTCCAGACAGCATCGCCGGCCCCGCGCCGCCTGCGTTTCGAGGATTTTCCGATGAAGTTCGAAGGCACTCCGTCCTATGTCGCCACCGACGATCTCAAGCTCGCGGTGAACGCCGCCATCACCCTGCAACGCCCATTGCTGGTGAAGGGCGAACCCGGCACCGGCAAGACCATGCTCGCCGAACAGCTGGCCGAATCCTTCGGCGCCAAGCTCATCACCTGGCATATCAAGTCCACCACCAAGGCGCACCAGGGCCTCTACGAATACGACGCGGTGAGCCGCCTGCGCGACTCGCAGCTGGACCCGGACAAGGTCAACGACATCCGCAACTACATCAAGAAGGGCAAGCTGTGGGAGGCCTTCGAGTCCGAGCAGCGGGTGATCCTGCTGATCGACGAAATCGACAAGGCCGACATCGAGTTCCCCAACGACCTGTTGCAGGAACTCGACAAGATGGAGTTCTACGTTTACGAGACGGACGAGACGATCAAGGCCAAACAGCGTCCGATCATCATCATCACCTCGAACAACGAGAAGGAACTGCCGGATGCCTTCCTGCGCCGCTGCTTCTTCCACTACATCGCCTTCCCGGATCGCGGCACGCTGCAGAAGATCGTCGACGTGCACTACCCGAACATCAAGAAGGACCTGGTGGCCGAAGCGCTCGACGTGTTCTTCGATGTGCGCAAGGTGCCGGGCCTGAAGAAGAAGCCCTCCACCTCCGAACTGGTCGACTGGCTCAAGCTGCTGATGGCCGACGACATCGGCGAAGCCGTGCTGCGCGAACGCGATCCGACCAAGGCCATTCCGCCGCTGGCCGGCGCCCTGGTGAAGAACGAGCAGGACGTGCAGTTGCTCGAGCGCCTCGCCTTCATGAGCCGTAGAGCCAGCCGCTAGCGTGTCTCCCCCTCGCCCGCTTGCGGGGAGGGGCCGGGGGAGAGGGCAGTTTTGTAGGGTGGGTTGGCGAAGCGTAACCCACCGACCAGCCGCCAGGCTGGCAAGCGTGATGCCAACGGCATCGACGGTGGGTTACACCGCGGCGCGGCTAACCCACCCTACGGATAATTCCGAGGGCACAGAAAATGCTGCTCAACCTGTTCAACGAAATGCGCGCGGCCAAGGTGCCGGTGTCGGTGCGCGAGCTGCTCGACCTGATCAACGCGCTGCAGCACAACGTCGTGTTCGCCGACATGGACGAGTTCTACTACCTGTCGCGGGCGATCCTGGTGAAGGACGAGCGCCATTTCGACAAGTTCGACCGTGCCTTCGGCGCCTACTTCAACGGCCTGCAGAACCTCGACCAGCACATCGAGGCGCTGATACCCGAAGAGTGGCTGCGCAAGGAGTTCGAGCGCCTGCTGAGCGATGAGGAGCGCGCGCAGATCCAGTCCCTCGGCGGCCTGGACAAGCTCATCGAGGAGTTCAAGAAACGCCTCGAGGAGCAGAAGGAACGCCACGCCGGCGGCAACAAGTGGATCGGCACCGGCGGCACCAGCCCGTTCGGCTCCGGCGGCTTCAACCCCGAAGGCATCCGCGTCGGTGATGCCGGCAAGCGCCAGGGCAAGGCGGCCAAGGTCTGGGACCAGCGCGAGTACAAGAACCTCGACGACAACGTCGAGCTGGGCACGCGCAACATCAAGATCGCCCTGCGCCGGCTGCGCAAGTTCGCCCGCGAAGGCGCCGCCGAGGAACTCGACATCGACGGCACCATCGACCACACCGCGAAGGACGCAGGCCTGCTGAACATCCAGATGCGCCCGGAACGGCGCAACACCGTGAAGCTGTTGCTGCTGTTCGACATCGGCGGCTCGATGGACGCCCACGTGAAGGTCTGCGAGGAGCTGTTCTCCGCCTGCAAGACCGAGTTCAAGCATCTGGAGTACTTCTACTTCCACAACTTCATCTACGAATCGGTGTGGAAGAACAACTTCCGCCGTACCAGCGAGCGCACCTCGACCCTCGACCTGCTGCACAAGTACGGCGCCGACTACAAGGTGATCTTCATCGGCGACGCGGCGATGGCGCCCTACGAGATCACCCAGGCCGGCGGCAGCGTCGAGCACTGGAACGAGGAAGCCGGCTACGTCTGGATGCAGCGCTTCATGGAGAAATTCAAGAAGTTGGTGTGGATCAACCCCTACCCCAAGGACACCTGGGGCTACACCGCCTCGACCAACATCGTCCGCGAACTGGTCGAGGACCGGATGTTCCCGCTGACCCTGAGCGGGCTGGAAGATGGGATGAAGTACCTGTCCAAGTAGAAACGAGATGAAAAAAAACGGGCCCCAAGGGCCCGTTTTTTCGTTCAGCGATGAGGCGTGGCGATCAGCTCGCCAGGCCCGGCGCCGGGCCGAGTTCGGCGCGCAGCTTGCTCAGCGCGGCGTAGGCACGGTCGCGGTAGGCCAGCAGCTCGGCGCTCTTCGCCGGGTCGATGTCGAGGAAGCCGTGGCCGGATTTCAGCCCCAGGTTGCCGCTGTCGACCAGCTTGCTCAGGCCGTCCGGCGCGGCGAAGCGCTCGCCATAGGTGCCGGCGAGGGTCTTGTAGGAGGACGCGTAGACGTCCAGCCCGGCCATGTCGCCGATGGCGAACGGCCCGAACAGCGCCAGGCGGAAGCCGAAGGCGTTGCTCACCACCAAGTCGACCTGTTCCGGCGTCGCCAACCCTTCCTCGACCACCTTCACCGCCTCCTTGTAGAGGGCGAACTGCAGGCGGTTGGCGACGAAGCCGGGGGTGTCGGCGACGCGTGCCGGCACCTTGCCGACCGAACGGATCAGCGCTTCCAGGGTGTCCATGTGTTCGGCCAGCGTGTGTTCGCTGGCGATCAGCTCGACGCCCGGAATGAACGGCGCCGGGTTCATCCAGTGCACGCCGAGGAAGCGCTCGGGATGGCTGACGAACTTTGCCAGTTCGCCGATCGGTATTGCCGAAGTGTTGCTGCCGATCAGGGTGTCCTTGGTGCAGGCGGCGGAGACGCGGCCGAGCACGTCGCGCTTGATCTCCATCGACTCGGGCACCGCCTCGGTGACGTAGTCCACGCCTTCCACCGCTTCCTCGATGGAGCCGGCCGCGCTCAGGCGGGCTTCCAGCAGCGCCGGAGCGTCGGCCGGGAACAGGCCGGCTTCGGCGAAAGCCTGCGCCTGTTTGAGCAGACGCTCGCGCGACTTGCTGGCGACGCTGCCGTCGACGTCGCCGAGCACCACGTCTGCGCCGCCCAGCGCCAGAACCTGGGCGATGCCGCCCCCCATGTAGCCCGAACCGACGACTGCAATTTTCTTGATGGTCATGCTGCTACTCCTGCGAAAGATTGAAATTCTTCGGACCGACGACTCACATCAGGTGGTCGCTGCGGTCCTTCAGGGTGGAAAGCGCAACCGCCGCGATGACCCCGCCGAGCGCCAGGTAGGCTGCCACGGCATAGCCAGTGCCGAAGGTCACCAGCAGGAAGGAGGCGATCAGCGGTGCGGGACCGCCGGCAATCAGCGACGACATCTGGTAGCCGACACCGGCGCCGGTGTAGCGCACGTGCACCGGGAACTGCTCGGAGATCAGCGAGGCCTGCGCGCCGTACTGGATCGCATGGGGAATCAGCGACAGGGTGATGGCGATGAAGATCCAGGTCTGGTTGCCCGAGTTGAGCACCCAGAAGTACGGGAACGCCATCAGGATCAGCACCACGCAGCCGATGTAGTACATCTTCCGCCGGCCGATACGGTCGCCCATGTTGGAGAAGATCGGCAGCAGGATCAGGTCCAGGACCGCCGCCGCCAGCGTCCCGAGCAGCACGAAGGTGCGCGACAGCCCGCTGTTCTGCGTGGCGTAGTCGAGGATGAAGGCAGTGAAGATGTAGAACGGCATCTGCTCCGACATGCGCAGGAAGGCGACCTTCACGATCTCGCGCCAGTGGTGCTTGACGACGTAGCCCAGCGGGCTCTTCTCGATCTGGTTGTTCTGCTTCTTGGCAGCGAACGACGGGGTTTCCTCGATCGCCATCCGCACCACCAGGCCGACGATGACCAGGATGCCGGAGAGCAGGAACGGAATCCGCCAGCCCCATTCGAGGAACTGGTCGCCGGTGAAGTAGCTCGAACCCATCACCGCCGTGGTCGACAGGATCAGGCCGATTGAGGTGCCCAGCTGCGGCCAGGCGCCGGCGGCGCCGCGTTTTTTCTGGTCGCCCCACTCCAGCGACATCAGCGCCGCGCCACCCCATTCGCCGCCCACGCCGAAGCCTTGGATCAGGCGCAGCAGGATGAGGATCGCCGGCGCCCAGAGGCCGATGCTGTCGTAGGTGGGCAACACGCCGATGAGGAAGGTCGCCAGGCCGGTCATCACCAGGGTGACGATCAGCGTGGTCTTGCGCCCGACGCGATCGCCGAAGTGGCCGAACACCGCCGCGCCGATCGGACGAATGGCGAAGGCTATGGCGAACGAGGCGAAGGACAGCATCAGCGAAACCAGGCGGTCGTCGCTGGGGAAGAACAGGTGCGGGAACACCAGTGCGGCGGTGGCGCCGTAGATGTAGTACTCGTACCACTCGATGGTGGTACCGATCAGGCTGCCGATGGACGCCCGACGCCGTTGGCGCAGCTGATGCGCATTCGGCTGCACCTGCGGTTCGGCACGAGGGCTGCCGGCGTCGCCGGCGATGCTGCTGTCGAGGGTAGACATGGATCTGGCTCCATTATTGTTATTAGGCTGACAACGAAGGAAGGCTGATGCCCCGGAGCCGGATGGCTCCCGTTTCGCTGTCCCGTGCTACACGCTTTGCCGCAATGTTAATATTTTTTATTATTTGTTATTTTTTAACATTGTCAAGACATGTTCGCCAGCATCCGCCCACCGGACGATGCTCCCGTCATCTCCCCCAGGACCTCGAATGAACCTCTCCCAACGCGACGCTCCGACGCTTTACCTGATCCGCCATGGCGAGACCGACTGGAACGCCAAGCGCCGCCTGCAAGGCCGCCGGGATATCCCGCTGAACGACACCGGGCGTGCGCAGGCGGCGACCTCCGGGTTGTGCCTGCGCTGGTTGCTGACCCGGCCAGAGACCCTGGACTTCGTCGCCAGCCCGCTGCTGCGCACCCGCGAGACGATGCGCATCGTCCGCCAGCAGCTCGGCCTGGAGGCGGACGACTACCGCAGCGACGAGCGCCTGCTGGAGATCGACTTCGGCGAATGGGACGGCTACAGCTGGACCGAGATCGCCGCCCGCGAACCCGAGCGCTTCGCCGCGCGCCAGGCCGATCCACTGAGCTTCGTGCCGCACGGCGGGGAGAACTACCGGATGGTCTTCGAGCGTGTCGCCAGCTTCCTCGAAAGCCTTGAGCGCGACACCGTGGTGGTCGCCCATGCCGGCGTGCTGCGCAGCTTCATGGCGCTGCGCGCCAACACCGACCCGGCGGTGGTGCCGACCATCGAGGTGCCGCAGGATCAGGTGCTGATGATTCGCGACGGCGCCTTCGCCTGGCTCAGAGCCAGCGCCGCGCTGGACGGGCGCAACTGAAGCAGGGCCTCGCGCGACGGGGCGTCAGGCCAGTACCAGCTCGACGCCCAGCTTGCGGATACCGGCCGCGGCGTCCGCCGTCAGGCCGTCGTCGGTGATGATCGGATCGAAGCGATCCAGCCCGGCGATGCGGTACATGCCGAAGGTCCCGTACTTCGAGCTGGTCGCCATCAGGACGATCTGCGAGGCCGAATCCATGGCCGCTTTCTTCACCTCGATCTTCGGCGCCGACGGCGTGGTGACGCCACGCTGCAGGTCCCAGGAACTGGTGGAGATGAAGGCGATGTCGGTGGCGATGTTGCGCAGCGTGTCGGCCGCCAGGTTACCGACCGCGGAACGGTTCGGATGGTCGAGCACGCCGCCGGTGTGAATCACGTTCACATGGGTGGCGTCGGCCAGCGCGAGGACGATGCTGAAGTCGTTGGTGACCACCGTCATGCCGCTCAGGCTGAGGATGTGCGGCACCAGGCACAGCGTGGTGGTACCGGCATCCAGGTACAGCGTCATGTCGGCCTTGATCAGACGCGCAGCATGCTCGGCCATGCGCTGCTTCTGCGCCGGCTCGACGATCGCCTTGATCTGGTGGCTCGGCTCGCTGTGCACCTGGCTGGCGATGCGCACTCCGCCCGGCACCGAGAACACCCGCCCCTCCTGCTCCAGCGCGGCGATGTCGCGGCGCACCGTCATGTGCGAGCAATTGAAGATCTCGGTGAGCTGATTGACGCTGAGAATCTGCTGGCGCCGCAGCTGGCGGACGATCATCTCGCGGCGCTGGGAAGGAATCATCGGCGCCCCGGCGTCGGCCATTGGCTCAATTTCCTCGGTCATGTGGGTTCCTGGGCTCGAATTGGTGGCTGCATGGTAGCCCAATGCCGCCCGGCCACTGACGGCGACCGCGCAAAGGACAACATTTCTAAACACGACTGCTAGCAAATTTAACATATCTTCACATAACAGCGTTTAGCGCCTACTATGAAAAAAACAACACATTTGCGGGAGAAGCCGAATGAACCATGCCATGCCCTTGCTCGGGTGCATCGCTGACGATTTCACCGGAGCCACCGACCTGGCCAACACCCTGGTGCGCCAGGGCATGCGCACCGTGCAGACCATCGGCATCCCGGGGCAGGAATTGTCCGAAGCCATCGAGGCGGATGCGCTGATCGTCGCGCTCAAGTCACGCATGGCGCCGGTGGACCAGGCCGTTGCCGAATCCCTCGCCGCACTGCACTGGCTGCGCGAACGCGGCTGCCGGCAGTTCCTGTTCAAGTACTGCTCGACCTTCGACTCCACCGAGCGAGGCAACATCGGCCCGGTCACCGAGGCGCTGCTCGAAGCCCTCGGCAGCGATTTCACCATCGCCTGCCCGGCCTTCCCCGAAACCGGACGCACGCTGTTCCGTGGCCACCTGTTCGTGCAGGACGCGCTGCTCAGCGAGTCCGGCATGGAGCATCACCCGCTGACGCCGATGACCGATGCCAATCTGGTGCGCTTCCTCGGTCGCCAGACCAAGCTGCCGGTCGGCCTGCTGCGCTATGACCAGGTCGCCGCCGGCGCCACCCAGACCCGCGCCAGCATCGAAGAACTACGCCAGGCCGGCATTCGCATTGCCATCGCCGATGCATTGTCCAACGCCGACCTGCTGACCCTGG
>DIEE01000252.1 GCA_002418465.1 Pseudomonas sp. UBA5782 | reverse complement strand
CCGTAGATGCCGCAACTGATGGCCGGGAAGGCGATGCTGTCCAGGCCGTACGCCTCGGCAAGCGCCAGGCTGTTGCGGTAGCAGGCGGCGAGCAGTTGCGCCTCGCCCTGGCTGCCGCCGTGCCAGACCGGCCCGACGGTGTGGATCACATAACGTGCCGGCAGGCGAAAACCGGCGGTGATGCGCGCCTCGCCGGTGGGGCAGCCACCGAGGGCACGGCAGGCGGCGAGCAGTTCGGGGCCGGCGGCGCGNNGATGGATCGCGCCGTCCACGCCACCACCACCGAGCAGGCTGGCGTTGGCGGCATTGACGATCGCCGCCACGTCCAACGTGGTGATGTCGCCCTGCCAGACCTCGATCTTCACTTGGTGACCTGGGGTGTTTCTTCGCCCACGCAGCGCACGGCCTGCTTGTGGTCGTTGACCAGCACGCCGGACAGCCCGCGCTGCTCGGTATCGAACAGCACCAGCACGCCGTCGATGCACTGGGCGATCTGGTCGGCGCGAGTCAGCGAGACCTTGTAGTCCTGGCCCGGAATGGTCTTGAGCATGGTGAATTCGGCCAGCAGCAGGGCGTCGTCCGGCTTGGCGATGTGCAGGTAGCCGTAATACGACAGCGCGGCGACGGTGCCGACGACGCTGCCGATGGCGGTGAGGATCAGCGGAATGGGGTTGCGTTCGCTCATGGTCACTTCTTCGGAACGGAGGTTGTGGGCGGCGAATTCTTGCACTCGCCACGGTTGGGAAGCGGGGCATGCTGCCACGGAATCCCGGCCGGCGCTTGGCACCGATCAAGGTTATGCGCGACGCTTCGCCGCGCAGCGACTAGAGGATGTTGGCGTAGTCCGCCTCGATGCGGTCCAGGCTCAGGTGGTTGAGAAAGTTGGAGAAGCACATCCAGGCGGCCAGCGCGTTGAGGTCGCGGAACTGCGGCGGCAGGTACTTCGGCGGCACCACCAGGCCCTCGTCGACCAGCTGGCGCAGGGTGCGCATGTCTTCCAGGGTGGTCTTGCCGCAGAACAGCAGCGGGATCTGCTCCAGCTTGCCCTTGCGCACCGCCAGCTGGATATAGTTGTAGATCAGGATGAAGCCCTTCAGGTACGACAGGTCCTTGGTGAACGGCAAGCCGTCCGGGGTCGAGCCGCGGAACACCCGGCTGCTGTTGGCGTAGCTGGAGTCCTCGCTGTAGCCCTGCTCGCGGAAGAACTCGAATATTTGCAGGAAATCCGCGCCCTCCTCGGCCATGTGGATGGCACGGGTGCGGTTGGTCAGCTTGCGCAGCCGGCTCGGGTAGGAGGTGAAGGCGATCACCTCCATCAGGATCGCCAGGCCTTCCTGCGTCACCGTCGAGGACGGCGGGCCTTTCGCCAGGAAGGTGCAGATCGGCTGGTTCAGCCCGTTCAGCGTGGTGCCGACGTGCACCAGGCCCTCGTGGACCTCCAGCGCGCGCACGTCGCGCTCGTTGAACAGCGCATCGCTGCGGATCTTGATGTAGTCGGCGCCGGCTGCCGCGTCGGCGACGATGCCGTCGGACTCGAACACGCGGATGATGCCCTCGCCGGCGCCGAACACTTCGTCCAGGCGGCGCTGCAGCATGGCCACGGCGTCCTTGGCGGTGAGCGTCTTCGGCTCGTCCTTGAGGTCGCCGCGGCCGTCGATGTTGTTCAGGTAGTCGGAGAGCATCAGACCGAGGTCGGCCAGGGTCGGATCGCCGGCGTGGAAGGCGTCCGAGGCGGCGCCGTAGAGTTCCTGCGAGATCAGCCCGAAATCCGCCGTGCCGCGCGCCTCGAGCATGCGGATCACCATGCGGTACTCCTTGCACATGCGCCGCATGATCTGCCCGACGGGGTTGAACTGGCCGAGCTGGCGGGTGATGTCGCGCTCGATGTTCTGCAGTTCGAGCTTCTTCGCCGCACCGTCGAAACCCAGCGGGCGCGCCTCGTAATAGGCGCGATCGACCGCCGGTAGGCGCTTGCAGCCGCCGTCGAAGAAGCCCTGGCGGATGCTCTCGTCCCACTTCACCGCATCGAGCACGCGGATCGGCGTCTGCGCCTCGACGATGCGGTCGGACAGCGTGCGGATGATCCGCTGGTAGTCGTCGAGGTTGCTGCTACTGCTCATCCTTTCCTCACTGGCCGAGGCGCTGGTAACGCGCGGCTTCGACGAACACGTCCGAGTTGGCCGGATCGTCCAGGTAGGTGAACACCGCCGGCCACGGGCTGCTGATCAGCGCGCCGTCGCCTTCCGCGGTGTCCACCCGTTGCCCTTGCAGCGCACCGCCCTGGATATCCTGGAGGATGCGCTCGATGTCGAGGGTATAGACCAGCAGCTCGTTGTTCTCGGTCAGCTCGAAGCCGGCGATGGCGAAGTTGCCGCCGAGTTTCTTCGGCAGGCCGGCCGAGAGATACCAGCGCAGGCCGTGGTGGGCGACGGTGAAACCGTATTCGTCGGCGTTGCCCAGGTTGTCCACGCTCTCGGCATAAACCCGCGCCTGGTAGAGATTGCTGCCGGCGCGGCGGATGTCGAGGAACTGCTGCACGCCCCACTCGTCCTTGCGCGTCCACTCGCCGAGCAGCGGAATCGGCGCCGCCTCGTTGGCGGGAATCGGGTCCTTGAAGGTCGCCAGGCAGCCGCTGAGCAGGAGGCAGGTCAGGGCGATCAGGGCACGCCGGGCAATCATCGGGAAACTTCCTCTTATTAGGTGACGCACCAGGCTCCGCCCGATGCTGCACGGCTCCGCCGAGCCGGCGCAAAGCCGTCCGATCTTCCATTCCGGGGCGCGGGGCGTCAATCCCCGCGCCGGGGTTGGAGACCGCGTTGCGGTCCCTGGCGAACGAGTTCGCCCCTACAAATGCACATCTCGCACACTTCCGGGCGCGGGGCGCCAACCCCTGCGCCGGGGTGGGCCGCGTCTCGTCCGCTTTCGTAGGGGCGAACTTGTTCGCCAACGGCGCGAAGGGCGAAAGACACGCAAGAAAAAGCCGCCCTCAGGCGGCTTCTCCAATCCAGCGATCAATCAGAGTTCCGGACGCATGTGCGGGAACAGGATCACGTCGCGGATCGACGGCGAGTTGGTCAGCAGCATCACAAGGCGGTCAATGCCGATGCCTTCGCCAGCGGTCGGCGGCATGCCGTATTCCAGCGCGCGAACGAAATCGGCGTCGAAGTGCATGGCCTCGTCGTCGCCGGCGTCCTTGTCCGCGACCTGTGCGTGGAAGCGCTCGGCCTGGTCTTCGGCGTCGTTCAGCTCGGAATAGGCGTTGGCGATCTCGCGGCCGCCGATGAACAGCTCGAAGCGGTCGGTGACGCTCGGGTCTTGGTCATTGCGACGGGCCAGCGGCGACACCTCGAACGGGTATTGGGTGATGAAGTGCGGCTGCTCCAGCTTGTGCTCGACCAGCTCCTCGAAAATCATCACCTGCAGCTTGCCCAGGCCCTCGAAGCCGAGCACCTTGGCGCCGGCCTTCCTGGCGATGGCGCGCGCGGTGTCGAGGTCCTGCAGATCGGCGGCGCTGATCTCCGGGTTGTACTTGAGGATCGAATCGAACACCGACAGGCGCGCGAACGGCTCGCCGAAGTGGAACACCTTGTCGCCGTAGGGCACGTCGGTGGTTCCGAGGACCAGCTGGGCCAGCTCGCGGAACAGTTCCTCGGTCAGATCCATGTTGTCTTCGTAGTCGGCGTAGGCCTGGTAGAACTCGAGCATGGTGAACTCGGGGTTGTGCCGGGTCGAGACGCCTTCGTTACGGAAGTTGCGGTTGATCTCGAAGACCTTCTCGAAGCCACCGACGACCAGGCGCTTGAGGTACAGCTCCGGGGCGATGCGCAGGAACATCGGCATGTCCAGCGCGTTGTGGTGGGTCTCGAACGGCTTGGCCGCGGCGCCGCCGGGGATGGTCTGCAGCATCGGCGTTTCCACTTCGAGGAAGTCACGCTCGGCGAGGAACTTGCGGATATGGCCGATCACCTGGGAACGCACGCGGAAGGTCTGGCGGACCTCCTCGTTGACGATCAGGTCGACGTAGCGCTGGCGGTAGCGCTGCTCGGTATCGGTCAGGCCGTGGTGCTTGTCCGGCAGCGGACGCAGCGACTTGGTCAGCAGGCG
>DIEE01000249.1 GCA_002418465.1 Pseudomonas sp. UBA5782 | reverse complement strand
GTGCAGGACGGTGGCGAGCAGCTCGGCGCGCACGGTGCCGTGCGGGCGCCCGGTCTGCTCGCGGGCGGCGCTGCCGTCGACCAGGCCGTGCAGCAGGCGGATGTTCAGCGACAGCGCGTCGAGGCGGGTGATGCGGCCGTAGCCGTTGTCCGGCAGGTCGCGCGACCAGTGCACAGTGACCTGGCGGTCCAGCTCGCCGATGAAGCGCGGCGGCAGCCTGGCGAAGGCCTCGTCGATCAGCGCCTGGCTGGCACGGATCTGCGCCGCATCCAGGCCCTTTTCGTCCAGCTGCAGGCGCAGATCGGCCTGGCAGACGGCAGCGCACAGCAGCAGGAAGACGCCGAGCAGTCGCGAAAACATCGGGTGGGCGGCCCTCGGCGCGCGGAGGATCAGAGCGCCAGAATGGCGCTGGCCAGTTCCTGATCGTCGGCGGCAGCGGCCTGCGGATAACGAGCGCGCAGTGCTCCGAAGGCGGCCTCCAGCTGGGCACCGCGAATCTCGCCGTGGCTGGCGACGAAGCTGGCGGCGTCGTCGCGCGCCTGGACCACGACCTTCATGTCGCGCACCGAAGTGGTGGTGTCGGAGGTGAAGTCGATGCTGCGCCCCAGGGCGCGAACGACGATGTTGCTGGTGGCTTCCAGGGTGTGTGCCTGAGCGGCGTCGACGGTGAACAGCAGAATCGCCGAGGCGGCGAGCAACGAGGTACGCATGGTGGGTCTCCCTGAATGAATCGCCATTGGACGGGCAACGCGGTCGCCAGTTCAACGAAGCGGCAACCGGTCGAAAAGCGTGGCGAATCGATGGCGGTACGAATGCCTGCGCGCGACCAGCAAACACCGTGGTGCGCGGAGCGCGGCAAGGCTAACGGAAGCGCTGCGGCAGCACCAGCGCGGCCGGGCTCAGCGCGCGAGGATCGCCTCGGCCAGCTGCATGTCGCTCGCGCTCGGCTGCACGCCGGATTCGCGCAGGTAACGCAGCGCCGCCTCCAGCCGCGCGCCACGAATCTCGCCCTCGCTGGCGACGAAACTGGCCGCATCGGCGCGCGCCGGCACCAGCTTGGAGTCGGTCACCGACGAGGTGAGATCACTGGTGCCATCGACGGTGGCGGACAGCGCATCACCGATCTGGTCGAGGGTCGCGACGAAGCTGGAAGCGAAGGTCGGCGTGGCGATGAGCAGGGAACTGAGAAGGATGAAACGGCGCATGGCAAAGTCCCGGAATGCGGCGATGCGGAAGATCGCCCGGCAGCTTCAGACTAGCGCAAACGCAGCGGGTTCCGGCGTGAAGCGAGGCAAGAGTTATTTCAGGGATTTGAACGAATCAGCAGGGAAAACTCGCGCCCGGGACAATGTCCAGCGCACAGACAAAAAACCCGTCGGCGTTGTCGGCGACGGGTTTCGTGTTCGGCACGCTTTCGCGTGTCATGCGGTTACGCGGCATCCGCTCAGCGCCAGAACGGCTTTTTTTNNGAGAAGCGCTGCGCTTCGCTGATACCGGCGTCGGCCAGCAGGCGGGAATCCAGACGTGCCAGCTGATGACGGCTGGCCATGCGGCGCTGCCATTGCAGGAGGTTGGCGAGCAGACGCAACGGCAAGGCGGCTTTCTGGGAGGCTTGGCTGGTGTTCAGTTCGGAACTCAGGGTGCGTTCCATGGTGACTTCCTTCCGCATTCGGCGGGTTCGGTTAATTTCTGAGGTAAATGATGCGCCTCGGCAAGAGAACCCAGTAGTCACAGTTGCGAAGAATTGTGCTGGTTTTAGCCGCTTCCACCTCAAACTGTTCTGTTACCGAATGCCGCAACTGTTCCGGCAATGCGCACACTTGGTGCGATATTTCTACTCATTTCAGGGGTAGCGCACGCTTACAGGACACATGACCAGTACAGTTTCGGTGATGTTTTAGAATACAGTTCTGAATAAAATCTTTTTACAGGAGTTTTGACTGCCGTAGATGCTTAAAGCCAGTGATATGCCCTAAAAATCAAGAGATGCTGTTTTTCATGGCTACCAGTAGCACAGTACAGCCCGTGTTTCTGCTGTAACGGCTGGCGGGCAAGCTGGATTTATCTGCACCGCAGAGCGAAAAACGCCCCGCGGGCATTAGCCGGCGGGGCGCTTGGTATTGCCGGGGACTCAGTCCACCGCCTTGACCATGTCCTCGATGACCTTCTTGGCATCGCCGAAGACCATCATGGTCTTGTCTAGGTAGAACAGTTCGTTATCCAGGCCGGCATAGCCGCTGGCCATCGAGCGCTTGTTTACGATGATCGTCTTGGCCTTGAAGGCCTCGAGGATCGGCATCCCGGCGATCGGCGATTTCGGATCGTTCTTCGCCGCCGGGTTGACCACGTCATTGGCGCCGAGCACCAGAACCACGTCGGTCTGGCCGAACTCGGCGTTGATGTCTTCCATCTCGAAGACCTGCTCGTAAGGCACCTCGGCTTCCGCCAGCAGCACGTTCATGTGCCCGGGCATGCGCCCGGCCACCGGGTGGATGGCGTACTTCACGGTAACCCCGTTGTGGGTCAGCTTCTCCACCAGCTCCATCAGCGCGTGCTGCGCGCGGGCTACCGCCAGGCCGTAGCCGGGAACGATGATCACGCTGTCGGCGTTGGAAAGGAGGAACGCGGCGTCATCGGCCGAGCCGGACTTCACCGGGCGCTGCTCGCTGCTGCCCGCCGCCGGGCCGGCTTCCGCCGAGGAACCGAAGCCGCCGAGGATGACGTTGAAGAACGAGCGGTTCATCGCCTTGCACATGATGTAGGAGAGGATCGCGCCGCTCGAACCCACCAGCGAACCGGCGATGATCAGCATCGAGTTGTTCAGCGAGAAGCCAATGCCCGCCGCCGCCCAGCCGGAATAGCTGTTGAGCATCGACACCACCACAGGCATATCCGCACCACCGATGGGGATGATGATCAGCACGCCGATGACGAAGGCGAAGATCAGCATCAGGCTGAAGGCCACCAGGTTGCCGGTGAACATGTAGGTCAAGCCGAGCACCAGGATGGCGATGCCGATCACCAGGTTGATCAGGTGCTGCCCGGCGAACTGCACCGGCGCGCCCTGGAACAGGCGGAACTTGTACTTGCCCGAGAGCTTGCCGAAGGCGATCACCGAACCGGAGAAGGTGATCGCGCCGATGGCCGCACCGAGGAACAGCTCCAGGCGATTGCCGACCGGAATCGGGTCGCTGATGCTGGCGACGATGCCCAGCGATTGCGGCTCGACCACGGCGGCGACGGCGATGAACACCGCGGCCAGGCCGATCATGCTGTGCATGAAGGCTACCAGCTCGGGCATCTTGGTCATTTCGACGCGCTTGGCCATGATCGACCCGGCGCTACCGCCGATCAGCAGGCCGACGATGACGTAGCCGATGCCGGCGGTGGCAAGCTCGGCTCCAAGCTTGTAGATCAGCGCTACGGTGGTGAGTACCGCCAGACCCATGCCGAGCATGCCGAACAGGTTGCCGCGCCGCGACGTGGTCGGGTGCGAGAGGCCCTTGAGCGCCTGGATGAAGCAGATCGAAGCGATCAGATAGAGAACGGTGATCAGGTTCATGCTCATGGCTCAGTGCTTCCCTGCTTCGGCTTTGGGGGCCTTTTTCTTGAACATTTCCAGCATCCGCCGGGTGACCAGGAAGCCACCGAAGACGTTGACCGCGGCAAGCGCCACGGCGAGGGTGCCCATCACCTTGCCCAGCGGGGTGACGGTCAGCGCCGCGGCGAGCATGGCGCCGACGATGACGATGGCGGAAATCGCGTTGGTCACCGCCATCAGCGGGGTGTGCAGCGCGGGGGTGACGTTCCAGACCACGTGGTAGCCGACATAGATCGCCAGCACGAAGATGATCAGGTTGTAGATGCCGTCGGAAATCAGGTCCATCGGGGTGATCCTTTTCTGAGTTGGCTCATCCCTCTCCGCAGAGAGGGCCAGGGGCGAGGGGCCGGCGCAGCGCCGCCCTCACCCGCCCTTCGGGCACCCTCTCCCGCAGGAGAGGGCCGTCGTCATTTGTTGATGCGCACCGCTTCGCCGCCCTTGCACATCAGGCAGGCGGCGACGATGTCGTCTTCCAGGTTGAGGTGGAACTGGCCGTCCTTGTCGAGGACCAGCTTGAGGAAGTCGAGCAGGTTGCGCGAATACAGTGCCGAGGCGTCCGCCGGCACCTGGGTCGCCAGGTTGCCGTAGCCGATCAGCGTCACGCCGTGCTTGACCACCACCTGGTCGAGTTCGGTCAGCGGGCAGTTGCCGCCCTGCGAGGCGGCCAGGTCGATGATCACCGAGCCGGGCTTCATCTCCTGCACGGTGGCTTCCTGCAGCAGGGTCGGCGCCTGGCGGCCGGGAATCAGCGCGGTGGTGATGATGATGTCGGCCTGCTTGGCGCGCTCGTGTACCGCCTGGGCCTGGCGCTGCATCCACGAGGCTGGCATCGGCCGCGCGTAACCGCCGACACCCTGCGCGCATTCGCGCTCCTCGTCGGTCTCGAAGGGCACGTCGACGAACTTGGCGCCGAGAGACTCGATCTGCTCCTTCACCGCCGGACGCACGTCCGAGGCCTCGATCACTGCACCCAGGCGGCGCGCGGTGGCGATCGCCTGCAGACCGGCGACGCCGGCGCCGAGGATCAACACGCGCGCGGCCTTCACCGTACCGGCGGCGGTCATCAGCATCGGCATGAAGCGCGGGTAGTAGTTGGCGCCGAGCATCACCGCCTTGTAGCCGGCGATGTTGGCCTGCGACGACAGCACGTCGAGGCTCTGCGCGCGCGAGGTGCGTGGCGCGGCTTCCAGGGCGAAGGCGGTCAGCCCGCGCGCCGCCATCTTGGCGATGGTCTCGTTGCTGAACGGGTTGAGCATGCCGACCACCACGCCATTGGCGGCGAACATCGTCAGCTCGTCGTCGCTGGGCGCCAGCACCTTGAGCACGATGTCTGTGGCGAAGGCTTCGGCGGCCGTGCCGATGCTCGCGCCCACTGCCTCGTAGGCGGCGTCCGGCAGGCTGGCGGCGACGCCCGCGCCGCTCTGGATAGTCACCCGATGGCCCTGGCCGATCAGCTTCTTGACGGTTTCCGGAGTCGCCGCGACGCGGGTTTCTCCAGCATGGGTTTCTTGGGGAACACCGATATGCACTGACCAATCTCCTGCGATCGTTGTTATGACAGGCGCTGTTTACCGCCGAATCAGGCCGGCAGCACATCCCGTGCCGTTAGCGAAACGGCGGGGCGCGGCATTTTGCAACTGAACTGCGACACCCATCAAGAAGTTATGACGGCCTGTCGTGACAATAACTACAAGTCACGGCGTGACCCGCAATTGCCAGCCAAGGCCTCAGCCCACGGCCTTCGCAGGCTGCAGCGTGATCACCGTTTTCCCGGCGGTGATCGGCCATCGGTGAATCGAATGCCTGGCCATCAGTCGATTCCTTCCCCAGCACCCCACAAGGTCCGCCACATCTGCGACACAGCGTCGCCGGGATCATGTAGCAAAACAATCACCTCGCTACATGGCGGCTTTGTCACCTTTGTCGGCCCTCCGACAAACCCGCGGGTCCGTCCGCGTCGGCGAGCACCGCGCAACTTGCTACCCTTGCCCGACGCCACGACGGAACGCACTGATGACCCGGCCTGCCCCTTCGACCCGCGATACCGAACGTTCGCAGGCGCTGATCCGCCTGATCCTGTCCAGCGTCGCCACCCTCTACGTGGTGCTGCTCTACCTCGCCGGCTACCTGATCGAGGCGCAGCTGCGCAGCATCCTGATCTACAACGCAGGCTTTCTCCTGGTGTCCTTCGCACTGGTCGGCTGGATCGTCCGCAGGCCTGGGGTGAACCCGCCGCGCCGGCTGCTGGCGATGCTCCACGACTACGCGGCGATCGCCTTCGCCATGATCATCGGCGGCGAGGCGATGCTGCCGGTCTACGGCGCCCTGCTGTGGGTCACGGTGGGCAACGGCATGCGCTACGGCACCCGCTACCTGGCGCTGGCGACGGTCCTGGCGCTGCTCTCGATCAGCCTGATCGCGCTGCTCTCGCCGTACCTGTGGCGCAACCCGTTCGTGCTGCTGACGCTGCTGGTGACCACCTTCATGGTGCCGGCCTATGCGCACATCCTGCTGACCCGCACGCGCCAGGCCTCGGAGCAGGCGCAGGCGGCGAACCTGGCGAAGTCGCGCTTCCTGGCCCAGGCCAGCCACGACCTGCGCCAGCCTATTCACTCCATCAGCCTGTTCACCGCCTGCCTGCGCGATGCCCGCCTGGGCGACGAGGAACGGCGCATGGTGGACAACATCGACCGCTCGCTGCTCAGCGTCGAGCAGCTGTTCCGCTCGATCCTCGACGTCTACACGCTGGACAACGGCCAGGTGGTTCCGCGCGGTGAGGTGCTGGCGATAGACGAAGTGCTCGCCGGCCTGGTGCGGCAGAACACCGAGGCGGCGCGCTGGGCCAACGTGACGATCAAGGTCCGCCCGAGCCGCTGCCACGTACGCTGCGACCCGGCGCTGCTCGGTACGCTGCTGCAGAACGTGCTGTCCAACGCGTTGAAATACGCGCCGGGCAAGGCGCTGCTGATCGGCTGTCGGCGGCGTAACGGCGGCCTCGCCATCGAAATCCACGACCGCGGGCCGGGCATCGACAGCGAACACCTGCCGCAGTTGTTCGACGAGTTCTACCGAGTCCGGCAGAGCCGCGATCACGACGTGGAAGGCGTTGGCCTCGGCCTGTCGATCGTCAAGCGCATTGCCGACCTGCTTGGCCTGGGCATCCAGATCCGCTCACGGCCGGGGCACGGCACCAGCGTCGCCATCGAGGGCTTGCCGCTGGCCGCAGCCGCCGAATACCGCCCGCAGCAGAGCGCCGGCGCGAACCGGCGCCTGCTCAGCGGGCTGCGCGTGCTGCTGATCGAGGACGATCGCGACGTGCTGCTGGCCACCGCCACGCTGCTGCAGAAGTGGGGCTGCGAGGTGCACAGCGCCACCTCGGTGCTCGACACCGCGGTGGAGTTCGACCTGGTGATCACCGACTTCGACCTCGGCCGCAGCATGTCCGGCGCCGACTGCATCGACTACCTCAACCGGCTGCACGGCCGCCGTGTTCCGGCGATCGTGATCACCGGCCACGACGTGCGTCAGGCGCAGAAGGCGTTGAACGATGCGCAGGTGCCGGTACTGGCGAAGCCGGTGCGGCCGGCCGAACTGCGTTCGATGCTGCTCGCGCTAAAGCTCGATCTGCAGGCGCAGTCGGCCTGATCAGCGCCGCGCCACCTGCACCCCGGCGCTGACGCCGAGAGCAGCCGCCGCGGTGCGACTGGCGACACCCAGCGCCTGCAGCAACGAAGACACGTGCAGGCGCACGGTGAAGGGCGAGATATCCAGCTCGCGGGCGATCTCCTTGTTCGACAGGCCGGCGGTGAGCAGCCGCAGCACGTCCTGCTGGCGTGGCGTGAGCCCCTGCAGACGGGCGCGCTCCGGGCTCTGCCCGAGAATCCCGCCGCGCGCGTAGCGGACCACGAACTCGCCCGCGCGGATCGCCAGCAGCGCCTCGCCGATCTCTTCCGGCGGCAGCGACTTGCCGACGAAACCGTCGGCGCCGGCGGCCATCACCCGCTCGATCTGCGCCTCGTCGTCGACCATCGAGACGATGATGATCGAGGAGCGATTGAATTCCTGGCGCAGCGCGCGGATCGACGCCGGCACGCTGAGACCGGGGAACATCAGGTCGAGGATCAGCACTTCCGGCGGCGCCTGGCGCGCCAGTGCGAGCACTTCGTCGAGGGTAGCGGCCTCCTCGATGAACACCGCCGGCATTACCCGGCGGACGATGCGCGCCAGTCCTTCGCGGAAGATCGGATGGTCGTCGGCGACGATGATGCGTTCCATGCGGCGGGATTCCTGCGCAGAGGATCGGCGCCCCGGGCGGGGCTCGGTGCGGCCATGGTAGCCGCGCCCCGCCCGCGGCGGACAATGGCGCGACGCATGGCCGGGGCTCAGTAGTCGAAGCGCGAGACCACGTCCTTGCGCAAATAGATGGTCAGCGACTCGGCCTGTACTGCCGGCGCGGGTGCGGCGCCGCCGTTGCTGGCTACCGCGTTGATCAGGCCGTTGCCCTGCCCGCTGAGCAGCGAGTCGGCCACGCCGAGCACGTCGGCGCCGTACTCGCTGCGCGCTGCGCTGTTGCTCAGGCGGCGCTTGAGGCTCACCGGCAGCGAATCCATCAGGCTGCCGGATGCGGCGGCGGCGTTGGCGGCCTGGCGGCGATAGGTCCAGCGCTCTTCGCCGTTGCTCGCCACGCTGCGCGAATCCGGATGGCCGAAGTGGCTGACCACGTCGCTGGAGGTGGTCTTGCCGGACACCAGATTCTGGCTGATGTAGGCGACGTCGAATTTCTGCGGGGCCTGAGTGCCCTGTTGCTGGCCGGGGGCGGCGCAGCCGGTCAGCGCGAGGCCGAGGGCGACGAGAGCGAAGGCTTTCATGTTCTCCTCCTGGGAGCGGACGATTGTCGTTATGAGCCGGCAGCCGACGGCGCGGGTCGCGGTCGGGCGGGCTGTGTGGAACGCTAGTTCCGCGGAGGGGATGAACCAATAGTACGGATGTACAGGCGGCCGAAGGCCATCAGCGCGACGGCGTCTCGCGGTAATCGCGGGCCTGGCCCAGCAGCCAGTCGCGGAAGGCGATCAGCGCGGCGGACTCGACCTTGCGCTCGGGGATCATCAGGTAATAGGCCTTGTCGCTGACGCAGGCGTGCTCCCGGGCGATCACCAGGCGCCCCTCGGCCAGCTCGCGCTGGATCAGGAACGGCGGGATCAGCGCCACGCCCATGGCGTGCTCGGCGGCCTGGGCGAGCATCGAGAACAGCTCGTAGCGCGGCCCGCCGAGGTCGCCGGCGACGTTCATGCCGAGCGAGCCGAACCACTGCCGCCAGGCGTAGGGCCGGGTGGTCTGCTGCAACAGCGGCAGGCCGGCGATCTGCGCCGCGCTTAGCCCGGCGCGACCTTCGAGCAGTTGCGGGCTGCACACCGGCAGCGAGTTCTCCGGCATCAGGTAGTGCGACTGGGTGCCCGACCAGTTGGCGTCGCCGAAGTAGATCGCCGCATCGAAGGCGGTATCGGCGAAGAGGAAGGGGCGCGTGCGGTTGGTCAGGTGCACGGTGACTTCCGGGTGCAACTGCTGGAAGGCTTTCAGCCGCGGCAGCAGCCATTGCGTGCCGAAGGTCGGCACCAGCGCCAGTTCCACCGCCTGGTTGCCTTGCTGGCCCATCACCGCCAGGGTGTCGCGCTCCACCGCGTCGAGCTGCGCCGCCACGCGCCGCGAGTAGGCCAGCCCGGCTTCGGTCAACTTGACCCCGCGCCGCGAACGGCGGAACAGCGCGACGCCGAGGAACTGCTCCAGCGTGCCGATCTGCCGGCAGACCGCGCCCTGGGTAAGCGACAGCTCTTCGGCGGCGCGGGTGAAACTCTCGTGGCGGGCCGAGGCCTCGAAGGCGATCAACGCCGCGGTGCTGGGGATCTTCCGGCGCATCTATGCGAAGCCCTCACTGATCAGCCATTGAATGAGCCGCTGAAACTATCTCGGAGTGAAGCATCCGCACAATAGGCTGCGAAATCCTCGTTTGTCAGGAACGCCGGGGCTGCCTAGGCTAAGACCATGATGATCGACGGGGCGCGGTGGCCCGAAGCCACCCTGCGACCGAGGCGCTGCGCTTTTGCTGGGCGGGCCGGCGGTGACCCGTTTCAGCCCACCCCATCCCCGAGGACCCCCTCATGGCCGGCAAAGCAAGCTTCAACTGGATCGATCCGCTGCTGCTCGATCAGCAACTGAGCGAGGAAGAGCGCATGGTCCGCGACAGCGCCCAGCAGTTCGCCCAGGACAAGCTGGCGCCGCGCGTGCTGGAAGCCTTCCGCCACGAGAAGACCGACCCGGCGATCTTCCGCGAGATGGGCGACACCGGCCTGCTCGGCGCGACCATCCCCGAAGCCTACGGCGGCAGCGGGCTGAACTACGTCTGCTACGGCCTGATCGCCCGCGAAGTGGAGCGCATCGACTCCGGCTACCGCTCGATGATGAGCGTGCAGTCGTCGCTGGTGATGGTGCCGATCTTCGAGTTCGGCAACGAGGCGACCCGGCAGAAGTACCTGCCCAAGCTGGCCAGCGGCGAATACATCGGCTGCTTCGGCCTGACCGAGCCGAACCACGGCTCCGATCCGGGCGCGATGATCACCCGCGCGAAGAAGGTCGACGGCGGCTACCGCCTCAGCGGCAGCAAGATGTGGATCACCAACAGCCCGATCGCCGACGTCTTCGTCGTCTGGGCCAAGGACGATGCCGGCGAGATCCGCGGCTTCGTGCTGGAAAAGGGCTGGGACGGCCTGAGCACCCCGGCGATCCACGGCAAGGTCGGCCTGCGCGCCTCGATCACCGGCGAGATCGTGATGGACAACGTGTTCTGCCCGGAAGAGAACGCCTTCCCCGACGTGCGCGGCCTGAAAGGTCCGTTCACCTGCCTCAACTCGGCGCGCTACGGCATCAGCTGGGGCGCGCTGGGTGCCGCCGAATTCTGCTGGCACACCGCGCGCCAGTACACCCTGGATCGCCAGCAGTTCGGCCGCCCGCTGGCCGCCAACCAGCTGATCCAGAAGAAGCTGGCCGACATGCAGACCGAAATCACCCTGGCGCTGCAGGGCTGTCTGCGCCTGGGACGAATGAAGGACGAAGGCACCGCGGCGGTGGAAATCACCTCGATCATGAAGCGCAACAGCTGCGGCAAGGCGCTGGACGTCGCCCGCCTGGCCCGCGACATGCTCGGCGGCAACGGCATCTCCGACGAATTCGGCATCGCCCGGCACCTGGTCAACCTCGAGGTGGTGAACACCTACGAGGGCACCCATGACGTGCACGCGCTGATCCTCGGCCGCGCGCAGACCGGCATCCAGGCGTTTTTCTGAGCCACCCTCGCAAGCACTGGATTGCCCCATGGGTTACGCCGCTGCGCGGCTAACCGCCCTGCGAAAGTGCGCACCCGCGCGACGCAGGATGGGTTGAGCCTGCGATACCCATCGATGCCGTCCGATGGGTATCACGCCGCTCTACATTCTCTCCCCCTCCCCCGAGAGAGGGAGTCACTCGCACCCTGCCTCCGAGGTTCCCATGTCCGGCGCGCTGTCCCACATCCGTGTACTCGACCTGTCCCGCGTGCTCGCCGGGCCCTGGGCCGGGCAGATCCTCGCCGACCTCGGCGCCGAGGTGGTCAAGGTCGAGCGCCCCGGCGTAGGCGACGACACCCGTCACTGGGGCCCGCCATTCCTGCGTGACGAAGCCGGTGAGAACACCGCCGAGGCCGCCTACTACCTGTCGGCGAACCGCAACAAGCAGTCGCTGACCCTGGACTTCACCCAGCCGGAGGGCCAGCGTATCGTCCGCGAGCTGGCGGCCAAGGCCGACGTGGTGCTGGAAAACTTCAAGGTCGGCGGGCTGGCTGCCTACGGGCTGGACTACGCCGCGCTGAAGGCGATCAACCCACGGCTGATCTACTGCTCGATCACCGGTTTCGGCCAGACCGGTCCCTACGCCAGGCGCGCAGGCTACGACTTCATGATCCAGGGCCTCGGCGGGCTGATGAGCCTGACCGGGCGCAGCGAGGAGGAAACCGGCGCCGGCCCGGTGAAGGTCGGCGTGGCGCTGACCGACATCCTCACCGGGCTCTACTCGGCGGTCGCGGTGCTGGCCGCGCTGAACCGGCGCGAGCGCAGCGGCCTCGGCCAACACATCGACATGGCGCTGCTCGACGTGCAGGTCGCCTGCCTCGGCAACCAGGCGCTTAACTACCTGACCACCGGGGTGGCGCCGAAACGCCTGGGCAACGCGCACCCGAACATCGTGCCCTACCAGGATTTCCCCACCGCCGACGGCGACTTCATCCTCACCGTCGGCAACGACGGCCAGTTCCGCAAGTTCTGCGAAGTCGCCGGGCATGTGGAGTGGGCCGACGATCCGCGCTTCGCCAGCAACAGGGCGCGGGTCGCCCATCGCGCCGAGCTGATCCCGCTGATCCGCCAGGCAACAGTGTTCAGGACCACGGCCGAATGGGTCGCCGCGCTGGAACGGGCCGGCGTGCCCTGCGGGCCGATCAACGACCTGGCTCAGGTGTTCGCCGACCCGCAGGTGATCGCTCGCGGCCTGCGCGTGGAGCTGCCGCATCCGCTGGCCGGCAGCGTGCCGCAGGTGGCCAGCCCGATCCGCCTTTCGGAGACCCCGGTGGAATACCGCAACGCCCCGCCGCTGCTCGGCGAACACAGCGAACAGGTGCTGCGCGAGTGGCTGGGCATGGCGACGGAGGAAGTCGCGGCGCTACGCGAGCGCGGGGTGCTTTAGCGCTCTGGTTTGCCCGCCGTAGCCCGGTAACGGTGCGCACGGCGCACCCTACGTTTTGGCAGCGTGCCCCGTAGGGTGCGCCATGCGCCCCGCTACCCGATGGAAACAAAAACGCCCGGCAGATGCCGGGCGTTTTCGTGCTGCGGATGCAACGATCAGTTGGCGCTGGCCACCGGCACCAGCGGCGCGGTGCGTTCCTGCCAACCGCCGCCAAGGGCCTTGTACAGGTTCACTTCGCTGGTCAGCTGGGCGAGACGGTCACCGATCATGTTCTGCTGCACGCTGAACAGCTGGCGCTGCGCATCGAGCAGGATCAGGTAGCTGTCCACCCCGCCGCGGTAGCGGCGATCGGCGAGCTTGTAGTAGTCCTCGGTGCTGGCCACCAGCTGACGCTGGGCGTCGAGCTGTTCGCGGTAGGTCTGCCGCGCGACCAGGCCATCGGAGACTTCCTGGAAGGCGGTCTGGATGGTTTTCTCGTAGTCCGCCACTTCGATGTTCTTGGCGATCTCGATGGCATCCAGGCTGGCGCTGAGGCTGCCGGCGGTGAAGATCGGCAGGTTGATCTGCGGCTCGAACAGCCAGGTACCCGAACCGCCGTCGAACAGGCCAGACAGCTGGCTGCTCGCCGTACCGGCGCTGGCGGTCAGCGTGATGCTCGGGAAGAACGCCGCGCGGGCGGCACCGATCACCGCGTTGGCGGCCTTCAGGTTGTGTTCAGCGGCGAGGATGTCCGGGCGCCGCTGCAGCAGCTCCGAGGGCAGCCCGGCCGGGACTTCCGCCAGTTGCACCGCGTACAGATCGTCGTCCGGCTGCAGGTTCTGCGGCAACGGGCCGCCGAGCAGCAGGGTCAGCGCATTGCGGTCCTGGGCGACCTGACGGCGGTACTGCGCGACGCTGACGCGCGCGCTGTCCACCGAGGTGCGCGCCTGGCGCAGGTCGAGCGCCGAGCTGGCGCCGACGTCGAAGGTGCGCTGGCTCAGTTCGTAGGTGCGCTGGTAGGTGCCCAGCGTATCGTTGGCCAGCTTGAGCAGCGCCTGATCGGCCTGCAGGGTGAACCAGGCATTGGCGACGCTCGCCACCAGGCTGATCTGCGTGCTGCGCTGCGCTTCGGCCGTGGCGAAGTATTGCTCCAGGGCCTGCTCGTTGAGGCTGCGCAGGCGGCCGAAGAGGTCCAGCTCCCAGGCACTGACGCCGACGGTGGCGCTGTACTGGCTGCTGGTGGAGGCTTCGCCCGATTGCGTCAGATCGCCCGGCAGGCGCTGGCGCGTGGCGCCGCCGCCGATGCCGACCTGCGGATACAGTTCGGCACGCTGGATGCGGTACTGCGCGCGGTAGGCATCAACGTTCAGCGCGGCGACGCGCAGGTCGCGGTTGTTCTGCAGGGCGCTGCTGATCAGCTGTTGCAGATCGGCGTCCTGGAAGAACTCGCGCCAGCCCAGCTCGGCGGCGGGCGTGCCGCCGGCCGTGTTGGACTCGGGATAGACGTCACCGGCCGGGTAGGCCGCGTCCACCGGCGCGGCGGGGCGCAGGTAGTCGGGGATCATCGTGCAGCCCGTCAGGGCACTGATGAGCGCAACGCTCAAAAGAGTCTTTTTCATTGATCGACCTCCTCGCTGGCGGCCTTCGGACGCTTGTCCTTGGATATCGAGCTGACCATCACGTAGAACAGCGGCACCCAGAAGATCGCCAGGACGGTGGCCGACAGCATGCCGCCGATCACCCCGGTACCGATCGCGTGCTGGCTGCCCGAGCCGGCGCCGTTGGAGATCGCCAGCGGCACCACGCCGAGGATGAACGCCAGCGAGGTCATGATGATCGGACGCAGACGCAGTCGGCAGGCCTCGATGGCCGCATCGGCCAGGGACTTGCCCTGCTCGTGCAGCTCCTTGGCGAATTCGACGATGAGGATCGCGTTCTTCGCCGCCAGACCGATGGTGGTGAGCAGGCCGACCTGGAAGAACACGTCGTTGGACAGCCCGCGCCAGCTGGTGAACAGCAGCGCACCGATGATCCCCAGCGGCACCACCAGCATGACCGAGAACGGAATCGACCAGCTCTCGTAGAGAGCCGCCAGGCAGAGGAACACCACCAGCAGCGACAGTGCGTAGAGCGCTGGCGCCTGCGAGCCGGACAGCCGTTCCTCGTAGGACAGGCCGGTCCAGGAATAACCGATGCCGTCGGGCATCTGCTTCATGATGTCCTCGACCGCCGCCATCGCCGCGCCGGTGCTCTGCCCAGGGGCCGGCTCACCAAGAATCTCGATCGCCGAAACCCCGTTATAGCGCGCCAGCTTCGGCGAGCCGTAGGCCCAGTGACCACTGGCGAAGGCGTTGAACGGCACCATTTGCCCGTCGGCGTTGCGCACGTACCACTTGTCCAGGTCTTCCGGCGACATCCGTGCGTTCGGCTGACCCTGCAAGTAGACCTTCTTTACCCGACCGCGGTCGATGAAGTCGTTCACGTAGCTGGAACCCCAGGCGATGCTCAGGGTGTCGTTGATGTCGGACAGGCTTACACCGTGGGCACGCGCCTTCTCGTCGTCGATATCGAGCTGGAATTGCGGTTCGTCGGCGACGCCGTTGATCCGCGTACGTATCAGCGTCGGGTTCTTCGAGGCCAGCTCCATGAACTTGCCGGCGGCCTGGCTCAACGCCTCGCGGCCGACACCGGCCTGATCCTGCATGAAGAAGTTGAAGCCGGTGGCGTTACCCAACTCCAGTACGGCAGGTGGCGCGAAGGCGAAGACCATCGCGTCGCGGAAGGCGAAGAAATGCGCCTGCGCGCGTCCCGCCAGTGAGAATACGTCGTTGCCCGCATCGGTGCGGTCTTCCCAAGGCTTGAGCATGATGAAGGCCATGCCCGAACTCTGCCCGCGTCCGGCGAAGTTGAAGCCGGTCACGGTGAACACCGAGTTGACCGTGCTCGATTCGTCCTTGAGCAGGTACTCGCGCATCTGGTCGACCACCACCTGGGTGCGCTCGGCGCTCGAACCTACCGGAGTCTGCACCTGAGCGAACAACACGCCCTGGTCTTCCTCGGGGAGGAATGCGGTGGGAATGCGGGTGAACATCCACACCATGATGCCGATGATCACCAGGTACATCAGCAGATACGGCGCCTTGTGCCTGAGAATCGACCCCACGCTGCGTTCGTAGCGGTGCACTCCACGCTCGAAGGTGCGGTTGAACCAGCCAAAGAAGCCGCGCTTGCCTTCGCCGTGGTCGCCTTTCTTCACAGGCTTGAGCAGCGTCGCACAGAGAGCCGGAGTGAAGACAAGGGCAACCAGCACCGAGAGGGCCATGGCCGAGACGATGGTGATCGAGAACTGCCGATAGATCACCCCGGTGGAACCGCCGAAGAAGGCCATCGGCAGGAACACCGCCGAAAGCACCAAGGCGATACCGACCAGCGCGCCCTGTATCTGGCCCATGGATTTGCGGGTCGCCTCCAGTGGCGATAACCCCTCCTCGGTCATCACCCGCTCGACGTTCTCCACCACCACGATGGCATCGTCCACCAGCAGGCCGATTGCCAGGACCATGGCGAACATGGTCAGCGTGTTGATGGTGAAGCCGCAGGCCGCGAGCACGCCGAAGGTACCCAGCAGCACTACCGGCACCGCCAGGGTCGGGATCAGCGTGGCGCGGAAATTCTGCAGGAACAGGAACATCACCAGGAACACCAGGACAATGGCTTCGCCCAGGGTGTGCACCACACCCTCAATGGAGGCGGAAACCACCGGAGTGGTGTCGTAGGGGAAGACCACGTCCATGCCGGCCGGGAAGAACGGCTTCAGGCCGTCGATGGTGGCTCGGATCGCCTTGGCGGTTTCCAGCGCGTTGGCGCCGGTGGCCAGCTTGATCGCTAGCCCCGAGGCCGGCTTGCCGTTGAACTGCGCGCTGACGGCGTAGTTCTCGCCACCCAGCTCGACCTCGGCGACATCGCCGAGGCGTACCTGGGAACCGTCCGGGTTGACCTTGAGCAGGATCGCGCTGAACTGCTCGGCGGTCTGCAGCCGGGTCTTGCCGACGATGGTGGCGTTGAGCTGCTGGCCCTGGACGGCGGGCAGGCCACCGATCTGGCCTGAAGACACCTGGACGTTCTGCGCCTGGATCGCGGTGCTTACGTCCACCGGGGTCAGCTGGAAGTTGTTCAGCTTGGCCGGATCGAGCCAGATACGCATGGCGTACTGTGCACCGAACACCTGGAAGTCACCAACGCCCTTGGTTCGCGAGATCGGGTCCTGGAGGTTGGAGACGATGTAGTTCGCCAGGTCGTTCTTATTCATGCTGCCGTCGGTCGAGACCAGGCCGATCACCATGAGGAAGTTCTTCACCGCCTTGGTCACGCGGATGCCCTGTTGCTGGACCTCCTGTGGCAACAGCGGGGTGGCGAGCTGCAGCTTGTTCTGCACCTGAACCTGGGCGATGTCGGGGTTGGTCCCCTGCTCGAAGGTCACGGTGATGGTCATGCTACCGTCGGAGTTGCTCTCCGAGCTGATGTAACGCAGACCGTCGATGCCGTTCATCTGCTGCTCGATCACCTGTACCACCGTGTCCTGCACGGTCTGCGCCGAGGCGCCGGGGTAGGTGACCTGGATGCCGACGGCCGGCGGGGCGATGCTCGGGTACTGGTTGATCGGCAGCTTGAGGATGGACAGGCCACCGGCGAGCATGATCACCAAGGCGATAACCCAGGCGAAGATCGGTCGATCGATAAAGAATCTGGACATATGGGGCTAGCCTCTGCGCCTTACTGCTGACCCTGAGTGCCGTCTGCCGGCGCGGGTTTGGCGGAATCGCCCTGAACGTTGCTCGCCGGGCCGGCCTTCACTTCGGCACCCGGACGGACGTATTGCAGGCCTTCGGTGATGACCTTGTCGCCGACCTTCAGGCCGTCGGTGACCAGCCACTGGTTGCCCACCGCGCGATCGGCCTTGAGCACACGCAGCTCGACCTTGCTCTCGCCGTTGACCACCATCGCCGTCGCCTCCCCTTTCGGGTTGCGGGTAACGCCCTGCTGCGGCACCAGGATGGCCTCGCTGCGTACGCCACCCACCAGCTCGGCATGCACGAACATGCCCGGCAGCAGCGTATGGTCGGGGTTCGGGAAGACCGCGCGCAGGGTCACCGAACCTGTGCCTTCATCGACGCTGACTTCGGAGAACTCGAGCTTGCCTTCGTGGCTGTAGGTGCTGCCGTCTTCCAGGGTCAGGCTGACCTTGGCGGCGTTGTCACCGGCCTTCTGCAGCTGGCCGCTGTCGAGGTCGCGACGCAGCTGGAGCATCTGCTTGGACGCCTGGGTGACGTCGACATAGATCGGGTCGAGCTGCTGGATGGTGGCCATCGCATTGGTCTGGCCGGTGCTGACCAGTGCGCCTTCGGTGACCATCGAGCGACCGACACGGCCGCTGATCGGCGCCAGCACCTTGGTGTAGCGCACGTTGATGCGCGCCTGCTCCAGGGCGGCCTCGGCTTCCAGCGTGGCGGCGCGCGCCTCGTCGTAGTCCTGGCGGCTGACGGCCTGGTCTTCGACCAGCGCCTTGTAGCGGTCAGAACGCGAACGGGCCGAGGCCAGGGTCGCTTCGGCGCTTTTCAGGGCGGCCTGGTAGGTGGCCGGGTCGATCTGATAGAGCTGATCGTTAACCTTCACCTCGCTGCCTTCCTTGAACAGGCGCTTGAGGATGATGCCGCTGACCTGCGGACGCACTTCGGCGACGCGGAAGGCCGTGGTACGGCCCGGCAGCTCGAAGGTGCTGGCGTAGGGTTGCGCTTGCAGCGTGACCACACCGACCTGCGGTGCGCTCGGTGCCTGCTGCGGAGCTTCCTGCTTGCCACAGCCACCAAGAACGACGGCGACTGCCGCCAGGGCCGGAACCAGCGCACGCATGGCGTAGGGTGATCGCATGACTTTTCCTCACAAAATTGAGTAAACGCCCGAGCGCGCGGAAGGCGGCTCGGGTGCGGAGATCGTGGGTTAGGAGCGCAAACCCCCATGGGCAGGGGCAATGGTAATTATTGGTATCGGCTAACTTTAATTGCAGATAGTTGACGTGATCAACTATATTTTCTCATCCTTTACCCAGATCGACCCCCGACGAATGTCCGATTCCGACCTGTCCCGCGCGCTGCGCTGGGTTTTCCTGAAGCTTCGACGAAATATCCTGTCGAAATTCCAGGAAGCCGGCGTACCGCTCAATCCGCCCGACGCGCACATGCTGGAGATGCTCGAGATAGAGCCCGGCCTGAGCCCGCAGGACCTCGCGCGCCTGAGCGGTATCGACAAGGCCTACATCACCCGCCGCGTGCGTGAGCTGGAAACCCACGGACTGATCTGCCGCTGCCGCGACGAACAGGATCAGCGACGCTTCCGCCTGTACCTCAACCCCGATGGATTGCTGGCGATGGCGCGTGCCCAGGAGCTGATCCACGAGTGCGAGGAAGAGATGTTCGCGCCACTCAGCCCCGCCGACCGCCAGGCGCTCGCCACGCTGCTCGGCAAGTGCCTGAAGAAGTCCGACAGCCAGCCGCAGTAGTGCCCCGGCCCGGCGTCAGGCCGGGCACGTCTCCAGATACGCCTCGATATCCACCTCGTCCATCTGTTCGGCATGCAGGTAACGCGCGCCGTAGCGCAGGTGCAGCCCGGCGCGCAGGAACAGCGCGAACAGGTCGCCATCGATGTGTCCCTTGTCGCGCAGGTTGGCGAGGATGCGGATCGACTCGGAGAGCGTCTTGGCCTTCTTGTACGGCCGGTCCGAGGCGGTCAGCGCCTCGAAGATGTCGGCGATCGCCATGATCCGCGCCGGGATCGACAGGCTGTCGCGGTCCAACTGCCGCGGGTAGCCGGTGCCGAGCAGGGTTTCGTGGTGGGTGCCGGCGTATTCCGGCACGCGCTTGAGGTTGGCCGGCAGCGCCAGGCTTTCCAGCATGACGATGGTCTGGATGATGTGTTCGTTGATCTTGAAGCGCTCTTCCTCGGTCAGCGTGCCGCGGCTGACGCTCAGGTTGTACAGCTCGCCGTAGTTGTAGAGGTGCTCGGGGACGGTGATCCTGAAGCCGTACTTCGGATCGAGCGCCTTGCCCGGCGGACGCTCCAGCAGATGCCCCGGCTTGTCCGCGAGCAGTTGCTCGACCACCGGCAGCGGCTGCACCGGCACTGCCCGCAAGCGCTCCAGCTCCCCGTGGGAAAGCCCCAGGCGGTCGTCGAAGTGGCGCACCCAACGGCGTTCGGAAATGCTTCGCAGCGCCTCGATGCGTTCCTCGGCCATCAGCTCGCCGCCAATGTTGCACTCGGCGATGAAGGCGAAATCCGCATGCAGACGGGCGACCTCGGTCGCATGTCGCGCCTGCACCTGCGCTTGGTCCTCGCCCGCACGCAGCGCTTCCAGGCGGGCGATCTCGACATCGCGCAAGAGCACCTCGAAGCGCATGCGCACCTCGTGGATGCGGTTGTAGATGGTCTCCAGCTTGGTCGCCTTGTCCACCACGTGCTCGGGCGTGGTGATCTTGCCGCAGTCGTGCAGCCAGGCGCCGATGCGGAACTCGCGCCATTCGTCGGCGCTGGCGAAGTTGAAGTCCGCCAGCGGCCCCTCGTCGACCTTGCAGGCTTCCTCGGCAAGCATGATCGCCAGGTCCGGCACGCGCTCGCAGTGGCCACCGGTGTAGGGGCTCTTAGCGTCGATGGCGCCGGCGAGGATCTCGATCATCGAATCGATCAGGGCTTTCTGCGAGTCGATCAGGTTATGGTTTTCCAGCGCCATCGCCGACTGCGAGGCCAGCGCCTCGACGAAGCTCAGCACCTGTTCCGGGAAGGCGGTCACCTCGCCGCTCTGCGGGTCGATGGCGTTCATGAACTGCAGCACGCCGATCACCTCGCCCTGGCGCGGCGCCAGCGGCACGGCGAGCATCGACACGGTGCGGTAGCCGGACTCGCTGTCGTAGTGACGTGTGCCGCTGAGGTCGAAACGGGTCTCGCTGTAGACGTCGTCGATCAGCACCGCTTGGTTGTGCAGCGCCACGTAGGTGGACACGTGCTTCTCGTTCGGAGCGCCGCTGAGCGGGTCGTGCAGCGGGATCTCGAAGGACGGCAGCGCATCGTCCATCGAGCGCAATGCGAAGCGCAGGCTGTCGTGCTCGGTCTTCAGGTACATGGTCGCCGCGTCGGCGTTACAGATGCGCTTGCCGGCGAGCAGGATGTGTCGCAGCAGCGCAGTGCGGTCGCGCTCGGAGGACAGCAGCAGGCCGTTCTCCACTAGGCTGGCGAGCTTGTGCTGGGTTTCCTGCAGCCTGCGGGTCTGGCGCTGCAGCGCGGTTTTCATCTCGGCGTGGTTGCGGCTGAGGCTGTCGACCTCGAAGAACACCGACTCCAGCGGCAGCGCCCCGGAGAAATCCAGGTCGCGGATCAGCCGGGTGTCTTCGGCCAGGGCATCGATGGTGCGGTTCATGCTGCGAAAGCCGAACAGCACGGTAGGCAGCGTCACCAGCACGCAGAGGAACGAAAGCAGCAGCGCCAGCTTCGGATCGAGGTCCAGATTCAGGGCCAGGATCGGCAGCATCTGCAGAACGAAAAAACCCGCCAGAAGGACCGTCCAGTTCTGGAATCGGAACTTGAATATCCATGATGTCATACTGCAATCTGCTCCTCATCGACGGCCCGTGTTCTCTAGCCTGCAGCCTGGCGCTGACACGGGTTCGATGTTCCGACCGTACTACCGATGTCCGTCGTCGCGGACTCTGACTCACTCGCTGGAGGTTATATGCTTTTCAATAAAAAGACCTCACTCGGGGCGCTCGCCGGCCTGCTCCTCGTCGCCTGCTCCGCCCAGGCCGAAGACGCCGGCAAGCCGATCGGCTACGTGATGAAAACCAGTGGCGAGGCCTTCGTGGTCACCGATGGCGTCGCCCGGCCGGCCACCGTCGGCATGCCGCTGCAGGTCGGCTCCAGCCTGCGCACCGGCCCGGCGGGCACGCTCGGCGTGACCTTCGAGGACAGCACGCTGATGTCCTTCGGCCCGAACAGCGAACTGAAGGTCGACGAATACCTCTACGAACCGGCCAAGGGCGAGCTCAAGCTCAACGCCAACATCAGCCGCGGCACGCTCAACTACATCTCCGGGGTGATCGCCAAGCTCAAGCCGGAGGCCGTCGAGGTGCATACCCCGACCGGTACCATCGGCGTGCGCGGCACGCACTTCCTGGTCAAGGTCGCGGAGGCAGGCCGATGATGGGCCGTCTGTTCGGCCTGCTGCTGTTCGCCTTGCTCGCCAGCGGTTGCGCCAGCAAGCCTTCGTCCTACGTGGTACTGATGGAAAGCCCGGACGGCAGCACCGGCGCCATCACGGTGAATACCGCCAAGGGCACCACGCTGGTCAACCAGAAGCAGCAGGGCGTGATGCTCGACGGCAAAGCGACGCAGACCGCGGTGCCGGTGGACGCGCAGCGCATCGCCGCCGACTTCACCCCGGCGCTGAACGCACAGCCGGCGCTGCCGGTGAGCTACCTGCTGTACTTCAAGTCCGGCGGCGCGGTACTCACCGACGAATCCAAGGTGGCGCTGCAGGACGTGCTCAGGACGATCATTTCCCGTGGCCCCTCGGCGGTCTCGGTGATCGGCCATACCGATACCGAAAGCGGCGCGGCCTGGAACGAGAAGATCGGCCAGAAACGCGCGGAAACCATCGCCAAGCTGCTGCGCGACAACGGCGTGCAGGTACTGGAGCTGGTGGTGACGTCCCACGGCGAACGCAACCTGCTGGTGAAGACCCCGGACGACACGCCGGAGCCGAAGAACCGCCGCGTCGAGGTGCTGGTCCGCTAGCGCCCTACTTGCGCGTCATCGTCCACTGCGTGCCGTGTGCACCGGCGCGCAGGCGCTGCACGTGGAAGGCCACCAGGCCGTCACCCGGACGCGCCGCGTGCAGCCCCTCGAACGCCGCCAGGGCGCCAGCCGGGTCGCTGTCCAGCAGGGCGAACGCGGCGTCGTAGGCGCCATCCGCTTCCTCCCCGCGCAGCGGTTCGAACACCGCTACCGGCTCGCTCTTGCCCTTCAGCAGCACCTGTCCGACCGCGCGCATGGGCGCCTGCGGGCAGCGCTCGCGGATCGCCGCGGACACGCACAGCGTGGTGCCAATGTGCTGGTTGAGGCTTTCCAGGCGCGCGGCGGTGTTCACCGGATCGCCCAGCGCGCGGTAGTCGAAGATCGCCGAGCCGCCGAAGTTGCCGACCACCACCTCGCCGCTGTGCACGCCGATGCGCGTCAGCCCGAACGGCGTGCCGCGCGCCTGCAGGCCGGCTGCGTAGTCCTCGGTGAAACGCTGGATGGCTTGCCCGCAGGCCAGCGCGCGGGCCTGGTGGTCGGCCTGCGGTACCGGCGCGGAAAACATGATCGCCACCGCATCGCCGACGATCCGGTCGAGGGTGCCGTCATGCGCGAAGGCGATGCGGATGATGCCTTCGAGGTAGTCGTTGAGCAGGCCTACCGCCGCTTCCGCCGGCTGGCTCTCCATCAGCGCGGTGTAGCCGGTCAGGTCTGTGAAGACGAAGCTGCACTGCTGGCGCTGGCCGCCCAGTTGCAGCTGCGCGGGGTTCTTCATCAGGTGCGCCACCAGGTTCGGCGACACGTAGCGCGAGAACGCCTCGCGCACCCAGCGCTGCTCGCGCTCGGCAGCCATGTGCCGGACGATGCCGGCGACGATGAACACCGCGCCCAGGCCGAGCGAGGGCACGAACAGGTCGAGCAGCAGCTGGTACCGGACGAACGCCAGCCAGCCGGCGACGTTCAGCGCGAGCAGGATCGCGCCGCCGAGCAAGGCCGACACCAGCGCGCGGCTGCGCAGGGCGAGCAGGCTGAGCAGCACGCCGCCGACCAGCAGGACCAGCGCCTCCAGCGCCGGCGCCCAGCCGGGGCGGGTC
>DIEE01000231.1:240-3470 GCA_002418465.1 Pseudomonas sp. UBA5782 | reverse complement strand
CCAGCGCCCGCTGCAGCGCCTGTTCGCGGTCCGCCGGCTGCTGGCTGGCCACCGCCTCGCGCACCTCGTAGAGCCCGGCGACCGGTTCGGCGAAGCTCGGCAGGCACGGCAGCGACAGGCTGAGGAGAAGCAGACGGGCGATCGGGCGCATGGATAACTCTCAGGACATGGGCGGCCTGGCGGCCGCCGGGAGGGCTATACCTTAAACAGCCGTCCGCCACCCGGCAACCGGGCGGGCAGGATGGCCGCTGCCCGGCAAGCCTGATAAAATCGCGCGCCTTCGCAGACCGGCCCCGCGCGGCACCGGTCCCACCCCGAAACCCCCAAGGGCCCGATTTATGAGCAAGCAACCCTCCATCAGCTACAAGGACGCCGGTGTCGACATCGACGCCGGAGAAGCGCTCGTCGAACGCATCAAGGGTGTGGCCAAGCGCACCGCACGTCCGGAAGTGATGGGCGGCCTGGGTGGTTTCGGCGCCCTTTGCGAAATCCCCGCCGGCTACAAGCAGCCGGTGCTGGTCTCCGGCACCGACGGTGTCGGCACCAAGCTGCGCCTGGCACTGAACCTCAACCAGCACGACAGCATCGGCCAGGACCTGGTCGCCATGTGCGTCAACGACCTGGTGGTCTGCGGTGCCGAGCCGCTGTTCTTCCTCGACTACTACGCCACCGGCAAGCTCAACGTCGACGTCGCCGCCACCGTGGTCACCGGCATTGGCGCCGGTTGCGAGCTGGCCGGCTGCTCGCTGGTCGGCGGCGAAACCGCCGAAATGCCGGGGATGTACGAAGGCGAAGACTACGACCTCGCCGGCTTCTGCGTCGGCGTGGTGGAAAAGGCCGAGATCATCGACGGCTCGAAAGTCGCCGCCGGTGACGCGCTGATCGCCCTGCCCTCGTCCGGCCCGCACTCCAACGGCTACTCGCTGATCCGCAAGATCATCGAAGTCGCCGGCGCCGACATCGAGAGCATCCAGCTCGACGGCAAGGCGCTGAAAGACCTGCTGATGGCGCCGACGCGCATCTACGTCAAACCGCTGCTCAAGCTGATCAAGGACACCGGCGCGGTGAAGGCCATGGCCCACATCACCGGCGGCGGCCTGCTCGACAACATCCCGCGCGTGCTGCCCGAGGGCGCCCAGGCAGTGGTCGACGTGGCCAGCTGGACGCGTCCGGCGGTGTTCGACTGGCTGCAGGAAAAAGGCAACGTCGACGAGCACGAGATGCATCGCGTGCTCAACTGCGGCGTCGGCATGGTCATCTGCGTCGCCCAGGAACACGTCGAAGCCGCACTGAGCAACCTGGCGGCCAGCGGCGAGCAGCCGTGGGTCATCGGCCAGATCGGCACTGCCGCCGAAGGCACCGCGCAGGTCGTGCTGAACAACCTGAAAGCCCACTGATGACCGAAACCTGCAATGTGGTGGTGTTGATCTCCGGCAGCGGCAGCAACCTGCAGGCGCTGATCGACGACCTCCACAGCGCGGGTAGCCAGGCGCGCATCCGCGCGGTGATCAGCAACCGCGCCGACGCCCAGGGCCTGGCCCGCGCGCAGGCCGCCGGCATCGAGACACGCGTCCTCGATCACAAGGGCTATGAGGGCCGCGAGGCCTTCGACGCCGCGCTGATGGCCGAGATCGACGCCTTCGCGCCGCAGCTGGTGGTTCTCGCCGGCTTCATGCGCATCCTCAGCAGCGCCTTCGTGCGCCACTACCATGGGCGCCTGTTGAACATCCATCCTTCGCTGCTGCCCCTGCACAAGGGCCTCGACACCCATCGCCGGGCGCTCGAGGCAGGGGACGCCGAGCACGGCTGCAGCGTGCACTTCGTCACCGAAGAACTCGACGGCGGCCCTCTGGTCGTACAGGCAGCGCTGCCGATCGAAGCGGAAGACACGCCGGCGCTGCTGGCAGCGCGCGTGCACTGCCAGGAACACCTGATCTACCCACTCGCCGTGCGCTGGTTTGCCGAGGGTCGCTTGCACCTCGGCGCCGATGGCGCAATGCTTGACGGCGCAAAACTGCCGGCCACCGGCCATCTGATCCGAACCTAGGAGACTTTATGCGTCGCGTCCTGCTGTTCGTCCTCGCCCTGCTCGCCCTGCAGGTCCAGGCCTACGAGCTGAAGCCCTTCTCCGCCAGCTACACCGCCGACTGGAAACAACTGCCCATGAGCGGCACCGCCGAGCGCAGCCTGCAGGCCGACGGCGACAACCGCTGGCTGCTCAGCTTCAAGGCCTCGATGCTGGTCGCCAGCCTCACCGAACAAAGCACCTTCCGCCAGGACGCGGACGTCTTCCTGCCGCTGACCTACCGCTTCGACCGCAGCGGCCTGGGCAAGGGCAAGACCGTCGAGCAGGACTTCGACTGGAACGAAAAGCAGATCATCGGCAACGACCGCGGCAACCAGCTGCGCGTGCCGCTGAACCGCGGGATGCTCGACAAGTCGACCTATCAGCTGGCGCTGCAATACGACGTGGCCGCCGGCAAGAAGAGCATGAGCTACCAGGTGGTCGACGGTGACGAGGTGGAAACCTACGACTTCCGCGTACTCGGCGAGGAAGTGGTGCGCACCCGCGCCGGCCTGCTCGACGCGATCAAGGTGGAGCGCGTGCGCGACCCCACGCAGAGCAACCGCAAGACCGTGCTCTGGTTCGCCAAGGACTGGGATTACCTGCTGGTCAGCCTGCAGCAGGTGGAAAAGGACGGTAAGGAATACCAGATCATGCTCGCCGAAGGCGACGTCGACGGCCGCAAGGTCGAAGGCCGCCGCGACTGATTCGCCCTCTCGCTCCTCCGTCCGGGGGAGCGCTTCGCTTCACGCTCGACTCCCCTTCTGCGCCAACGCCAGCGATGCCCCGGGGCATCGCTGCGTCATGCGCGACTCACCACATCAGGTCGTCGGGAATCTGGTAGGCGGCGTACGGATCGTCGGCATCCGGCGCTTCGGTCTGCACGTTGAGCTGGACTACGCGCTGCGGGTCGCGCTCCTGGATCTTCAGCGCCGCTTCGCGCGGAATCACCTCGTAGCCGCCGCCATGGCGGACGATGGCCAGCGAGCCACGGCTGAGCTTGTCGCGCATCAGGTTGTTCACCGAGAGGCGCTTGACCTTCTTCTCGTCGACGAAATTGTAGTAGTCCTCGGTGGTCAGCTTGGGCAGCCGCGAGGACTCGATCAGTTGCTTGATCTGCGCGGCACGGGCCTTCTGCTCGGCCTTTTCCTGCTGCTGGCGGTTC
>DIEE01000231.1:0-200 GCA_002418465.1 Pseudomonas sp. UBA5782 | reverse complement strand
TCCACCTGGTTCTTCTTCTCCAGGCGGACCTGCTTCTGCTTCTGCTTGCCGGCCTGCTTGGCCTGCTTCTCGTTGACCAACCCGGCTTTGAGCAGTTGGTCGCGTAGGGAAAGACTCATGTTTCGGCTCGTCGTGAATGTGCATTGGCCGTGGGGGGGATCGCTCTTCACCGCCCCCCCACGGGAATTCTGGTGGATCGG
>DIEE01000123.1:15491-23019 GCA_002418465.1 Pseudomonas sp. UBA5782 | reverse complement strand
GCAGCGTCAGGCCGATGCCGGCCAGCAGCAGGTCGCTGTCGACGAAGTAAGGGAAGATCATCAGGGCGATACCGCAGGCCAGCGGCACGCTCTTGCCCTGCTTCTTGCCGTAGATGAAATAGGCCAGGCCGACGGAGCTGAACAGCAGTCCCCAGAGCAGCGCGGCGGTGTCCATCAGCGTGCCGGAACGGCAGGCAGGATGACGATCAGAAAGGTCGCCACAGGGCCGAGGAACAGCGAACCCAGCCACCAGATCAGCCCGCTGCGGCCCTTGCTCTGGGCCAGCCCGGCATTGATCAGCGAGAGCGTGCCCCAGCCGGCGAAAAAAGTACCTGTAGTCTGCATCTAGCGTTTCTCCCTGGTCTTCAACCACAGCCAGCCGGCCGCCACGCCCACTGGCATTCCCAGCCAGGCGATCGGCAGCGGATCGCCGGAAATCAGATAACCCGCCACTCCGGCGACGGCAAAGCCGGCCAGGCCGAAGCGCAGCAGGTAGCGCTGGCGGGAAAGCTGTTGGCGGCGTGCCTCGCGGTCATCCTGCGGACGCCCCGCGCGCATGGCGGCGAGGATGGCGTCACCCTGCTCTTCGTGTTTCTTGCGCTCTTTCATGCAGCTCCCATTGTGGCCGCCGGGCGTCTATCCCGGCGCCGACGACGCTAACCGCATCGCCACGGCGCTGTCCACCGGCAAGCGGGCGGGAGGTCTTCTGAGGATCGATGAGGAATGGCAAAAACCGCCGGAGGTTGGCGGCATACGCGGGGATCGACGAGCGGCGCTCGTCGTCAGGCGAAAGGGCGGTGCATGGCAGCCCGGATCAAGCGTCGTTGCGCTCTTTCCATTTCGGGTTCACGTACAGACCGCCGAGGAAGAAGGCGACCAAACCGACCCACAGCAAGATGTCTAGCAGCATGAGGAATGTCCTGTCCTGACTGGCTCTCAGGGTTATGACGCCGGCGAAACGAAATGGTGCCGCTTCGCTTCGCCGCCTCCCGTCGGCTCAGCTCAGCTGGAAACGCCCGGTGTTGCGCTGCAGGCCTTCGCTGCCGCGCTGCATCTGCTCCGCCGCCGCGCTGACCGACTGCGCGCCGCTGAGCAGCTGGCTGGCGGCCTGGTCGATCTGCTGGATGTTGCCGCTGACTTCGTCCGCCGTGGCGGCCTGTTGCTCGGCGGCGGTGGCGATCTGCGCGAGGCGGTCGCTGACCCGCTGCACCGCCTCGGCGATGTTCTCCAGATCGCCACCCATCGCCACCACGCTGCCGACGTCGCCCTCGGCCTGGCGGTTGGCTTCCTCCATCAGCGCCACCGCCTGGCTGACCACCGTCTGCAGGTCGCCGACGGTCTGGCCGATTTCCTTGGTCGATTCCTGGGTGCGCTGCGACAGGCTGCGCACCTCGTCGGCGACCACCGCGAAGCCCCGGCCCTGGTCGCCGGCGCGCGCCGCCTCGATGGCNNGTTGGTCTGCTCGGCGATGCCCTTGATCACGTCGACGATGCGGTTGATCTGCTGCGCCTGCTCGCGCAGCTGCTTGAGCGTCACCGAGGCGTCGCCCAGGCGCTCGCCGAGCTGGTGCATGCTGGCGCTGGTGCGGCTGCTGCGCTGGCTGCTCTGCATGGCGATCTCGCGGGTCTGCACCGCATCTACCGCCGCTTCCTCGCAACTCTGCGCGACGCTCTGCGCGGTGGCGGCGAGCTGCGTCGCGGCGGTGGCGATCTGGCTCAGCTGGACCTGCTGCTGTTCGACCTCGCCCAGCGAATCCTGGGCCTGGGCGTACATCCGCTGCACCGTATCGCCGAGCCCGTGGCTCTCGCTGTTGACGCCCTTGAGGGTGTCGCGCAGCTGCAGTACCGCGGCGTTCAGCGCCGTGGCGATCTGCGCCAGGTCGTCCTCGCCGTGTACCGCGATGTGCACACGCAGGTCGCCGTCGCGCAGGCCCTGGGCCGCCTCGGTGATGCTCGCGGTGCTGCGGCGGATCGAGGCGTTCAGGCACAGCAGCACGTAGAGCGCGATCAGGGTCAGCACGCCGAACGCGCCGATCACCTGCAGCAGGCTGCGCAAGGCATCCTGCCGGTAGCTGGCCAGGCGCGCGTCGAATTCGCCGTAGAGTGCCTGCTGCAGACCGAGCAGTTGATCGCGCAGGGCGTCGCTGGCCTCGGCGAACTGCGCCGGGGCGATGGCGATGGGGTTGCTCTCGAACAGCTCGCGGTCGATGCGCTGGGTGTAGCCGTCGAGGCCCTGCAGGGCAACGTCGTAGGGCTGGCGCAGGCTGTCCATGACCCAGGGCGCATCCTGGGTGAGGGTCGCCTCGGCCTTCTGCAGGCCGGCGCGGGAATCGTCCAGGGCGCGGCGCAGATCTCGGATCGCCACCCGGCTCTGCAGGGTGAAATGCTGAGAAATCGTCGCCCCGTGACTCTGGCTGAAGAAGCTGCCGAGACGCTCCAGGCTGCGCGGCAGCACGGCGGTGAGCTGCTCCATCATCAGGTAGGTGTCGAGCCAGGGATCAAGAATCAGGCCGCTGTCGGTGGTGATCTGGTCGCGCAGGCGCTGCAGTTGCAGGAGGAATTTCTGGTAGCGCTCGAGGCCGTCGGGCAGCGCCATCTTGCCCAGCCCGTCCACCGCCAGCTCGCTACGCAAGGCTTGCAGCGCCTGCAGCTGCTGGTCGGTCTGCGCACTGAAATCCTCGGCGGCGATGCGCGTGGCGGCCTCCTGCAGCGCCTTGTCGAGTTCGCCGGCCTGCTGTTCGAACAGCGCCTGGGCCTGGTTTTCCGTGCCCTTCCAGCGGGCGAACAGGTTGCGCTGCTCGACCATCGCCTGCTGCACCGCACCCAGCGCCTGCACCGCGCGCATGCCGCCACGCTCTTTCTCGACCATCGCCAGCTTGGCGCTGAAGCCGCTGACGATCACCCAGGCGGCGAAGCACAGCGGCAGCACGAAGAGCAGGAACAGCAACTGAAACTTGCGCGCGAAGCTGAAGCGCTCCAGAACGCGCATACCTGGAACCAGTAAAGCGGCCATCACCACACCTCGACGAACGGTCACGCCAGTCTTCTGGCGCCATGATGTCGTAATGCTAGCAAGTTGCAGGCCGCTTGGCTGCGCCCTTGGTCGCCGGCCCGGCGCCTGCTCAGCACTCTGGCTTGCGGGTGGTGAAGCGCCGCGCGGGATCGACCGCGGCGTCCAGCTCGCGCAGGGTCTTGGCGCCCAGCAGCAACGGGTAGATGAAGTTGCTGCGGTCCGCCAGGTTGACCTCGACCGTCTCCTTGGCCTCGCCCATGCACAGCTCCAGGTCGATGACCGGACGCTTGCTGACCTCCACGCCGGCGTCCTCCTCTTCGTCGGCGGACTGCTCGCCGGCGCGGTTCTTGATCTTGCCGATGCGCGCCAGCTTGTGTTCGTAGAGGGTGTCGTCGGCGCCCTTGCCGGCCAGGCGGAAACGCACCCAGTCCTCGCCGTCGCGCTCGAAGCGCTCGATGTCCTTGGCCGACAGCGAGGCGTTGAGTGCACCGGTATCGAGCTTGGCGCGCAGGGTCTTGCCCAGTTCCGGCAAGCGCACGTATTCGTTGCGTCCGTAGAGGGTCGGTTGCTCTTGCTCATCGGCGGCGGCAGGCAGCACGACGCTCAGGGCCAGCAGGGCGAGGATGGCTTTCACGCAGGTTCTCCAAAGGACGCGGGTCTTCTAAGACGGCCCGTGGCGGGAAGGGGTTCAGCGCCAGCGAGCGGCACAGGGTACGCCGCTGCCCGCGCCCGGAGGAAGGGTCGGAACTCAGGCGCCCGGCGAGGCCATCCCCGACCACAGCTCGTCGAGGTCGCGAAAGCCCCACTGCGCCGGCGATTCGCGGCCGGTGATCTTGTCGCGGCCGACCAGCTTGGCCAAGTCGATGACTTCGCGCGGCAGGTGCGCCTTGGTCCTGGCGTTGAAGAACACCCGTACCCGCGGCGCCAGCAGGGATTTTTCGTTCTGCTCGATGACCACGCCGAGGCGGCCGCTTTCCAGTCGCACCAGCGAGCCGACCGGATAGATGCCGACCGATTTGACGAAGGCCTGGAACACCGCATCGTCGAAATGTCCGTGGCACCACTCGGCCATCTTGCGGATCGACTCGGCCGGGTCCCAGCCGCGCTTGTACGGGCGGTTCGAGGTGATCGCGTCGTACACGTCGCAGACCGCACCCATCCGCGCGAACAGACTGATCTGGTCACCGGCCAGGCGGTGCGGGTAGCCGGTTCCATCGATTTTCTCGTGGTGGTGCAGGCAGACGTCGATCACCAGCGCGCTGACCTGCTTGCACTCCAACAGGATGTCGGTGCCGGCCTGCGGGTGATCGCAGACGCGGCGGAATTCCTCGTCGGTGAGCTTGCCCGGCTTGTTCAGCACTTCGCTGGGAATGGCCATCTTGCCGATGTCGTGGAGCAGCCCGGCGATCCCGGCCTCCTGGATCTGCGCATCGTTCAGCTCGAGCTGGCGGGCCAGCGCGATCATCAGCGCGCAGACCGCCACCGAGTGCATGTAGGTGTATTCGTCGGCGCTCTTCAGGCGCGCCAGGCTGATGAACGCGTGCGGGTGGCGCAGCACCGAGTTGGTGATGTCCTGGACCAGTTGGCCGACCTGTTCGACGTTCACCGCCTGGCCCATGCGCGCATCCTGGAACATCGCCATCACCGCCCTGCGCGAGTTCTGGCAGAGCTTCTGCGCACGGGCGACTTCCTCGTCCAGGCTGACCCGCGCCGGCCGCACCTGCGGCGCCGTCACCGCGGCCTGCAGCAGCGCGTCGGTTTCCGCCTTGACCTCGTCCACGGTCTGCCCGCCGGGCACGTCGAGGCCCTTGGCGGTGTCGATCCAGAGTTCGGTGATGCCGCTGTCGCGGATGCGCTGCAGGTCCTTGGCGTTATCGAGAAGGAACTTGTTCTTCCAGAAGGGGTGCTCCATCCATGAGCCGGAGAATTCCTGAATGAACATGCCGATACGCAGTTCGGTCAAAGCGATACGTTTGAGCACGCTGGCACCCGATAAAAATGACCCTGTGGTCGCGCCCGCATGATGGCGCAAAGGCATCAGCGGTAAAAGCCCTGAAACACCAATGGTTTTGGATGATCCGGCGGGCCGGGTATGATTTCCTCCGATCGCAAGCATAGCCAAGGAGACCAGGCGGATGAACGCCCTTCTGACCGGCGTTATCACCAGCGTCCTGCTGCTGCTCAACACCCTCGTTCTGATCGGCCCGCTGCTGCTGATCGCCCTGCTCAAACGCATTGCGCCGACCCAGGCGCTGCGCGATCGCTGCTCGGTAGGCGTGATGTGGATCGCCGAGACCTGGGCCGAGATCGACAAGGCGATCTTCGCCCTGTGCACGCCGACGCACTGGGATATCCGCGGCGGCGGCGCGCTGCGCATGGACACTTCCTACCTGGTCATCAGCAACCACCAGTCCTGGGTCGACATCCCCGCGCTGGTGCAGGCGTTCAACCGCAAGACGCCGTACTTCAAGTTCTTCCTGAAGAAGGAGCTGATCTGGGTGCCGTTCCTCGGCCTGGCGTTCTGGGCGCTGGATTACCCGTTCATGAAGCGCTATTCGAAGGCTTTCCTGGAGAAGAACCCGCAGCTCCGGGGCCAGGACCTGGCGATCACCCGCGCCGCCTGCGAACGCTTCAAGCGCCTGCCGGTGACGGTGGTGAACTACCTCGAGGGCACGCGCTTCACGCCGGCCAAGCGAGAACAGCAGGGCTCGCCCTACCGTCACCTGCTCAAGCCCAAGGCCGGCGGCGTGGCCTTCGTCCTCGCCGCGCTGGGCGAGCAGCTGGATGCGATCCTCGACGTCACCGTGGTCTACCCGCAAACGCCCACGCCGGGGTTCTGGGACCTGCTCTGCGGGCGGGTGCCGCGGGTGATCGTGGATATCCGCACCCTGCCGCTCGACCCCACGCTGTGGCGCGGCGACTACGAGAACGACGCCGAATTTCGCCGGCAGGTACAGGAGTGGGTGAGCGGCCTGTGGGCGGAGAAGGATGCGCGGATCGAGAGGCTGAAGGCGGGAGGCTGAGGCTTCGGGTCCGTCGGGCCATAGGTTGGGTCGAGCGCAGCGATACCAACGTCATGCCGCGAGGCGATGGGTCGCTTCGCTCGACCCATCCTACGGTGCTCGATAATTCAGAAGCGGCCCTGCTCCAAACTCCGAACCCTCACCCCGGCTGCATCAGCTCCACCGCCTCACGATCAGCCGCCCGCCGCTCGGCGCCTTCCATCTCCGCGCAATCGAGCATCACCAGTTCGACATGCCCGGCGCGCTGGTCGGTGCGCAGGTCGATCTGGCAGAAACCGTGTTTCTGGTAGAACGCCACTGCCTCGCTGTTGCGCTCGTAGACCGACAGTTCAAGCCCTTCGGTCATGCTGCGCGCCTTCTCCAGCAACTCCGAGCCGATGCCCTGCCCATGCTCGGACGGGCTGACGAACAGCGCGGCGAGGACGTGCTCCTGCACGGCGAAGAACCCGAGCGGCTGGCCGTCGCGCTCGTAGAGCCAGACCTCCGCGCTGGGCAGGTAATGATCGCGCATGTCCTCGAACTTGCCTTCCCAGAAGGAGGGTTCGATGAAGTCGTGCGCCTGTTGCGTGGCTTCGAGCCAGATGTCGAGCAAGGCCGGCAGATCGGCCGGCGTGGCTTTCCTGATCATCCTGAATGTCTCCTTGTGTCGAAACGATACGGGGTACCGCGCCCTCCGGGCAGACATGGATTCCTTGTCCTTTCTCATCCCGCTGCAAGCGGGAGATACCCATTGGAGCGCTTCGTTGTGGCAGGTGTTCCCTGGAGGTCATTCCGCGACCTGCCGCAGGCCAGACACGTCCCCGCCGAATGACCTGATGCCCCATCGAACGCCTCTATCGCCGTATCGGTCCTAACGATTAGACGGGGTGCGACAATCTGCCCTAGTCTGATTTCCATAACGACACCGAGCCTTGCCCATGAACGCGCCAAGACGTTCAACCGTGCGCCACCTGCCTGCTCCCGTCGCCGCCGCCAGCCAGCGCTACCGCTTCCATGGCCTCGACGACCTCGACGGGAGCACCACCGAACTGGCCGAGGAAACCGCCCTGGCGATTTCCTACAACGGCCTGAACCAGGCGGTGATGCTGGTTTCCCCCGCCGACCTGGAAGACTTCGTGGTCGGTTTCAGCCTCGCCAGCGGCATCGTCGCGTCGGCCGACGAGCTCTACGACATCGTGCTCTCCGGTGACGGCGACGCCCGCCAGGCGCAGGTACAGATCGCCAGTCGCGCCTTCTGGCAGCTCAAGCGGCAACGGCGCAACGTCGCCGGCAGCAGTGGTTGCGGGCTGTGCGGCGTCGAGGCGCTGGAACAGGCGCTGCCGGACCTGCCGCTGCTGACGCCAGCCGCGCTGCCGCCAGCGCATTGGCTCGACGGCCTGCGCCAACGCATCGGCGAATTCCAGCCCCTGGGCCGGCATTGCGGCGCGGTACACGCGGCGCTGTTCATGGACGCGCGCGGCGAACTACTGCTCGGCCGCGAGGACATCGGCCGG
>DIEE01000123.1:0-15418 GCA_002418465.1 Pseudomonas sp. UBA5782 | reverse complement strand
GCCAGGGCATCGCCAGCGCCGGCGGCGTGGCCATCGTCACCAGCCGCTGCAGCCTGGAGCTGATCCACAAGGCGCTGCGCGCCGGCTTGCACAGCCTGGTCAGTTTCTCTTCGCCCACCGGCCTCGCCGTGCAGTGGGCGCGGCGGCACAACCTGAATCTGATCCACCTGCCCCAACACAGCGCGCCACGGGTCTACAGCCCGGCGCCCAGCGAAGACGAACCGCCGACATGAGCCTGCAGAAGATCGACCCACTGTACAAACCCTACAGAGGCCCGGCCGCCGGTTGGGGCGCGCTGGCCAGCGTCACGCGCTTCTGGCTGGACAGCAAACAGCCGTTCAAGAACCTCCGCGCACTGCTCAAGACCAACCAGAACGGCGGCTTCGACTGCCCCGGTTGCGCCTGGGGCGACTCGCCGGAAAACGGCATGGTCAAGTTCTGCGAGAACGGCGCCAAGGCGGTCAACTGGGAGGCCACCAAGCGTCGCGTGGACGCCGCTTTCTTCGCCCGCTACAGCGTCGCCCAGCTGCGCGAGCAGAGCGACTACTGGCTCGAATACCAGGGCCGGCTGACCCAGCCGATGCGCTACGACGCCGCCAGCGACCACTATGTGCCGATCGACTGGGACGCCGCCTTCGCCCTGGTCGCCGGGCACCTGCAGGCGCTGGAAAGCCCGGACCAGGCCGAGTTCTACACCTCCGGCCGGGCCAGCAACGAGGCCGCCTACCTCTACCAGCTGTTCGTCCGTGCCTATGGCACCAACAATTTCCCGGACTGCTCGAACATGTGCCACGAGGCCAGCGGCGTGGCCCTCGGGCAGAGCGTCGGGATCGGCAAGGGCAGCGTGACCTTCGCCGACTTCGAGCACGCCGATGCCATCTTCGTGCTCGGCCAGAACCCTGGCACCAACCACCCGCGGATGCTCGAACCGTTGCGCGAGGCGGTGAAGCGCGGCGCCCAGGTAATCTGCTTCAACCCGTTGAAAGAGCGCGGCCTGGAGCGCTTCCAGAACCCGCAGAACGTGGTGGAAATGCTCGCCAACGGCTCGGCGCCGCTGAACACCGCGTTCTTCCGCCCCGCGCTGGGCGGCGACATGGCGGCGATCCGCGGCATGGCCAAGTTTCTCCTGCAGTGGGAGCGCGAGGCCCAGGCCAAGGGCGAGCCGGCGGTGTTCGACCACGGCTTCATCGCCGAACACACCGACGGCGTCGACGCCTACCTGGCCGAACTGGACGCCACGCCCTGGGCGCAGATCGAGCAGCAGTCCGGACTCACCCTGGCCGAGATCGAAGCGTCCGCGCGCATGTACCGGCGCGCCGAGCGGGTGATCGTCTGCTGGGCGATGGGCATCACCCAGCACCGCCATTCGGTGCCGACTATCCAGGAAATCGTCAACCTGCAGCTGCTGCGCGGCAACCTCGGCAAGCCCGGCGCCGGCCTCTGCCCGGTTCGCGGCCACAGCAACGTGCAGGGCGACCGCACCATGGGCATCAACGACCGCCCGCCGGTGGCGCTGCTCGATTCGCTGGAAAAACGCTTCGCCTTCAGCGTACCGCGGCACAACGGCCACAACACCGTGGAAGCCATCGAGGCGATGCTGGACGGCCGCGCCCGCGTGTTCATCGGGCTGGGCGGCAACTTCGCCCAGGCCACCCCGGACAGCCCGCGCACCCACCTGGCGCTGGAGCGCTGCGCGCTGACCGTGCAGATCAGCACCAAGCTCAACCGCAGCCACCTGACCCACGGCCAGGACGCGCTGATCCTGCCGTGCCTGGGCCGCACCGACATCGATCGCCAGGCCGGCGGCCCGCAGGCGGTGACGGTGGAGGACTCGTTCAGCATGATCCATGCCTCGTTCGGCCAGCTCGAACCGCTGTCCGCCGAGATGCGCTCGGAACCGGCCATCGTCGCCGGCATCGCCAAGGCGACCCTCGGCGACCGCCCTGTGGCATGGGACGCGCTGATCGCCGACTACGGCCGCATCCGCGAGTTGATCGCCGACACCCTGCCCGGCTTCCAGGACTTCAACCGCCGCGTCGCCCACCCCGGTGGCTTCTACCTGGGCAACTCGGCCGGCGCGCGCAAATGGGCCACCGCCAGCGGCAAGGCCAACTTCAAGGCCAACGTACTGCCCGCGGACCTGGTCTCCGAGCGCATGCGCAAGAGCGGCATGGCGCACGACCTGATCCTGCAGACGCTGCGCTCCCACGACCAATACAACACCACCATCTACGGCCTCGACGACCGCTACCGCGGAGTGCGCGGGCAGCGCGAGGTGATCTTCGTCAGCGCAGCGCAGATCGAGCGCTTGGGCTACCAGCCGGGACAGAAGGTCGACATCACCTCGCTGTGGGACGACGGCATCGAGCGCAAGGTGAAAGGTTTCACCCTGCTCGCCTTCGACATGCCCGACGGCCAGGCCGCCGCCTACTATCCGGAAACCAACCCGCTGGTGCCGCTGGACAGCTACGGCGTCGGCAGCCACACGCCGACCTCGAAGTTCATCGCCATCCGCCTGCAGCCGTCGGCCAAGAGCGCGCGGATCTTCTGATTTCGCTGCGCAGGACACGACAACGCCGCGGATGACCGAGCATCCGCGGCGTTCGGAGGTGCAGCCCTCCGGGCAGGAGGGCTCAGCTACTCAGGAATCGATCAGGGATTCAGATAGTGCAGGCAGCTGTTCGACGCCTTGCCCAGGCGCTCTTTCATTTCCGGGGTCACGTCGGTGCCCTTCTTGTCCTGCATGGCCTGGATTTCCGCGCTGCTGAATTCCATCCCGACCTTTTCCGCCGCGCAGCCGCAATAGGCTTCGGCCTTTTCCGCCGGCACGTTGGCCTTGGCGCTGGTGATGCACTGGTTGGTGAACTCCTCTTTCGCACCGGCGGGCCACTGCGCGGCATTGGCCGAGAAGGCCACGAACAGGGGTGCGGCGAGGGCGATCAAGCTGGCGTAACGCATGGTGATGCTCCTTTTTCTTGCGAATGGCGCGCGGCCGTCGGCCACTGGTTCCTTTTCTGAGGGCTGCCGGGGCCGGGAGTTCCACTTGGGCGCGGCACCTAGGGCATGCGCACGAACGCACGAATGGCGGCCAGCGCCAGGAAGTGCCCAGGGTAGAGCAGATAGCCCCAGCGCGTCATCGGCGCCACGGCAAAACCCGGCACGCTGCGCAACACCCGCAGCCCGAGTGCCGGCGCGACCAGGCACGTGCCCAGTGCCAGCAGGGCGAACGGCTGCAAAGCGGCGGCCTCGACGAACAGCGGCGGCCACCAGTTGGCCGCCAGGCAGACCAAACCCGGCAGCGCCGCGCACCACAAGGGTTGACGCAGCACCAGCAGGCAGGCCGCCGGCAGCAGAGCGCCGGCCGCGCCGAACATCAGCCAGCGGTTGCCGGCGATGGCCAGCGCCAGGGCGGCCACCGCGAGCAGTACGCCCAGCCGTCGCGGATGACGCAGCGCCTGGGCGATCAGCAGGCCGAGGGCCAGCGTCGGCAGCACGTTCAGCGTGCTCGCCTCGCCCACCAGCAGGCGATAAGGCGCCTCCGCCAGCAGCGCGAAGAGCAGCAGCGCGCCGAGGTAACGCCATAGCCGGCGCGGCTCCGGCGCCGCCCGGCTGCGCGCCAGGTTGGCCGCGATGGCCAGGCAGAAGAACGGAAACGCCAGCCGGCCGAACGGATACAGCCAGCCCAGCGCCGGCCAGACGAAGCGCAGGTGATCGAGCAGCATGCTCGCCATCGCCAGCCACTTGAGCAGGTCCAGCGCCGCGTCGCGCGTATCCGCCGATCCGTCTTCCTGCCTCATCCAGCCTCCCGCTTTGCCCGTGGCGATCAGCCATTGACCGCCATTGTTGGGTAAAGTGAGCGGCAATGCTTTCACTGACTCGCAGGATCACCATGACCGACAACAGCCAGCAATTCGCCAGCGACAACTACTCCGGCATCTGCCCGGAAGCCTGGGCGGCGATGGCCGATGCCAATCAGGGCCACGCCCGCGCCTACGGCGACGACGAGTGGACGGCGCGCGCCGCCGACCATTTCCGCGCGCTGTTCGAGACCGATTGCGAGGTGTTCTTCGCCTTCAACGGCACCGCCGCCAACTCCCTCGCGCTGGCCGCGCTGTGCCAGAGCTACCACAGCGTGATCTGTTCGGAGACCGCCCACGTCGAGACCGACGAATGCGGCGCGCCGGAGTTCTTCTCCAACGGTTCCAAGCTGCTGGTGGCGCCTAGCCCGGACGGCAAGCTGAGCGCGGATGCGGTGCGCCTGATCGCCAACAAGCGCCAGGACATCCACTTCCCGAAACCGCGCGTGGTCACCCTGACCCAGGCCACCGAAGTCGGCAGCGTCTACCGCCCCGAGGAAATCCGCGAGATCAGCGCCACCTGCCGCGAGCTGGGCCTGCACCTGCACATGGACGGCGCGCGCTTCTCCAACGCCTGCGCCTTCCTCGGCTGCTCGCCGGCCGAGCTGACCTGGAAGGCCGGGGTCGACGTGCTCTGCTTCGGCGGCACCAAGAACGGCATGGCGGTGGGCGAGGCGATCCTGTTCTTCAACCGCAAACTCGCCGAAGACTTCGACTACCGCTGCAAGCAGGCCGGCCAGCTGGCCTCGAAGATGCGCTTCCTCTCTGCGCCCTGGGTCGGCCTGTTGCAGGACGGCGCCTGGCTGCGTTACGCCGAACACGCCAACGCCTGCGCACGGCGCCTGGCCGAACGCGTTGCCGACGTACCCGGCGTGCAGCTGATGTTCCCGGTCGAGGCCAACGGCGTGTTCCTGCAGATGCCCGAGCCGGCGCTGGAAGCCCTGCGCAGTCGCGGCTGGCGCTTCTACACCTTCATCGGCAGCGGCGGCGCACGGTTCATGTGCTCGTGGGATTCGCAGATGGAACGGGTGGAAGAGCTGGCCCGCGACATCCGCGACGTGGTCGGCGGTCTTTGATGGCGGCGATGCTCGGCTCGCCGGTGCCCATTCTGCGCAGCTTCGACGAGACCAGGGCAAGGGCGTTCTACCTCGACTACCTGGGCTTCGCCGTCGACTGGGAGCACCGCTTCGAGCCGGCGTTGCCGCTGTACATGCAGCTGTCGCGCGACGGCTGCCTGCTGCACCTCTCCGAACACCACGGCGACGCCTGCCCCGGCGCCGCGCTGCGGATCGCCTGCGCCGATCTGCAGGCACTGCACGCCGAGCTGCAGGCGAAGGAGTACGGCTTCGCGCGGCCGGGAATCGTCGAGACGCCGTGGGAAACCCGCGAAATGACGATCCACGATCCGTTCGGCAACCGCCTGGTCTTCAACGACACGCCCGAGGACACCCAAGCGCCATGATCACCTGCTACCTGCGCTACATGATCGATCCGTACAAGCTCGCGGAATTCGAGCACTACGGCAAACTCTGGATACCCCTGGTGGAGAAGTTCGGCGGGACCCACCACGGCTATTTCCTGCCCAGCGAAGGCGCCAGCGACGTTGCCCTGGCGATGTTCAGCTTCCCCTCGCTGGCCGCCTACGAAACCTACCGCGAGCGCTCCTTCGCCGACGCCGAATGCCAGGCCGCCTTCCGCTACGCCGAGGAAACCCGCTGCATCGTCAGCTACGAGCGCAGCTTTTTCCGCCCGGTCTTCGGCTGAGCGTCGCTCGACTTACCCGGTCCAGCATCCCGCTGCGCGGGCCTTGGCGAACACGTTCGCCCCTACATGAGAGCGCGTCACCTCGTAGGGGCGAACGTGTTCGCCAGCCCGTCGGGATGTGACACGGCTTACCCACAAAGGGCGTGGATGGCGCTGTGGATAACCTGTACAGACCTGCCTCCAGCCCAATGCCTTCGCCGCCTCCGGCGCTTCGTACGTTTTTTGAGCTATTTCAATGAGTTGCACGTACTCTTTTACACAGAGCCTGTGCAGCCGCCTGTGGACAAGCTGTGCGGCCTCGCCTGCAGGCCACGACCGGCGGGGCTTCTAGCGCGCTGTACGTTTATTGATCGATCACCGGTCGGCACTTCTATCCACAGGCGCATGCGGTTGCTCGACCCTGGGCGCCGGATTCGGCGGCGGCGCATTGCTGGCCGGCTGCGGACGTTTGAACAGGGCGGGTTTTCCCGGATCGGCAGGCCGCGGCTGCGGTGCCGGGTTGGTATGGGGCTGTGGCGTGGCCGTGCCGGGCGAACCCGGCGCCGGCGTCTGCGCAAGGGCAATACTGCCGAGGCCGCAGAGCAGGCAGGCGAGGGGAAATTTCATCGGGCGTCTCCGTGGGCGGATATGCCTTGGACAACGGCATGCCGCAATGGCTGCACGCCGCAGCGGAGCCAGTCGGCCCCGCTATCGGCGTCCGCTCAGGACGGCGTGTCGGATTTCTTGCGCCGGGCACGGCGGGCCAGCATGTTGAGCCCCTCGATCAGCGCCGAGAACGCCATCGCCGCGTACAGGTAGCCCTTCGGCACGTGGGCGCCGAAGCCTTCGGCGATCAGTGTCATGCCGATCATGATCAGGAAGCCCAGCGCCAGCATGACCACCGTCGGGTTGTTGCCGATGAAGCGCGCCAGCGGGTCGGCGGCCACCAGCATCACGGTCACCGCGGCGATCACCGCGATCACCATGATCGGGATGTGCTCGGTCATGCCGACGGCGGTGATGATGCTGTCGATGGAGAACACCAGGTCGAGCACCAGGATCTGCACGATGGCCGAGGTGAAGCCGAGGCTGGCGGTCTTGCCGGAGAACATGTCGCCTTCGGGTTCCGGGTCCACCGAGTGGTGGATTTCCTTGGTCGCCTTCCACAGCAGGAACAGGCCGCCGGCGATGAGGATCATGTCCTTCCAGGAGAACGCCTGGCCGAATACCTCGAACACCGGCTCGGTGAGCTGGACGATGTAGGCGACAGTGCCGAGCAGGCCGAGGCGCAGCACCAGCGCCATGCCGATGCCCAGGCGGCGGGCCTTGGCGCGCTGATGCTCGGGGAGCTTGTTGGTGAGGATCGAGATGAACACCAAGTTATCGATGCCGAGCACGATCTCCATGGTCACCAGGGTGGCCAGCGCCACCCAGGCGGCGGGGTTGCTGACGAGTTGCTGCACGTATTCCATTGAGGCTCTCCGAAGGGTCCGGAGAATAGTACGTGGCGAGCCCCTCGGCGTTCCCCACGACTTGGCAACAAGGCATTTCAGCCAACCAGCAGCGTCTCCAGCGCCAGGCACAGTGCATCGGGAATCGCCACCGGGCGGTTCGACTGGCGATCGACGAAAACGTGCACGAAACGCCCGGCGGCGCAGGCTTCATCCTCGCTGGCCTTGAAGATCGCCAGCTCGTACTGCACCGAACTGTTGCCCAGGCGGGCGACCCGCAGGCCAACCTCGATGCGCTCGGGGAAGGCGATGGAGGCGAAGTAGTCGCAACTGGAACTGACCACGAAACCCACCACCTGGCCGTCGTGGATATCCAGCCCGCCGCGCTCGATCAGGAAGCTGTTCACCGCACTGTCGAAGTAGCTGTAGTAGATGACGTTGTTGACGTGGCCGTAGAGGTCGTTGTCATGCCAGCGCGTGGTCACTGGCTGGAAGAGCCGGTAGTCGGCGCGAAGGTGTTGCGGCTGCGGCATGGGAAATCCTTGTCGGTATCGGCGGCTCAGTAGGCGGCCCGGTAGATGGCCAGGGCGTCGGCTTCGCCGACTTCGCGCGGGTTGTTCACCAGCAGGCGGGTCTGCAGCATGGCGTCGGCCGCCAGGCGTTCGAGCATCGCCTCGGGGACGTCGGCGTCGCGCAGGCGGCTGGGCAGTCCGTGGCGCGCGTTGAGCGCCGCCAGTTCGGCGATGAACTGCTCGACCAGGCTTTCCGCACTGCCGGCCTGCAGCCGTTCGCCGAGCAGCAGCGGCGCCAGCTCGGCGTAGTGCGCGGTGGCCGCCGGCGCGTTGAAACGCAGCACGTGCGGCAGCACCAGCGCGTTGCTCAGCCCGTGGGGAATGTGGAAATGCCCGCCCAGCGGATAGGCCAGCGCATGCACCGCGGCCACCGGCGAGTTGGCGAACGCCTGCCCGGCCAGGCAGGCGCCGAGCAGCATGGCCTGGCGCGCCTCGCGATTCTGCCCGTTGTGCACCGCTTCGCCGAGGTTGGCCGCCAGCAAACGCAGCGCTTCGCGGGCGAGCAGGTCGGACAGCGGGTTCTTCTTGTGCGCGCTGGTGTAGGCCTCGATGGCATGCACCATGGCGTCGATGCCGGTGGCGGCGGTCACCGCGGACGGCAGGTCGAGGGTCAGCTCGGCATCGAGCAACGCCAGGTCCGGCAGCAGCAGCGGCGAGACCACGCCCATCTTGGTAGTCTCGCCGGTGGTGACGATGGAGATCGAGGTCACCTCCGAGCCGGTGCCGGCGGTGGTTGGCACCTGGATCAGCGGCAGCCGCTGGCCGCGCGCATTGCCAACGCCGTAGATGTCGGCCAGCCCCTGATTGCCCTGCGGATGGGCGAGCAGCGCGACCAGCTTGGCGACGTCCATCGAGCTGCCGCCGCCGAAGCCGACAATCAGATCGGCCTGCAACGTTCTGGCCCGCTCCACGGCTTCCAGCACCACCGCTTCCGGCGGATCGGCGAGCACCTGGTCGAAGATCGCCACGCCGATGCCTTCCTCGGCGAAACCGGGCAGCGCGCCGTCGAGCAGCTTGAAACGGGTGATGCCGGGATCGGTGACGATCAGTACCGAGCGCGCACCGCGTTCGCCGCAGAGGGCGGCGAGCCGGCGCGAGGCGCCGCTCTCGCAGATCAGTTGGGCGGTGGTGGCGAAGCTGAAGGGTTGCATGGGGAGCTCCTTCTTTCTTGTCAGGGGGGATGCACGCAGCGCCCGGCAGCGACGCCGGGCGCGCGCCGGATCAGAAGGCGAAATCCGCCTCCGGCAGCGCCATCAGGCAGTCCGCGCCGCCGAGCAGCGCCTCGCGATGCATGCTGGCGCGCGGCAACACGCGGCGCAGGTAGAAATCGGCGCTGTGCAGCTTGGCCTGGTAGAACGCCGTCTCGCCGCTGCCATCGTCCAGCGCCTGCTGCGCCTTCGCAGCGGCCTGCAGCCAGAGCGCGCCGAGCAGGGTGTAGGCCGAATAGGCGAGGAAATCCACCGAGGTGGCGCCGATTTCCTGCGGGTTGCGCGCGGCGATGCTCAGCACGTGGGCACTCAGCTCGCGCCACTCCAGCAGCCGTTTCTGCACGCTGGCGGCCAGCGCCGCCAGCGCCGGACGCCCGGCGGGCGCTTCGCAGGTGGCGAGCAGTTCGTCCTGCAGCGCGTTGATCTCCGCGCCGCCGTCGCCGAGCAGCTTGCGGCGGATCAGGTCGAGCGCCTGGATGCCGTTGGTGCCCTCGTAGAGCTGGGTGATGCGGCTGTCGCGCATCAGCTGCTCCATGCCCCACTCGCGGATGTAGCCGTGGCCGCCGTAGATCTGCACGCCGAGGCTGGCGACCTCCTGGCCCATGTCGGTGAAGAACGCCTTGACGATCGGGATCAGCAACGCGGCGCGCTTGCCGGCGTCCCTGCGCCCGGCTTCGTCCGGATGGCCGTGTTCCAGGTCGAGCTGGCGCGCGGTGTAGGCGGCGAGCATGCGGCTGCCCTCGACCAGGGTCTTCTGGGTCAGCAGCATGCGCCGCACGTCCGGGTGGACGATGATCGGGTCGGCCGCCTTGTCCGGCTGCTGCGCGCCGGTCAGGCCGCGCGATTGCAGGCGTTCGCGGGCGTAGGCGAGCGAGCCCTGCCAGGCCTGCTCTGCGATGCCCAGGCCTTGCAGACCGACCTGGAAGCGCGCGTCGTTCATCATGGTGAACATGCAGGCGACGCCCTGGTTGGCGCCGCCCACTAGCCAGCCGGTGGCGCCGTCGAAGTTCATCACGCAGGTGGCCGCGCCCTTGATGCCCATCTTGTGTTCGATGGCGCCGCAGGACAGCGCGTTGCGCGCGCCGGGCGTGCCGTCCGGGTTGGCGATGAACTTGGGCACCAGCAGCAGGCTGATGCCCTTCACGCCGGGCGGTGCGTCCGGCAGGCGGGCGAGCACCAGGTGCACGATGTTCTCGCTCATGTCGTGCTCGCCGCCGCTGATGAAGATCTTGCTGCCGCTGACCCGGTAGCTGCCGTCCGCCTGCGGCTCCGCGCGGGTGCGCAGCAGCGCCAGGTCGGTGCCGGCCTGCGGTTCGGTGAGGCACATGGTGCCGGTCCAGCTGCCGCCGACCAGCTTTTCCAGGTAGGCGTCCTTCAGCGCCTCGCTGCCGTGCTTGTACAGCGCCAGCACGGCGCCTTCGGTGAGCCCGGAATAGATGCGGAACGACAGGCTGGCGCCCATCAGCATCTCGTGGAAGTTGCACGCCACCAGTTGCGGGAAGCCCTGGCCGCCGTACTGCTCCGGCCCGGTCATGCTCGCCCAGCCGTTCTCGACGAACTGCGCGTAGGCCTCGCGGAAGCCCTGCGGCGTGCTCACCGCGCCGTCGACGAGGCTGACGCCCTGCTCGTCGCTGGGCCGGTTGAGCGGCGCCACCACCTCGCCGGTGTAGCGCGCGGCCTCTTCCAGCACGCCGTCGATCAGCTCGCGGTCGAGGCCGTTGCCGAGCTGCCGGCAATGCCCGGTGACGTCGAAGAGTTCATGCAGCACGAAGCGCATGTCGCGCAGCGGAGCCTGGTAATTCATGCGTCACCTTCCTTCACGTCGCTCAGACGTTGTCCGGATGCGGCCAGGCGGTCGATCAGCGCGGCCGGCTGCCAGTGGTCGCCGAAGCGTGCGCGCAGGTGATCCAGGCGTTCGCGGATCGAGGCCAGGCCCTGTCCGTCGGCCCAGTTCATCGGACCGCCCTTGTCGGCCGGGAAGCCGTAGCCGTTGAGGTAGACCAGGTCGATGTCGTGGCTGCTGGCGGCGATGCCCTCGTCGAGGATCTTCGCGCCCTCGTTGACCAGCGCCAGCAGGCAGCGCTCGAGGATTTCCTCGGCGCCGATCTCGCGGCGCGTGTAGCCGAGGGACTCGGACACCTCCAGCACCAGCGCGTCGACCTCCGGGTCGTGCTCGGCCTGGCGGCTGCCCTCGGCGTAGCGGTAGTAGCCCATGCGCGCCTTCTGGCCGAAACGGCCGCGTTCGCAGAGGCGATTGTCGACCTGCACTTCGGCGACGTCCTGGCCTTTACCGGCCAGCTGGCGGGCGCGCCATTCCAGATCGATGCCGACCACGTCGTACATGCGGAACGGCCCCATGGCGAAACCGAAGCCCTGCAGCGCGGCGTCCACCTGATGCGGGTAGGCGCCTTCGAGCAGCAGCGCCCGCGCCTCACGCACGTAGGTGGCGAGCATGCGGTTGCCGATGAAGCCGTCGCAGTTGCCGGCCACCACGCTGACCTTGCCCATGCGCTGGCCGAGTTCGACGGCGGCCTGCAGCACCGCCTTGTCAGTGCGCGCGCCACGCACGATCTCCAGCAGCTTCATGATGTGCGCCGGGCTGAAGAAGTGCAGGCCGAGCACCTGCTCGGGCCGCGAGGTGACGGCGGCGATGGCGTCGATGTCCAGCGCCGAGGTGTTGCTGGCAAGGATCGCCGCAGGCTTCAGGGTCTTGTCCAGTTCGCGAAAGATGCTCTGCTTGAGTTCGAGGTTCTCGTACACCGCCTCGATCACCAGATCGGCGTCCGCCAGCGCGGCGTAACCGTCCACCGCCCGCACCCGCGCCAGGCGCTCGGCGGCCTGGGCCTCGCTGATCCTTCCCTGGCGCACGTTGTGCGCGTTGGTCTCGGCGACCACGCCAAGCGCCTGCTCGAGCATCTGCGGGTTGTTGTCCAGCCAGAGCACCTGTACGCCGGCGTTGGCCAGGCTCATGACGATCCCGCGGCCCATGGTGCCGGCGCCGATCACGGCGGCCAGCTGGAGAGTGAACGTGCTCATGGAAACTCCTCTTGTCGTTCTGTGGACAGCCCGCCCGCCGCGAATACCGCTGCGGCGGATGAATGGCCGGGCGGCCGGCGGGGCGGCCGAAGCCGGTCAGCAGCGCACTATTTTTCAAATCCGCGCGTCTGATAAGTCGTATTTAGCCGATGAATGTCGCCTCCTACGCCGCCGGTTACCTCGCCCGCTGGCCCCAAAGTGCCGCCCCGGTCGCACCGCGAAAGTGCAGCGGGCGCTCTGCACTGGCTGTTTCGCCGATCAGGTACTACGCTGCGCGCTATCGGTACCGGCGATGAAACACACAATAAGGATGCCCCCAGCCGGCAAACCGGATTCACGCTGTAAGGATCACCCTATGGACGCCATCCCCCTTGCGTTAACGACCTGGGCACTGCTGATCTTCGTGGCACTGGTGATGTGGAGACAGCTGCTGGTGCCGCTCAATCCGCGCGCCATGGTGCTGACCACCAACTTTCCCCTGGTTTCCCCCTATGGCGCCCGCCGTTCCGCGGCCGGGCCGAGCGGCTTCACCCTCTATCTGTGCAATTTCGGCGAGCAGCCGGAAACCGTGCAGGACCTGATGCTGCGCACTCAGCGCCATGACCGCCTGCGTCTGGGCGAGATCAGGATCGAGGCGAGCGATATCCCCAACCTGATCGATCCGCAGCAACCGATCCGCCTGCGCATGCTGGCCATCGTGCCGATCGACTGCCCCTGGGCGGCGATCGGCGAGGATTTCGACGGGTTCGAAGCCGAACTGGACGACGGCAGCGTGTTGCGCCTGCCCAACTCCGAAGTGCAGCGCATCAAGTCGATAGCCCGCCTGCTGCCGCACCGCCATGCGCAGGGCTTCAGCATCGGCTGAGGCCCGGGGTGGCGTAAAACCTCGCCGGCCGGGGCATTCGACCGGCCGCGGGCCACCCCTGAAACGCTTCCCGACGGTGCAGCCTTCAAGGCGACGACGGCTGTTGCCCAGACGGGCCCGTCACTGCGCCTGCAGCATCGACGAATGGATTGATCCACGTACTGGCCATTTGCCAAAGTCGTCTATATCCTGCGCGCCGAATCACCCCGCCACAGGCTGAAACCGCTCGCTCAGGAAGGTTTTTCCGATGACCCAGACGTCCATAGCGCTTTGGATTTTCGTCGTGTTGATCGTGGCCGCGCTGGCGATCCGCTTCGCCCTGCGTCGGGGTCGTGGACAGACCCTGCGGCTGACCACGCAGTTGCCCACGCAGGACGGCCAGGCAGCCGCGCCGCTCAGCGCCAACCTGCAGTCCCCAGGCCCGAGCTTCACCCTTTACCTGTGCAATTTCGGCGGCCGGCGGCGGGTCGTCAGCCATCTGCTGTTTCGCTACGACCAGGGTCGCCAGCTGCAACTGGGCGCGCTGACCGTCGGCGGCGGGCATCTCGGGGTGGCGATGAACGCTCGGCCGATCACCCTGCAGGCCCGTGCCATCCACCCGTTCGCCTGCCCCTGGTCGGCGGTCAGCGCCGGCTTCGCCGGGATCGTCGTGGAGCTGGAGGATGGCGCCAGCTATCGCCTGGCCGACGCCGAAGTGGCGCAGCTCAAGGCGATCGCCGAGAACCGCCAGGCCCCATTTGGCGCGCCGCACAATCCGGCCCTTGCGCGCTGACGGCAGCCCAAATGACAGCGCTCGACCCCTTGCGGGTGTCGGGCGCATGCTGGCGCTACCGGGCTTGAACCCTCAGCGCATCAGTCCTTGCCCAGCGCCTCCTGCTTGGCCAGAAACTCCTCCTGCAACAGTGCATCGGTGACCTGCTCCGGCTCTTCGCCGAGCAGCGGGTCGGCGAGATGGCCGCTGGATACCGACTTGGCGTCGAGGCGGCCCATCAGGTGTTCGAGCGCGTGGCGCATCTTCTCCGCGGCGCCATCCACCGCCTGGTTCATGGATTCGGATTTGTGGGTGACCGAGAGCGGCTGGTGGCCTTTCGGACGGACTTCGATCTGGCAGCGTTTGTCGTCGGAGCCGGCCTTCTTGGCGTTCTCATCGCTGAGGTGGACTTCGACGCGGGTGAGGAAATCTTCGAACCGGTCCAGTCGCCCGCCTACGGCGGCACTGACCCAGTCCTGGACGGAAGCACTCGCTACGATCTGATTGCTGTTCACTTGAACCTGCATGAAATTTCCTCGTTTCTTGTGTACTTCTCTTTTCGAGGCTCGCGGGAGCGTCGAGGTTCATCTCGATCATGCTCCGCCCGCGGAGAAATCGTAAGAAGGGATGAGCGCCGCAATCGGACGGATTGGCGCCATCAACGAAAAAGGCGCGCCGAGGGGCGCGCCTTTTGGCATTGCAGAGCGTTCAGAAGTGGTTGCGCAGCACCACCTCATCGAACGGCAGCTTGCCGATGCGCGGCTTGGGTTCGATGGTCTGTTTGCCGATGGCGACCATCAGGCCGATCACGTGGTTGGCCGGCAGGCGGATCAGCTCTGCCACGGCATCGAAGTCGAAGCCGTCCATCGGGCAGGAGTCGAGGCCCTTGCCGCGCGCGGCGAGCATCAGGGTCTGCGCCATCAGCCCGCAGCTGCGCATGGTTTCGTCGCGCTGCACCTGCGGCTTGTCGCGGTAGTAGGCGTCGATGGCGCCGGCCATGTAGTCCTGCACCTCGTGCGGTGCGCCCTCCCAGACGCGCTTGACGTTCTTCTCCCAGCTGTCGACCTGGGCGCAGACCACCACCAGCATCGAGGCATCGGTCATCTGTGCCTGGCCCCAGCCAGCCTCGCGGATCTGCGCGCGCAGGGCGACGTCGCTGACTTCCACCAGGCGCACGTGCTGCAGGTTGAACGCCGACGGCGCGAACAGCGCGAGGCGCAGCAGGTCGTTCTTTTCCTCCGCGCTGAGGACGAATGCCGGATCGTAACCCTTGACCGCGCGACGGCTGCTGATGGCTTCTTCGATATGCATGTGGACTCCGGAACAGGCTGGGGAAAGACCGCATGCTAGGCAGCGATGTGCCAGTAATCCACCACCTTTTGCCGATGGAAAGGATCGAGCGCCCCGATGGGTCGCGGCGATGAGGCCCGATCTAAACGGCCTTGGGCACCCTGGCAGCGATTTTCCAGTAGTCCGACCACAGCTCCGCGAGGCCCTCGGGCTTCTCCGCGTAGAGTCGCGCGCCCAGCTCCAGGGCCGCGTCGAACAGCTGCTGGCGGCGCGCGTCGATGGCGGCAGCGATCGCCTTGCGCGTGTTCAGCGCGCCGAACAGCGCCGGCTGCTCGTCGATCAGCAGGTGCAGCACGGCGAGGTCGTGATCGTCGCCCAGATGGCCGGCGAGGGTTTCCAGGCTTTTCTGCCGGGCCTTGAACAGCTGCGGCCAGGCATCGCGCAGCAGGCGCGTCTGATACCAGTGATCCTTAACCCGCTTGCGCCACTCATGGAGCAGCTCGTCGCTGCGTTTCTGCTGCACCGCCTTCATCGCCCGCCGGCCGTCCTGGCAGGTGCGCAGCACGCCGGCCTTGAACAGCGCGAAACCCTGCGCGCGCAGCGGCCAGTCGGCCACCGCCTCGCTCGCCGCGCCGAGGCTGGCGA
>DIEE01000025.1:775-17442 GCA_002418465.1 Pseudomonas sp. UBA5782 | reverse complement strand
CACCGGCGAGCAGCACCGCGGCCAGGCTGGCGAGGTTGAGGTAGCGTTCGGCGCGGCCCAGGGCGTTGCCGATCTGCCGGTTGCCGTCGCGGGCATCTTCCAGGCGCTGGTTGGGCTGCAGCTTCGGCGTCACCGCGTCGCGGTAACGGGCCAAGGCCTGGTTGTCGCCGCGCCAGAGTTCGCGGTAGCGCACCCGGCTGCCGGGCTGGACGATGCCGGTCGCGGCGAGGTCGTCGATGTGCATCAGCACGCGCGGCGTCAGGCTGTAGAAGTCGGCGCTGCTGTCCGGCTCGTAGGTCAGTACGCGGGTGAGGCGCAGGCTCTTCTCGCCGACCTCGATGGTGTCGCCGACTTTCAGCTCCAGCGCGGCGAACAGCTGACTCTGCGCCCAGGCCTCGCCGGGTTTAGGGCCGCCGCCGGACTGCTCCGCGGCGTAGGGTTCGGCGGCGCTCTTCAGCTCGCCGCGCAGCGGGTAGGCGCTGTCCACGGCCTTGACGCTGGACAGCTGGATGCCGGCGTCGGTGGCGATGACGCTGGAGAATTCCACCGCGCGGGCATGATCGAGGCCCAGCGCGGTGCCGGCCTCGATCTGCTCCGAGGCCGCTTCGGAGGTGCCGCGCAGCACCAGGTCGGCACCGAGAAACTCGGTAGCGCGCATCAGCATGGCGCCATTCAGCCGCGCGCCGAAGTAGCCGATGGCGGTGCTCGCCGCCACGGCGACCAGCAAGGCGAAGAACAGCACGCGCAATTCGCCGGCGCGGGCGTCACGCAGCGACTGGCGCCAGGCCAGGGCGAANNAACAGCAGGTCGCTGATGTGCGCGCCGGTGTGGCTGTCGAGATTGCCGGTGGGCTCGTCGGCGAACAGCACGTCCGGTTCGGCGGCGAAGGCGCGGGCGATCGCCACGCGCTGCTGCTCGCCACCGGAAAGCTGGCGCGGGTAGTGGGTAAGACGCTGGCCCAGGCCGACACGGTCGAGCAGCTCGCGGGCGCGCTCGCGGGCGTCGCGACGGCCATCCAGTTCCAGCGGCAACATCACGTTCTCCAGCGCGCTGAGGCTGTCGAGCAGCTGGAAGGACTGGAAGACGAAGCCGACGTGGTCGGCACGCACTTGGGCGCGCTGGTCCTCGTCGAGGCCGTTGAGGCTGTTGCCGGCCAGCGTGACTTCGCCGGAGCTGGGCAGATCGAGTCCGGCGAGCAGGCCGAGCAGGGTTGATTTGCCCGAGCCGGAGCTACCGACGATGGCCATGCTGTCGCCGGGCTGAAGATCGAGGGAGAGGTCGTGGAGGATGGTCAGGGCGCCTTCCGCGCTGGGGACCACTTTGCTAAGGTTCTGCGCTTTGAGAATGCTTGCGCTCATGGAGAATCCGATGCGTACGTGGTTTTTCGGTACCGCCGTCGCCTTGCTGCTGTGGGCCCAAGGGGCGACGGCCGGCACCCTGCTGGTCGTCGGCGATAGTATCAGCGCCGGTTTGGGCCTGGATACCAGCCAGGGCTGGGTCGCGCTGATGGAGAAACGCCTGCAGCAGAAGGGTCTCGAGCACCAGGTGGTGAACGCCTCGATCAGCGGCGACACCAGCGCTGGCGGGCTCTCGCGGCTACCCGCGCTGCTTGCCGAGCACAAGCCGGAACTGGTGATCATCGAGCTCGGCGGCAACGATGGACTGCGCGGCCAGCCACCGCAGCAATTGCAACAGAATCTTGCCGCAATGATCGACAAGTCCAAGGCCTCCGGTGCGCGGGTGCTGCTGTTGGGCATGCGCCTGCCGCCGAATTACGGCGCGCGCTACAACCGCAACTTCGAGCAGGTCTTCACGACCCTGGCCGAACAGGAACAGGTGCCGATGGTGCCGTTCTTTCTCGACGGTGTCGGCGGTGTGCCGGGGATGATGCAGGCGGACGGCATTCATCCCGCGGCGGTGGGCCAGCCGCGCATGCTGGACAACCTCTGGCCGACCCTGGAACCGCTGCTTTAACCGGCTGATCCATCTTTTCCGCGCGGGGCCTTTCGGCTAAGGTGGCGGCCCCGTTCTGGAGCCCCCGATGCCGCGTCCCGCCTGGTCCCTGCATGCCTACCAATTGATCGAGCCGGACGAGCAGCTCGACCTGTTCGCCTGCCGCGAGGTACGTCTGCATATCGTCGAACGCCAACTCGAATTGAGCGGGCATGCCGACCGTACGCTGTGCGGCGGCTTGCTGCCGGCGATGCCGCGTTGGCGGAGCATGGAGCGCGCCGCGCTGCAGGACCGCCGCCTGTGCCTGCACTGCAAGGCGACGCTGCAGGCACACAGGCGCGGCGAGCGTGCCGTCTGGGTGGAGAGCTGAGGCCAGGCGCTCGGCGAGGGGCTCCCCCAGGCCTGGGCGCGCGGTGTACAATTTGCGCTCTCCCTCGTCACACCCCTCAAGGATTCTTCGGATGTCGTCGCGCGTTCCTGCGGTCGCCTGTTCCCTGTTTTTCGTCGCGCTGGCCAGCGCCGGTTCCGCCTCCGCGCTGGAGTTTCCTCTTCCGCCGCCCGGTGAGGACGTTATCGGCCAGGTTCAGGTGGTCACCGCCAAATACGAGGACACCTTCGCCGATCTCGGTGAGGCCAACGACCTCGGCTATCTGGAAATGGTCGCCGCCAACCCCGGCGTAGACCCCTGGCTGCCTGGCGCCGGCACCGAGATCATCCTGCCGACGCGTTTCATCCTCCCGCCAGGCCCGCGCGAGGGCATCGTCATCAACCTCGCCGAGTACCGCATGTACTACTACCCGAAAGGCGAGAACGTGGTGCACACCTATCCCCTGGGTATCGGTCGCGAAGGCTGGGGTTCGCCGGTCACGCTGACCAAGGTCACCGCCAAGACCGCCAATCCGGCTTGGTATCCACCGGCCTCCATTCGCGCCGAGCACGCCGCCGACGGCGATCCGCTGCCGGCGATCGTGCCGCCGGGGCCGGACAACCCGCTGGGTCCGTTCAAGTTCAGCCTGAGCCTGCCCGGCTACCTGATCCACGGTTCGAACAAGAAGTTCGGCATCGGCATGCGCGTCAGCCACGGCTGCTTCCGCATGCTCAACCAGAACGTGCTGGAATTGGCCAAGATGGCGCCGGTGGGCACGCCGGTGCGCATCATCAACGAGCCGTACAAGTTCGGCACCAGCGGCGGCAAGATCTATCTGGAAGCGCACCAGCCGCTGGACGACCACGGCGACCCGTCGCACGTCGACAAGCACACCGCGGTGATCAACACCCTGCTGCAGCGCCAGGACATGGCCGCCAACCAGCAGATGGACTGGGAAATCATCCGTGAGGTGGTGACCGCCGAAGACGGCCTGCCGATCGAAGTCGCGGATACCGCACTGCACGCCGCGAGCCTCTCCAGCGGTCAATGACGCACTTGTAAAAAAGCCCCGCCGTGCAGTTGCCGGCGGGGCTTTTTATTGGGCGAATCGCAGGCAATAAAAAGCCGACCCTGGGGTCGGCTTCGATAGTCCGGGGACTATTACTTGCGGCTGGCTTTTTCCAGCATACGCAGAGCGCGCTCGTTGGCTTCGTCAGCAGTTTGCTGAGCCTTCTGAGCAGCGGCCAGAGCGTCGTCAGCTTTGCGGTAGGCTTCATCGGCACGAGCCTGGGCGCGAGCAGCGGCGTCTTCGGTGGCGGTCAGACGGGCTTCAGTTTCTTTGGTGACGCTGCTGCAACCGGTAGCCAGAACTGCGGCCAGAGCCAGAGCAGAGAATTTCAGAACGTTGTTCATCGTGTTCCCCTTAAGGTGGACATTCTATTCAAGCAATTTCCCGAACCAGGAAATTAGCGGGCTATATGTTACCTGTAAGTTGAACTAAGTAAACGAGGCAAACGTGAGGTGACGGTAGTTTTTTGATGAAGTTATGTCCCGAGCCGACCCGGTGCGCATTTTTGTATGAAAAACAACCAGCTGTCGCATGTACATTAGTATCGGGCGGGGCGGCGAGACTATAAGTCCGCAATACTTTCCCCCTTGCCTAATAGGGAATTGGCGGGCGCGTGGGTAATAAGTGAATCTGATGGAGGCCGGTTTCCAGCGGAGAAATTCCGTCATCTGGCAGCCGGCAATCGACTGCCGTGGATTCCCGAAAAGGCCAGCGAAACGGACCGTCGGGCATTTCCACTATTCACTTGGCCGGCTCGGGAGTGTTAAAAGGCAAGAACGCCGAGGCATCAACTCCTGTCGAACTTGCAACGACCGGCCAGCAGTCTCCGCCTGGATAAGATCAATAAGATTCGGACCCGTCGACGAGGTCCGCTGAGGAGTAGAGCAATGAGCGAGGCATTATCCATCCAGCATGACCAGACGAGTCATCAGTTCGAGATCATCGTGGATGGTAATCGGGCTTACCTGGCATACATGGACCTGGGTAAACAGACGCTGGACATCTATCGCACCTTCGTTCCCAACGCGCTGCGTGGCCGCGGCATCGCCCTGGCGCTGACCGAACACGCGCTCGCCTATGCCGAGCGCATCGGCTACTCGGTGATCGCGTCCTGCTCCTACGTCGAGCGCTATATGGAGCGTCAGGAGAAACTCAAGGCCAAGGAATGACGCGTGACCCAGGCACAGACGAAAACGCCGGGCATTGCCCGGCGTTTTTCATTGCCCGATCGTTCAGCTGCGCTGGCGTTTGGGCAACACGTCCTTGAGCTTGGCGTGCATCGCCAGCAGGGTCTTCTCGGTGGTGTCCCAGTCGATGCAGGCATCGGTGATGGAAACGCCGTACTTCAGTTCGCCGAGATCCTTCGGGATCGACTGCGCGCCCCAGCCGAGGTGGCTTTCCACCATCAGGCCGACGATGGAGTTGTTGCCCTCGACGATCTGGTTGGCGACGTTGTCCATCACCAGCGGCTGCAGCGCCGGGTCCTTGTTGGAGTTGGCGTGGCTGCAGTCGACCATCACGTTCGGGCGGATCTTCGCCTTGGCCAGTTCCTGCTCGCAGATCGCCACGCTCACCGAGTCGTAGTTCGGCTTGCCGTTGCCGCCGCGCAGCACCACGTGACCGTAGGCGTTGCCCTTGGTGGTAACGATGGAGACGCCGCCCTGCTGGTTGATGCCGAGGAAGCGGTGCGGGCTGGAAACCGATTGCAGTGCATTGATCGCCACGGTCAGGCCGCCGTCGGTGCCGTTCTTGAAGCCGACCGCGGAGGAGAGGCCCGAGGCCATTTCCCGGTGGGTCTGGGATTCGGTGGTCCGTGCGCCGATGGCCGACCAGCTGATCAGGTCCTGCAGGTACTGCGGGGAGATCGGGTCGAGTGCCTCGGTGGCGGTGGGCAGGCCCATTTCCGCCAGGTCCAGCAGCAGCTTGCGACCGATGTGCAGGCCGTCCTGGATCTTGAACGAGTCATCCAGGTACGGATCGTTGATCAGGCCCTTCCAGCCGACCGTGGTGCGCGGCTTCTCGAAGTACACGCGCATGACCAGGTAGAGGCTGTCCGACACTTTAGCGGCGAGGGCCTTCAGGCGTTCGGCGTACTCGTGGGCGGCCTTGATGTCGTGGATCGAACAGGGGCCGACCACCACGAACAGGCGATGGTCGCGACCGTCGAGAATCTCGCGGATGACCTGCCGGCCATGCGCCACGGTGCGTTGAGCGGCATCGCTGAGGGGGATTTCGCGCTTGAGTTGATCGGGGGTGATCAGGGTTTCGTTGGAGGCAACGTTGAGGTCGTCGATCGGTAAATCAGCCATCGTGCTTTTCATCAGGTCGGGTCGTCGGAGCGCGGCTTTCGAGCCGCCAGCGTCCCCGTGCGAAGCGGATTACCAAGGGGCGGGCGCGGGGGAACGGAACCTTACCGCTTAGGCGGGAGCTAGACAATGGGCGATGCATATGCGCGGACGGGCGTCAGGGGCGCTCGAAGCTGTCGCGCGAGAACTCCTCGGCGTGCGTACTCATCCATTCCTGGGCGACGTCCTCGATGCCCAGTTCGGCGCCCAGTTGCTCTTCGCGCTCGCGCCGGTAGCGCTCGATCTGGCAGACCTGTTGCACCATGCGCGCCTTGAACAGCGAATCCTCGTCGATGAAGGTGATGCCGACCAGGTAACCCTCGGGCTCCTTTTCGCACCAGGCGATCACGCCGTTGCAGGTGGCCTGATCGCCGAACAGCGGTATGCGCAGCTCGATCGGCGTGCCGTTCTGCAGGCGTTCCGTGCAATTGCATGCCACGCCGCCAAGGCTGATATTGTTCAGCCGCTGTCGCGGCAGGCGAGCCTGGTCGCGCGGTTTCAACTCGATGGGCATGTCGCTGGGGTGACGTAAGAACCGGCGCATGGACGACTCCTGGGATGACACGACGATGGCTGCTGAAGACAGTATAAGAGCCCAGCTGGAGTTGACTGACTTCGACGCTGACCACCGGTTGCTGGAACTGCCGGGCGTTTCGCTGCTGCTATTCACAAGCATCGGCTGTGCCAGCTGCCGCTGGGCGCGGCGCGAGCTGCCGGGCATGGCGCTGCCCGTCGAGCGCCTGTGCTGGGTGGATGCCGGCGACAACGGCGGACTGGTCGAGCGCTACGGCGTGTTCCATCTGCCGGCGCTGTTCGTGGTCCGCGACGGCCAGTTCTTCGGTGCACTGCAGGCGCGTCTCGAACGCGCTTCCCTGATTTCGGCCCTGGACGCGGCGTTGGCCGGTCCTGCAGAGGAGCTTCCCTGATGAGCGCAACCCATCGTCCACGCATAGGCATCATCGGTACCGGCGCCATCGGCGGCTTCTACGGCCTGATGCTGGCGCGCGCCGGCTACGACGTGCATTTTCTGCTGCGCAGCGAGTTCGATGCGGTCAGCGAGCGCGGCCTGCGGGTGGACAGTGCGGTACACGGCGAACTGCGGCTCGATCCCGTGCAGGCCTATCGTGACGCGGGGCGGATGCCGCCGTGCGACTGGCTGCTGGTCGGCGCCAAGACCACCAGCAATGCCGACCTTGCACCGCTGATCGCCCTGGTCGCCGCGCCCGACGCCAAGGTGGTGCTGTTGCAGAACGGCCTGGCGGTGGAGGAACAGCTGCAACCGCTGTTGCCCGCCGGGCTGCACCTGATCGGTGGGCTTTGCTACATCTGCGTGCATCGGCGGGCGCCCGGCGAGGTGGTGCACCAGGCGCTGGGAGGGGTCAACCTGGGTTATCACTCGGGGCCGGCGACGGACGACGAACAGCGCCAGGCGATTCTCGAAACCGGCAGCGGAATGTTCCGTGAGGCGGGGCTGGAGTCCGCCGCGATGGCCAATCTCGATCAGGCACGCTGGCAGAAACTGGTGTGGAACGTGCCCTACAACGGCCTGTCGGTGCTGCTCGACGCCGGTACCGAGGCGCTGATGGGGCAGGCGGACAGCCGCGCGCTGATCCGTTCGATCATGCTCGAAGTGGTCGAGGGCGCCGAAGCCTGCGGCCACGCCATGCCGGCGGATTTCGCCGACAAGCTGCTGCTGATGACCGAGCGGATGAGCGACTACCTGCCGAGCATGTACCACGACCACCTGTCGCACCGCCCACTGGAGCTGCAGGCCATCTACGCCGCGCCGCTGGCCGCCGCGCAGGCCGCCGGGAAGGACATGCCCTGCACCCGTGCGCTGTATCAGGCGCTGCGCTTTCTGAGTGCCGGCTACAGCGCCTAGGTTCGCCAGGCGACGCCGCGATGGGCGGTAGTGGAGGGATTGTCGACGGTCGACAGAATGCGATGACGTTTTCATGCCGGCTGCTAAGCTGTGGCGAGGCCGAGTTTGCTCGCAGTTGGAGGGCATATGATCCGGACCATTCTGTACGCCACGGACCTCGGTCTGTACGCGCCTTACGTGTTGCAGCATGCGGTTTCCCTGGCTCAGGCCTTTAAGGCAGAGCTCTATGTGGTGCACGCGGTGGAGCCCATGGGGTTGTTCGCCGAGTCGGTACTGCAGACCTATCTGGACAAGGACACCCTCGAACGGCTGCGCAGCGACGGCCTGGACGTGGTCATGTCGAACATCCAGCAACGCGTGCTGGAAGGCTTCCGTGACGAGATGGGCGAAGCCTACGGCACCCTCGATCTGATCCGTACCGTGCGGGTGATTCGCGGTGATCCGCCCCAGGTGATCCTCGAGCAGGCACGTCAGCTGGCGGTCGATGCCGTGGTGCTCGGCGCGCACAGCCAGGACAACTGCGGCGGCACCTCGCTCGGTCGTACCGCCAGTTGCGTGATGCAGCTGGCCGAGGTTCCGGTGTATCTGGTGCCGATGCTGCAGAACCGCGCGCGGGCGGATTTCTGAAACTGCGCGCGCAAAATTTATGCGTCGCTATAAAAATCGTCTAGCTTTACACCCTCAACTAATAATATGGTTATAAAAACCTGCCGACGAGCAGCGCAAGGACCATTGAGGGACAGCCATGAAGCTTCAGCAACTGCGCTACATCTGGGAAGTTGCCCACCACGACCTGAACGTGTCGGCCACGGCGCAGAGCCTGTACACCTCGCAGCCGGGGATCAGCAAGCAGATCCGCCTGCTGGAGGACGAGCTGGGCGTCGAAGTCTTCGCCCGCAGCGGCAAGCACCTGACGCGGGTGACGCCGGCCGGCGAGCGGATCATCACCACCGCTGGCGAGATCCTGCGCAAGTGCGAAAGCATCAAGCAGATCGCCCAGGAATTCTCCAACGAGAAGAAGGGCACGCTGTCCATCGCCACCACCCACACCCAGGCGCGCTACGCGTTGCCGCCGGTGATCAGCAATTTCATCAAGCAATACCCGGACGTCACCTTGCACATGCAGCAGGGCACGCCGCTGCAGATTGCCGAGATGGCCGCCGACGGTTCCGCCGATTTCGCCATCGCCACCGAGGGCCTGGAGCTGTTCGGCGACCTGGTGATGATGCCGTGCTACCGCTGGAACCGCTGCGTGATCGTGCCCAAGGACCATCCGCTGACCAAGCTGCCGAAGCTGACCCTGGAGGCGCTCGCCGAGCAGCCGCTGGTGACCTACGTGTTCGGCTTCACCGGTCGCTCCAAACTCGACGAAGCCTTCAGCCACCGCGGGCTGACGCCGAAAGTGGTGTTCACCGCGGTCGACGCCGACGTGATCAAGACCTACGTGCGCCTGGGCCTGGGCGTTGGCATCGTCGCCCACATGGCGGTCGACGAGAAGCTCGACGACGACCTAGTCGCGCTGGACGCCAGCCACCTGTTCGAGTCCAGCGTGACCAAGATCGGTTTCCGTCGCGGTACTTTCCTGCGCGGTTTCATGTGCGACTTCATCGAGAAGTTCGCCCCGCACCTGACCCGCGACGTGCTGGCCAAGGCGGTGCAGTGCCACAACAAGGCGGAGATGGACGAGTTGTTCAAGAACGTCGAGCTGCCGCTCTACTGAGTGCTCTTCGAGCCATGAAAAAAGCCTCCCGTCGGGAGGCTTTTTTCGTTGCGCTGCGCGTCAGTGGCTCAGGTGCAGTCCGCACTCGCGGTTGTCTTCACCCTTGGTCGGATCGAAGTAGTCGAACTCGTTGGGCAGGTCGTACCTGGTCAGGTACTGGTAGAGGTCCTTCGACGACCAGTGCAGCAGCGGCGCGACCTTGATCAGGCCGTCCGGGTTGAGGCTGATCGGCTGCATCGCCGCGCGCACGGCGGTGTCGGTGGCGCGCAGGGCGGTGAACCACACCTGCGGCGCGGTCTCGCGCAGGGCGCGGGCGAAGGGTTCCAGCTTGACCTCTTCGGTGAACGCCGCATGACGCGGATCGTCCAGCGCCGGGGTGGCGCCTTCGACGGCTTCGCGGTGCGCGCGCGAGCGTTTCGGCAGGTAGATGCTCAGGTTGAGGTTCAGCTTGCGGCAGATTTCGTCGGCGCAGCGGTAGGTGGCCTCGGTGTTGTAGCCGCTGTCCATCCAGACCACCGGGATGTTCGGGTCGACGCGGCTGACCATGTGCAGGATCACCGCCTCGAACGGGCGGAAGTTGGTCGTGCAGATGGCCGTCTTGCCCAGGCCCAGCGCCCATTCCACGAGCTTCTCGGCGTCGTGGCCGAGTTCGGCATTGAGGGTGTCCAGATCGAGGCTCATGGCAGGCTCCTGTGGTTGGGCGCGGTTCGCGAAGGAGGGCGATGGTACCAGCGCCGCCGGGCGTCAACCACCGCCTCTGGCGCGGATAGCCTTCGCCAGGGCTGGCTGCTAAAGTGCCGCCCCTTCGATAAACAGTCTTTGGGAGACTCCCGTGGAAATCGCCTGTCTCGACCTGGAAGGGGTCCTGGTACCGGAAATCTGGATCGCGTTCGCCGAGCAAACCGGTATCGATGCGTTGAAGGCTACCACTCGGGACATTCCCGACTACGACGTGCTGATGAAGCAGCGCCTGCGCATCCTCGACGAGCACGGCCTGAAGCTTTCCGACATCCAGAAGGTCATCGCCACGCTGCAGCCGCTGGAAGGCGCGCGCGAGTTCATCGACTGGCTGCGCGAGCGCTTCCAGGTGGTGATTCTCTCCGACACTTTTTACCAGTTCTCCCAGCCGCTGATGCGCCAGCTCGGCTTCCCGGCGCTGCTCTGCCACAAGCTGGTGGTGGACGAGAGCGACCGCGTGGTTGGCTACGAGCTGCGCCAGAAGGACCCCAAGCGCCAGTCGGTGATCGCCTTCAAGAGCCTCTACTACCGCGTGATCGCGGCCGGCGACTCCTACAACGACACCGCGATGCTCGACGAAGCGCATGCCGGCATCCTTTTCCATGCGCCGGAAAACGTCATCCGCGAGTTTCCGCAATTCCCCGCCGTGCACACCTTTGAGGCCCTCAAGCAGGAGTTCCTCAAGGCGTCCAATCGCAACCTGACGCTCTGATCCACGCCGGCCTGTAGTGGGCGATTCCGCCCGCTACAGCGCTTCCAGGGTGCGCAACAGCACGCGCACCTTGGTCTTGGATTCCTCGTACTCCGCCTGCCAGTCCGAGTCGGCGACGATGCCGCCGCCGCCCCAGCAACTGACCTGCCCATCCTTGACCAGCAGGCTGCGGATGGCGATAGAGCTGTCCATCTCCCCGCGCACGTCCAGATAGAGCAGCGAGCCGCAGTAGATCGAGCGGCGCGTCGGCTCCAGCTCGTCGATGATCTGCATCGCGCGGATCTTCGGTGCGCCGGTGATCGAGCCGCCGGGGAAGCAGCCGGCCAGCAGGTCAAGCGCGTCCTTGCCCTCGGCCAGTTCGCCGCGCACAGCACTGACCAGGTGATGCACGTTGGGGTAGCTTTCCAGGGCGAACAGCTCGGGCACCTTCACCGAGCCGGTGCGGCAACTGCGGCCCAGGTCGTTGCGCAGCAGGTCGACGATCATCAGGTTTTCCGCGCGGTCCTTGTCGCTCGCCAGCAGCGCCTGCGCCTGTTGCCGGTCCTCGTCCGGCGTCGCGCCGCGCGGGCGGGTACCCTTGATCGGCCGGGTTTCCACCCGGCCCCGGCGGAGCTGCAGGAAGCGTTCGGGCGATAGGCTGAGGATCGCGCCGCCGTCCGCCAGCGCCAGGTAGGCGGCGAATGGGGTAGGGCAGGCCTCGCGCAGGGCGCGGTAGGCCAGCCAGGGATCGCCCTGGCAGGGCGCGCGGAAACGCTGGGCGAAATTCACCTGATAGCAGTCGCCGGCCTGGATATAGGCCTGGATGTGCTCGATTGCGCCGCGGTACTGCTCGGCATCGATGTCGGCGCTGAACGCTGCGCGCAGCGCGAAAGGTTCAGTCTCGGGCGCTGCGGGCTGATCGAACAGCCGGCAGAGCCGCTGACGTTCGGCATCGTCCAGCGTCGGATGGAACAACAACTGGCTGGTGCCGAGCTGGTGATCGCTGATCAGCGCCCAGGCGTACAGGCCCAGGCTTGCCGTGGGCAGTTGCAGATCGTCNNCCTGGCCCGCCAGCCGCTCCAGCCCGCGACCGAAATCGTAGCCGAGGTAGCCGATCAGGCCGCCGGTGAAGGGCAGCTCGATAGCCGCCGGAAGGTCGGCCGGCCCCAGTTCGGCCAGGGCCTGGCGCAGGCGCTGCAGAAAGGCCCCGCCCGGTTCGTCGACGGCGGGGCTGAACTGCGCCAGCGGCCAGGCGCTGAGGATGTCGAAGCGCCCGCGATCGGCGCCTGGGCGCCCGGCATCGAGCAGCACGGCGCCTGGCGCATCGCAGATCGAGACGAAGTAGGCGGAAGGGTCCGCTCGGTAACCGAGGGCGTGGAGGGAACAGGTCGGCATGAAGAGGGGTCAGACGGGCACGGGAGGCGATTGTAGTGCCCCCGTTCGCATGATCCTAGCCGCCGCAGTCTCCCTTCGGGCCGGCTGCTAGACTGTCGGAGTCCGAGGAGCACGACTCCGACTAACAACCATAAGGACGAGGACCCAGGCCATGGATGCAGTTCTAGATCCAGCCTCAAGCAGTCTGTCGCGCTCGAAGCTGCTGCCGCCGCAACCTTCGGCCAGCCTTCCCCGGCCTCACCTCCAGGCCCTTTTCGCCGCACCTTCGCCCGCCCGGCTGCTGCTGTTCTGCGCGCCGGCCGGTTTCGGCAAGACCACCGCGCTGGCCGAACTGGCCGCCTCGCGCCGCGCCGAAGGCTACGCCAGCGCCTGGTATTCGCTGGGCGAGGGCGACGATGATCCGCTGCGCTTCCTCACCCAGTTGATCGGCGCGCTGCGTAGCGCCTTCCCGCAGATCGGTGCCGATGCGCTGAGCTACCTGCGCAACACCATGCAGGTGCCGGTCGCCGCGGTGGTGGAGAGCCTGCTGGCGGAGCTGTCCGTCCAGAGCCAGCCGTTGCTGCTGGTAATCGACGACATGCACCTGATCCAGGACCCCGACCTGCTCGCCGCGCTCAACCGCATGGTGCTGCTCGGCCCGCCGGGCTTCCTGCTCGCCCTGGGTAGTCGTTCGCTGCCCGGACTGCGACTGGCCAGCTTGCGTGCCAAGGGGCTGCTGCTGGAAATCGGCAGCGACGAGCTGCGCCTAAGCCAGGCGGAAACCGGTGACTACCTGCACGCCGCCGGCCTGGACGTCGATGCCGCCACCGTCGCCACGCTGCACGCGCAGACCGAAGGCTGGCTGGTCGGCGTGCACCTGGCCAGCCTGTGGCTACATAACCGCGGCGATGGCGAACCGCTGCCGCGCAATGCCGGCGAACTGGCGGTCGGCGACTACCTGCTGAGTACGGTATTCGAGCAGTTGCCGGAATCGCTGCAGGAGCAGTTGCTGTCGCTGGCGGTGGCCAATCAACTGAGTGGTGAGCTGGCCGGCGCGCTCACCGGCTGCGCCGATGGTCAGGCGTTGCTGGAGGAGCTGGAGCAGCGCCAGCTGTTCCTCGAACCGCTGGACCGTGCCCGGCACTGGTACCGCTTCCATCACCTGTTCGCCGATTTTCTCCGTGCGCGCCTGCGCCAGCGCGATCCGGAGCGCCTCAAGCAGCTGCATTTCAACGCCAGCCTGTGGTTTACCAACCATCACATGCAGAACCTGGCGATCGAGCACGCCTGCCTCGCCGAGGACCCGGAGATGCTCGCCGCGCTGGTCGACGGCTGTGGCCTGGAGCTGATCAACCGCGGCCAGCTCCAGCAGATCTACCGCTGGCGTCAGCAGATTCCCGATGCCATCGCCGAACGCTACCCGGTGCTGGTGCTCGCCAGCGTCTGGGAAAAGGCCTCAGGCCAGTCGCTGCCCGAGGCCAAGCGCCTGCTCGACGAATTGCTGCAACGCTGGGACGCCGGCGAAGGCGCGCCGCTGCAGCAGGGCTATCTGGCGGCGATGGCGGTGAAGGCGCTGATCGCCCTGCAGAAGGACGACCTGGCGTTGTGCGTCGAGCTGGCCGGCAAGGTCGAGGCGCAACTGGGCCAGCACGCGGCCTTTCTCGAAGTCGCGCTGCTGGTGGTCGGCGCCCTGGCGCAGGTGATGCTGGCGCGCCCGGAGGCCGCGCGGCGCCTGCTGGCGCTGGCGCAACAGCGCAATCATTTCCTCGAAGGGCGTTACCTGGCGATGCAGCTGAGTAACGTCGAAGTGCTGCTGGAACTGGAACAGGGCTGCACGCGCCAGGCGCAGCTGCTGTCCGAACGCCTGCGCGGCCGGCTGATGCCCTGGTTCGGCGACAAGTCACGCGCGCTGGCGCTGCCGGCGATCACCGAGTCGCTGATCGCCTACCAGCAGGCGCGCTACGAGGGCCTGGAGGAGCGCCTGGCGCGGGCGCTGCGCCAGGTCGACGTGATCAACCCGATCGATCTCTACGCCCAGGGCCTGCTGTGCCTCTCGCGCCTGCAGCGTGCGCGCAACCAGCCAAAGGCGGCGCTGGAAAGCCTGGTGCTGATGCAGGGGCTGGCGGTACGCAACCGCTCCTGGCGTTTCCAGGCGCAGGCGCTGGCGGACGAGGTCGCGATGATCCTCCAGCAGCCGGCGACGGACCGCATCCGCCGCGCCGAGCAACGCCTGAAGAGCTTCGAATGGGAACGGCATGTGAGCGATTACGCCGACCAGCCGTTCAACCCGGTGAGCTGGACCCTGGGCCTGAGCCGTGTGCGGCTGCAGCAGGCGGGCGGGCAATACAGCGAGGCATTGCGCGAGATCGCCCAGCTGCGCCAGCTGCTTCAACCCGGCTGGCATGGCGTGCAGTGCCTGCGCCTGGAAATCCTCGCGGCGCTCAGCCATCAGCGGCTGGGTTATCAGGAGCGTGCGCTGAGCACCCTGGTGCAATGCCTGGTCGATGCCGAGCGAGAGGGCCTGCGCAGTCCGTTCATCGAGGAGGGCGAAGCGATCCGGCAGATGCTCCAGCAGCTGGAAACCACCGAGCGGCAGCCGGCGCTGCAGGGCTTCATTCGCGGATTGCTGGCGATCTGGCCGGGCAGCCCGGAGCGGGAGACGGACGGTGCGCCGGGTGACGATCTCACCGAGCGCGAGATGGAAGTCATCCGCCTGGCCGCCACCGGCATGTCCAACGAGGAGATCGGCGTGCACCTGGCGCTGGCGCTAGGCACGGTAAAGTGGCACCTGCACAACATCTACGACAAGCTCAAGGTGCGCAACCGCACCCATGCGATCCGCCGTGCCCGTGAACTGGAGTTGCTCGAAGCATGAATGCGTCACTGCCGCAGGTACCTGGATTCCCGCTGTTGCGGACCAAGCTGGCGCCGCCGGATCGCCGCCAGCAGGCGTTGCTGCCGCGCACTGCACTGGTCGAGCGTATGTTCGCCGCGCGCGCGCAGCGCCTGCTGATCCTCAGCGGGCCGGCCGGCTACGGCAAGAGCACGCTGCTGGCGCAGTTCGCCGAACGCCTTTCGGCCTCCGGCGAGCGCGTCGCCTGGCTGTCCTGCGACGAATCGGACAGCCCGCCGGAGCGCCTGCTGCGTTATCTGATCGCCGCCATCGGCGCCGTTTGTCCCGGTTTCGGCAGCCGCGCGCTGGCGCTGCTCGACGACCGCACCAGTTGGCCGGAAGAGGCCTTGCTGGAGGCGCTGATCGCCGACCTCAAGACCCTGGATGGCTCGCTGTACCTGCTTCTCGACGACTTCCATCTGCTACGCCACCCTTTTCTCGGCAAGGGCGGGCGCTACCTGCTGGAACGCCTTCCCGAGCACGTGCACCTGGTGGTCAGCACCCGTTTCGGGCCGCTGTTCATCGAAGACGATCCGCTGCTGCGGGCCTCGGTGTTCTGGATAAAGGCCGAGGACCTTCGCCTGACGCGCGACGAAATCGCTGGTTACTTCGAGGCGGTGTGCGCTTTGCAACTGGACGAGGTGCAGCTCAAACGCCTGGAAAAGCGCAGCGAAGGATGGCTCACCGCGCTGCATCTGCTGGCCCTGGGGTTGTCGCGGCAGGCCGATCGGGGGCGTTTCATCGCCGACTTCTCCGGCGCCGAACGGACGCTGGCGGATTATTTGGAAGAGGATGTGCTCGACGGGTTGTCGCGGCCGCTGCTGGCCTTCCTCGAACAGACCTCGCTGCTCGACGAGTTCAGCGCCGAGCTGTGCAACGCCCTGACCGGGCGCCGCGATGCGCTGGACATGCTGCTGCGCCTGCAGAGCGAGCAGCTGTTCGTCGTCGCACTGGACGAGCGCGGCGAGTGGTTTCGCTATCACCCTTTGTTCGCCGAGTTCCTCCAGGGCCGCCTGGACAAGCGCGGCGACAGCGCGACCCTGCTGCAGGCCGCCGCGCGCTGGTGCGAGAACAACGAGCAGTCCGAGCGGGCCATCGGTTACGCGCTGCGAGCCAAGGACTATCCGCACGCCGCCGACCTGCTGGAACGCAAGGGCGCCGGGCTGATCGCCGGCAACCGCGTGTATGGCGTGCTGAAGCGGCTCGAGCAGGTTCCCGCCGAGGAAATCCGCGAGCATCCGGTGTTCCAGATCTTCTACGCCTGGCAGCTGGCCTTCGAGCAGAAATACGCCGAGGCCGAAGCGCTGATCGAGGAAGTCAGCACGCGCCTGATGCAGGGGCAGGGCAGGCCGATGCACTACGGGCTGGCCGAACTGCTGGCGGCCGCGCAGGTGCTCAAGGCGCTGGTGATGCTCTATCAGGACAAGCTGGAAAGCTGCCTGAAGGTGGCGCGCTACTGGCTGAAACTGGCGCCGGAGAACCAGACGGTGTTCCGCGCCAGCCTGTTCTGCGTGCAGGCCGCGGCGTTCGGCCTGCTCGGCGATTACGGCGAGGCCGCCCGTTCGATCGCCAAGGTGCACGAGAACCTCAAGGAGGTGAACAGCGAGTACCTGCTGGCCCTGAGCAGCCTGATCG
>DIEE01000025.1:501-737 GCA_002418465.1 Pseudomonas sp. UBA5782 | reverse complement strand
CGCTGGCGCTGGCCTATGCCGATCTGCTTTACGAGCAGGACCGCCACGCGGCGATCCTCGACGAACTGCCGGCCGCGACCACCTGGCGCGACGTGGCGACGCCGCTGGAGCTGTTCAGCCGCGGGCAACTGGTGATGGCGCGCACGCGCTTCTACGCCGGCGATACGCAGCAGGGCCTGGCGCAACTGGATGCCTGGCTGGCCGGCTTGCAGGCTGCCGGGCAGGAGCGCGTGCTG
>DIEE01000025.1:0-184 GCA_002418465.1 Pseudomonas sp. UBA5782 | reverse complement strand
GGTCTACTGGCGCAAGGGGTATCTGGAGAAGGCCTTCGCGCTTTTCCAGGGCAACCTGGAAGACGCCTGGAGCCGCGGCTACCGGCGTGCATTCCAGGACGACGCGCTCTGGCTGCTGCCGCTATGGGATGCCTGGAAGGTCCAGGAGCCGCTGCGCGCGAGCGCCTGGGAAGGGCTCGGCGAG
>DIEE01000186.1 GCA_002418465.1 Pseudomonas sp. UBA5782 | reverse complement strand
GGTGGTGCATTGCGCCGGCGCGGTCGGCACCTGGGGCCGTTACGAGGATTTCTACCGCGGCAACGTCACGCTCACCGAGAACGTCGTCGAGGCCTGCCTGAAACAGCGCGTGCGGCGCCTGGTGCACCTGTCGTCGCCGTCGATCGGCTTCGATGGGCGCTCGCACCTCGATCTGCGCGAGGACGAGATTCCCCGGCGCTTCTCCGATCATTACGGCAAGACCAAGTACCTCGCCGAGCAGAAGGTCTTCGGCGCCGAGGAGTTTGGCCTGGAAGTGCTGGCGCTGCGCCCGCGGCTGGTTACCGGCGCGGGCGACAACAGCGTCTTTCCGCGACTGATCGAGATGCAGCGCAAAGGGCGCCTGGCGATCATCGGCAACGGCCTGAACCTGGCCGATTTCACCAGCGTGCAGAACCTCAACGAGGCGCTGCTCAGCGCCTTGCTGGCCGCCGGACCGGCGTTGGGCAAGGTGTACAACATCAGCAACGGCGCGCCGCTGCCGTTGTGGGACGTGGTCAATTACGTATTGCGGCAACTGGAGCTGCCACCGGTGACCCGGCATATCGCCTATCCGCTGGCCTACGCCGCCGCCACGTTGAACGAGACGGTCTGCCGGCTGTTGCCGGGGCGCCCGCAGCCAGCGTTGTTCCGTCTTGGCGTGGCGGTGATGGCGAAGGATTACACCCTGGATATCAGCCGGGCACGGCAGTACCTGGCGTACCAGCCGCAGACCAGCCTGTGGACGGCGCTCGATGAGTTCTGCGAGGAATGGCGCCAGGCGCGGCGCTGATTCTCAGCCGCGTAGCGGGCCGGCGTAGCGGGTGTATTTTTCGATCAGTTGCTCTTCGGTCAGCTCGGGTGCCTTGAGGCGCACGCCGGTGAGTTCGCTGAGGTGTTCACCCATGGCACGGGTGTCTTCGTTCGCCGATTCCTGGCAGGCGAGCAGCATCGCCATGATCGCGTCGGTCTGGCTCAGGCGGATGTCCACCGCCAGTTCGTCACGCAGGCGGCGCCGCAGTTTCTGCATGCAGTCCACCATGGTCTTGGTCAGTTCCATTTCGCTTCCCCCGTTGGTTGAAACTCTCGAACTGCTTCCCTCGATCAGCCCGACAGGATTCCCGCATGTCCCAAGCAGCCTTCGCAGAAAATGTCAGGGCTGCCTGGTGGGTTATTTAGCAAACTGCGTACCAGATCACGCCTCAACGTGTTTCCTGGCTTTGCAGGCATGGCGGCGCATTGCCACTGCACCCCGCCGGAGCATTTCGCAGACCGATGCTCAGCACTGAAGCAGCGGCTCTGAACCGGTATACTGCGCGACTTGCAAACCGGCGACAGAAGGCGACCCATGCGCAACGATGCTCTCGACGAACTGGACAACGTGCCCAGCCTGACCACCAGTGCCCGCGACCGCGACGATTTCGAGCGCGACGTCGAGCCCGAGCCGGTGCGCTACGGCAACCAGCGTCCGGCCAAGCCGGCGCGCAGCGGCACCGGTCCGCTGTGGGCGCTGGTGCTGGCACTGGTCATCGCCCTCGGCGGCCTTGGCTGGTGGAGCTACCAGCAGATCTCGCTGATGGAGCAACAACTGGTGGCGACCCAGGAGAGCTTCGCGCGGATCAGCGAGGAAGCCGCCGGGCGCATCCAGGACATCAGCGGCAAGGTGGTGGCCACCGAGTCCAACGTCACCAGCGGCAGCGAAGCGCTGAAGCTGCAGGTCAAGCAGTTGCAGACGCGTCTGGCCGAGATCGCCAAGCAGCAGCAGACGCTGGTCACCCAGCAGAGCGGCCAGGATCAGCGTGTCGATCAGGTGAGCAAGGACCTGGTGGCGCTGCAGGGCGCCGCCGATAGTCGCCTGAAAAGCATCGCCGGTGACGTCGAGACGCTCAAGGGCAGCCAGGGCGATCTGGGCAAGCTGACCAGCCAGGTCAAGGGCGTATCGAGCCAGGTCGAGCAGCTCGAGCCACAGCTCAAGAGCCTCTCCGCCGACGTACAGACGCTGAAGAAGCAGAACCCCAGCCAAGCCATCGACAGCCTGCAGCAGGACCTGCTGGTGCTGCGCAGCGAGATGGACAACCGCCCGGCAGCGCCGGCGCAATCCGCCACCGACACCGCCGAGTTCGACGCCTTCCGCGCGCAGATGACCCGCAACATCAGCACCCTGCAAAGCCAGGTGCAGAACCTGCAGCAGCAGATCAACGCGCGTTGATGAGCCGGTAGCGTGCTGCCGTGGGGATCGGGGGTAGGCTTCAGCCCACCGCCGGTGCCTTGTGGGGTGACGTACAGCTACGGCATCGCGCCAGCGCGGGTTTCTCCCGCCCTGCGTCGAGCCAAAAAAAGCCCCGCGATTGCGGGGCTTTTTCATTCCTGCTGCGGCGTTACAGGCGTGGGTAGTCGATGTAGCCGACCGGGCCCTGGCCGTAGAAGGTTTCCGGGTGCGGCTCGTTCAGCGGCGCATCGGCCTGCAGGCGGGCCGGCAGGTCGGGGTTGGCGATGAAGGGCACGCCGAAGGCGATCGCGTCGGCCTTGCCGCTGTCCAGCCAGGCGTTGGCCTGGTCCTTGGTGAAGCGCTCGTTGGCGATGTAGACGCCGCCGAACTGCTGCTTGAGCTGCGGGCCGAGGCTGTCGTCGGCTTCCTTCTCGCGCGAGCAGATGAAGGCGATGCCGCGTTTGCCCAGTTCGCGAGCGACGTAGCCGAAGGTCTCGGCGCGGTTCGAGTCGCCCATGTCGTGGGAATCGGCGCGCGGCGCCAGGTGCATGCCGACCCGGCCCGGCGCCCAGACGCCGAGCACCGCGTCGGTGACTTCCAGCATCAACCGCGCGCGGTTTTCCAGCGAGCCGCCGTACCCATCGTCGCGCTGGTTGGTCGAGTCCTGCAGGAACTGGTCGAGCAGATAGCCGTTGGCGCCGTGGATTTCCACGCCGTCGAAGCCGGCGCGCTTGGCGTTCTCGGCGCCTTTGCGGTAGGCCTCGACGACACCGGCGATTTCCGCGGTTTCCAGCGCGCGCGGGGTGACGAACTCTTTCATCGGGCGCACTAGGCTGACGTGGCCGGCCGGTTTCAGCGCGCTCGGTGCCACCGGCAGTTCGCCATCGAGGTACAGCGGGTCGGAAATCCGCCCGACGTGCCACAGCTGCAGGACGATGCGCCCGCCGTTGGCGTGCACGGCCTGGGTGATGTTGCTCCAGCCGGCGACCTGCTCCTCGGACCAGATGCCGGGGGTATCCGGGTAGCCGACGCCCATCGGTGTGACCGAGGTGGCCTCGCTGATGATCAGCCCGGCCGAGGCGCGCTGCACGTAGTATTCGGCCATCAGCGCGTTGGGCACGCGGCCGGCGTCGGCGCGGCAGCGGGTCAGCGGGGCCATGATGATACGGTTGGGCAACTCGAGGTCGCCGACTTTGATCGGATCGAAAAGCGTGGGCATGTTCGTTACTCCCGTTGAGTGGGTCATTCGGTCAGGGGCATGAGGCGGGGTTTACGGCTGTTGAAGGTGATCAGCGTGGCGATCAACGCCAGCACCGCGAGCACGGCGGCGGCCAGTGGCACACGGGTCAGGCCGAGGCCCTGGTCGATGACCAGTCCGCCGACCCAGGCGCCCAGCGCGTTGCCGACGTTGAAGGCGCCGATGTTCAGGGTGGAGACCAGGTTCGGTGCGCCCTGGCCGAAAGCGACCACGTTGACCTGCAGCGCCGGCACGGCGGCGAAGGAGGCGGCAGCCCAGAGGAACAGGGTGATTTCGGTCGGTATCAGCGCCTGGCTGGTCCAGCTCAGCGCGGTGGACACCAGCGCCATCGCGGCGAATACGCCGAGCAGCGTGGTGCGCAGTCGCCAGTCGGCGAGACGGCCGCCGATCACGTTGCCGACGGTGAGGCCGAGGCCGATCAGCAGCAGCGTCCAGGTCACGCCGCGCGGCGATACGCCGGTGACTTCGCCGAGCAGCGGCGCGACGTAGGTGAACAGGGCGAACATCGAGGCGGCGAACAGCACGGTAGTGCTCAGCGCCAGCCACACGCCAGCGCCGCTGAGGGCACGCAGCTCGGCGCGCAGGTCGGTCTTTTCCTCGTCGCGCTTGTTCGGCAGCACCTTCCACAGGCCGATCAAGGCAACCACGCCGATCAGTGTCACCGCCCAGAACGTCGAGCGCCAGCCGGCGGCCTGACCGAGCGCGGTGCCCAGCGGCACGCCGAGGACGTTGGCCAGGGTCAGTCCGGTGAACATCAGCGCCACCGCCGAAGCGCGGCGGTTGGCCGGCACCAGGCTTGCGGCGACCACGGAGCCGATGCCGAAGAAGGCGCCATGGCAAAGCGCGGTGACCACCCGGGCGAGCATCAGCAGGTCGTAGTTGGCGGCCAGCGCGCAGAACAGGTTGCCGGCGATGAAGAAGCTCATCAGCACCAGCAACGCGCCCTTGCGCGGCAGGCGGGCGGTGGCCATGGCCATGAACGGCGCGCCGATGGCGACGCCCAGGGCATAACCGGTGACCAGCCAGCCGGCGCCGGGAATGGATACGCGCAGGTCGCCGGCGACTTCGGGCAGCAGGCCCATGATGACGAATTCGGTGGTGCCGATGGCGAACGCGGACAAAGCGAGTACGAGAAGCGAAGTGGGCATGCGCCTGCTCCTGAATGAAGTGCGGTGGTGGCAGTAGCCAAAATGGCCAGGGCAGGGCTAACGCCTGCTAGCAGCTGTTCAAAGCTCTTCGCTCAGCTGCTGGAGGAATTCGCGGATCGCCGCATCGTTGCGGCTGAAGAAACTCCATTGGCCGATCTTCTTGCTGCTGATCAGGCCGGCGCGCTGCAGGGTCGCCAGATGGGCGGAGATCGTCGATTGCGACAGCCCGGCGCGCGCGTCGATCTTGCCGGCGCAGACACCCATCTCGAACGGGTGGTCCTGCTCGGTGAAATGTGCCTGCGGGTCCTTCAGCCAGTGCAGGATCTCCCGGCGTACCGGGTGGGCCAGCGCTTTCATGATGTCGTCGAGGTCGAGGGCCATGCGCTCTCCGCTGATTCGGTGAAACGGTATATCGCGATGGAGCGAACTATATATTGGCGTTTCGCGATATACAAATATATCGTCCGCGGACATGACAGCCGGCAGCGCGCGCCGCACACTGGACCGATGAACTACCTTGCACATCTGCACCTGGGCGGCGCGCAACCGGCGCAATTGCTCGGCAGCCTCTACGGCGACTTCGTCAAAGGTCCACTGGAAGGGCGCTTCCCCGAGCCGATCGAAACGGCGATCCGCCTGCACCGGCGCATCGACGCCTACACCGACGGCCATCCGCTGATCAGTCAGGCCAAGCAGCGCTTTCCGCGGGAGCACCGGCGCATCGCCGGCGTGCTGCTCGACCTGTTCTTCGATCACTGCCTGGCGCGCGACTGGCGCCATTACGCCGAGCAGCCGCTGGACGACTTCACCGCGTACGTCTATCGCGTGCTCGCCGAGGAGCCGGCGTTGCCCGAACGCCTGGCCTACGTCGCGCCGCGCATGGCCGCGCAGGACTGGCTCGGCAGCTACCGCGAGTTCGCCGTGCTCGGCCAGGTGATCCAGGGCATGAGCCGGCGCCTGTCGCGTCCCGAACTGCTGGCTGGCACGTTGCCGCAGCTGAGCCGGCTGTACGAGCCGTTGAGCGAGGACTTCCGCCTGTTCTATCCGCAACTGCTCGGCTTCGTGCGGCAAAACACGCCGTGAAATCCCTCCAGCGGGCGGCGATTTTGTCCGCTTGACCTGTATCAACGGGCGTCTCCGGGCACTCGGGTCGAATAAGCCGCTCGACCCAGGCAGGCACGGAGGAACACATGGACAGATTGGTGGTGGCAACGGACCTTTCCAGCCGCTCGGATCGGGCGCTGCTGCGCGCCGCCCAGCTGGCCGGTCGCTTCGGCTGCGAATGGACAATTCTGCATGTGGTCGACGACGACGTGCCCTCGGTGCTGGTGGAGCGGGTGGTGGCCCAGGTCAACGACCTGTTGATGGCCAAGGCGGAAAAACTGGTCGACATCGCCGGTCGCTGGCCGCGCGTGATGGTCGCCAGCGGCAATGTCGAGGAAACCATCATCGAAGTCGCCCGCGGGCTATCCGCGGAGATCCTGCTGGTCGGCACCCACAGGCGCCTGGCGCTGCGCCAGCTGTTCCTCGGCAGCACCAGCGAACGGGTGATCCGCAGCAGCCGGATTCCGGTGTTGCGGGTCGGCAGCGCCAGCGATCCCTACGAACGCCTGCTGCTCGCCCTGGACCTCTCGCCGCGCTCGGTGGACGTGCTGCGCACCACTCGCGCGCTGGGTTTGCTGGAGGCGCTGCACCCGATGGTGCTGCACGCCTTCGTGCCGGGCGAGGGCGCCGAGGCGCAGGCGCGTCTGGCACTGCGGCAGTTCTTCCGCGGCCAGCATGTCGAGTTCGACGACTACCAGTTGCTGGTCGCCGGTGACGAGCCGCTGGCCATCGTCAACCGGCTGCCGCTGGAATTGCAGCCGCAGTTGCTGGCGATCGGCACGCCCGGCCGGGAAACTTCGGACAACCACATGCACGGCAGCGTTGCGGTGGAACTGCTGCGCGGGCTGGACTGCGACATCCTCTGCGTGCCGCCCCACGACTGACGCGCATGGCGAATGAAAAAAGCCCCTGGACGAGCGCTCGTCCAGGGGCTTTTTCGTTGCGCCGCGGAAGTTTCAGGCGGCCTGGGCTGTCTCGCGTTCGCCATACAGGGCGCGCTCGATGGAGGCGCGGGCCTCGTCGGCCAGTTGCGAACGGCTGCGACCGAGGCTGGCGATCGGTTCGAGGAACTGGATGCGCACCTCGGCGATGTCAGCGGCGAACAGGCGGCGCAGGTGCGCGACCAGTTCGTCGTCGCCGACGAAGGGCGCCAGCGGATCGCGCTCGCCGGCGCGCAGGTAGCTGATCGCCAGCGGTTGCAACGGCCGCTGGGCATCGATGGCGGCGCTGAGCATGCGTCCGTGGAAATGCCGCACGCCGCTGCCGTCGCTGCTGGTGCCTTCGGGGAAGATCAGCACCGGCAAGCCCAGGCGCAGGCA
>DIEE01000222.1:3861-4435 GCA_002418465.1 Pseudomonas sp. UBA5782 | reverse complement strand
TTGAGCCAGCTCTCGATGACCATGTACTGGCACATCATTCCCAGGCCGACCAGCATGCGCAGGGCCAACCAGGCCGGCAGCCAGTCGATCAGGCCGTGGGCGAGCACCGCCGCGGTGACGATCGCAGCGCAAGTGGAATAGGCGCGAATGTGCCCGACCCGGGCGATCAGCCGATGGCCGATCTTGCCGCCCAGGGCCAGGCCGAAATAGTTGGCGGCCATCAGCGCGCCGACCCAGAGCCCGTCGACGCTCGTCGACAGGCGCAATGCCAGGTAGGTACTGAGCAGACCCGAGCCGAGCAGCATCAGGGTGGTGGCCAGGTACAGCGGGCCGAAAGACTTCCAGATCCTCGACATCGAAACGGGAAACTCCTGCTGGGGCCGGGCCATGAGTGACGGCCCGGCTGGGGTTCACGCCTGGGCGGCGAGAACGCGGCGTTCCCACGGCGTGATTTCATCGAAGAAGCTGGTCAGCTCCATCGCCTTGCTGGCGATGTAGCCTTCGATGAATTCGTTCCCGAACAGTTCCCGCGCCAGCTGGCTGCGACGCAGGCGTTCCAGCGCGGCGTGCATGG
>DIEE01000222.1:0-3780 GCA_002418465.1 Pseudomonas sp. UBA5782 | reverse complement strand
CGGCGGCCAGGCTGGCGGCGATGGCCAGATACGGGTTGGCGTCCGCGCCGGGCAGGCGGTTCTCGACGCGCCGCGCGACCGGCGAGCTGGCCGGGATACGCAGGCCGGCGGCGCGGTTGTCGTGCGACCAGCAGGCGTTGTTCGGCGAGGCGAACGGGTGGCAGAGGCGCTGGTAGGAGTTCACGTTGGGCGCGAACAGCAGGGTGAAATCCGCCAGCGCCGCCTGCTGGCCGCCGATGAAATGACGGAACGCGGCGGTCGGCTCGCCCTGTTCGTCGCTGAAGATGTTCCGGCCGCTGCCCTGCTCCACCAGGCTCTGGTGAATGTGCATCGAGCTGCCCGCGGTCTTCGCCAGCGGCTTGGCCATGCACACCACGGTGATGCCGTGCTTGAGCGCGACTTCCTTGAGCAGGTGCTTGAAGAGGAAGGTCTGGTCGGCCAGCAGCAGCGGATCGCCGTGCAGCAGGTTGATCTCGAACTGGCTGATGCCCATCTCGTGCATGAAGGTGTCGCGCGGCAGGCCGAGCGCCGCCATGCAGCGGTAGACCTCCTCGAAGAACGGCCGCAGGCCGTTGTTGGAAGACACGCTGAACGCCGAGTGGCCGTCCTCGCGACGACCGTCCAGGCCCAGCGGCGGCTGGAACGGCTGATGCGGGTCGGGATTGGGCGCGAAGACGAAGAATTCCAGTTCGGTCGCCACCACCGGCGCCACACCGCGCTCGGCATAGCGGGCGATGACCTGCTTCAGCAGGCCACGGGTGGACAGCCCGGAGCAGCCACCGTCCAGCTCGTCGGCATCGCAGATCGCCAGGGCGCGCGGCGTCTGGCTCCAGGGCAGGCGATGGATCTGCGCCGGATCGGCAACCAGCGCCAGATCGCCGTCGTCGCTGCCGTAGAAACGCGCCGGCGGGTAGCCGCCCATGATGCATTGCAGCAGGACCCCGCGCGCCAGTTGCAGGCGACGGCCTTCGAGAAAGCCTCCGGCGGTCATCACCTTGCCGCGCGGCACGCCGTTGAGGTCGGGGGTGACGCACTCGATTTCATCGATACCGGCCAATCGTTCGGCGAGTGAGCTGCGGCCGCTGCTGGTCATCACGTCTGTTCCTTGATCATTCTGAGAGCCGGATTCGGCGAGGCGGACAAAATACGCATCAGCCGTTCGAAATTTCAAGCACCGGGCAGGCGCCGGAAGCTCGGCTGTCGTATCGATGTAAGGAGTGGTCCGGATAACGCAGAAGCGGCGCGAATGCGCGAAAGATGGCGTCCCCTACTGGAGTCGAACCAGTATCTAGCCCTTAGGAGGGGCTTATTCTATCCATTGAACTAAGGGGACAACGCCGCGGCAAAGGCTTGCCGCGGCAACGGGGCCGCATGTTAGCGAGGCCGGCGAAATTTGTCATGCAGCGCTGCTCAGACCTTTTCGCTCAAGCCGCCGGTTCGTAGAGATCCAGCACCTGCACGTCCCCAGCCTGCAACTGCGCCAGGAGCCGGCGCTTCTCCCGCCCGGCCTGCTCCAGCGCGCGCTGCTTGACGTGGCCGTAGCCGCGAATCTGCTCCGGCAGCTCGGCGATCGCCACGGCCGCGCGGTAATTGCCGTCGTTCAGCACGCCAAGCAAGTGGCCGATGTCCGCCTCGTAATCGGCGATCAGCTCGCGCTCCAGGCGTCGCTCGGCGCTGTGGCCGAACGGATCGAGCAGGCTGCCGCGCAGGAACCTGAACTTCGCCAGCATGCCGAAGGCGCTCAGCATCCACGGGCCGAACCGATGCTTGCGCGGTTCGCCGGTGCGCGGGTCCGGGCGGCTCAGCCAGCTCGGCGCGAGGTGGAACTGCAGGCGATAGTCGCCCTCGAACTGCACCTCCAGCTGCTGGAGGAAGGCAGCGTCGCTGTAGAGCCGCGCCACCTCGTACTCGTCCTTGTAGGTCAGCAGCTTGAAGTAGTAGCGCGCCACCGCCGTCGTCAGCGCCTGTTGCGGGCCCTGGTCGACGGCGCGCACGCGCTCCACCAGCGCCCGATAACGCTCGGCATAGGCCGGATTCTGGTAGTCACGCAGCAGCCCCACACGATGGTTGATCAGCTCATCCAGGCTGCCGCAGTGCGGTGCATTCATCCCGTCCGGCTCAACCAGACGCTCGACCGCCGCCGGGTCATGGGCGGCGCGGCGGCCCCAGAGGAACGCCTGGCGATTCGACTCCACCGCTACCGCGTTCAGCCCGATGGCCTGCTCGATGGCCTCGGCCGAGACCGGTACCAGCCCCTTCTGGTAGGCGTAGCCGAGCATGAACAGGTTGCTGCCGATGCTGTCGCCGAGCAGGCGGGTGGCCAGGCGCGTGGCATCGATGAAATGGATGCGCCCGCTGCCGACCGCTTCCACGAGCGCTTCCTGCATGGCCGCGCCGGGCACTTCGGCGTCCGGGTTGCGGGTGAATTCGGCGGTGGGCGATTCGTGGCTGTTGATCACCGCGTGGGCGATATTTTGGTTGAGCTTGGCCAGAGACTCCTAGCTGGCGGCGACCACCAGATCGCAGCCCAGCAGCAGGTCGGTCTCGCCGGCGGCGATGCGCACGGCGTGGATGTCCGCCTGCCGTGCGGCGATGCGGATATGGCTGATCACCGGACCGAACTTCTGCGCCAGCCCGGCCTGGTCGAGCACCGTGCACCCCTTGCCCTCCAGGTGCGCGGCCATCCCCAGCAAGGCGCCGACGGTGGTCACGCCGCTGCCACCGACACCCGGCAGGAGGATGTTCCAGGGCCGCGTCAGAGCCGGTTGGCGCGGTTCGGGCAGCGCTTCGAACAGGGCCTTGGCGCCCATCGCCGCCGGTTTGCGCAGGCTGCCGCCATGCACGGTGACGAAGCTTGGACAGAAGCCCTCGACGCAGCTGAAATCCTTGTTGCAGGCGCTCTGGTCGATCTGCCGCTTGCGCCCCAGCTCGGTTTCCAGCGGCAGCACCGACAGGCAGTTGGATTTCACGCTGCAGTCGCCGCAACCCTCGCACACCGCCGGGTTGATAAACGCCCGTTTGGCCGGATCGACCAGCTTGCCGCGCTTGCGCCGGCGGCGTTTCTCGGTGGCGCAGGTCTGGTCGTAGATGATCACCGACACGCCCTTGAACGCGCGCAACTCGCGTTGCACGGCGTCCAGCTCGCGGCGGTGATGGAAGGTGACGATGGGCGCGAAGCCGGCGCGGCTGGTGTACTTGTCCGGCTCGTCGCTGACCAGGGCGATACGCTTCACCCCTTCGGCGAAGACCTGCTGGCTGAGCTGGTCGACGCGCAGTTCGCCGTCGATGGGCTGGCCGCCGGTCATCGCCACCGCATCGTTGTAGAGGATCTTGTAGGTGATGTTGACCCCGGCGGCGACCGTCGCGCGCAGCGCCAGCTGACCGGAGTGGAAATAGGTGCCGTCGCCGAGATTCTGGAACACGTGGGCGGTTTCGGTGAACGGCGCCTGGCCTATCCAGGTGGCGCCCTCGCCGCCCATCTGGGTGNNGATGCCGCCCTGGGCGCGGCTGCCCTCCGGCACCTTGGTCGAGCTGTTGTGCGGGCAGCCGGAACAGAAATGCGGCGTGCGCTGGGTATGATGTTTCGGGGCGGCGAGGGCCTTTTCCTTGGCATCGAGAAACGCCAGGCGCTCTTCGATGGCGGCGCTGCTGTAGATTGGCGCCAGGCGCCGGGCGATGACGCGGGCGATCATCGCCGGAGTCAGCTCGGCCAGGTTGGGCAGCAGTGAAGCACCCCCCTCGTCGAACTCGCCAACCACCCGCGGGCGCTTGCCCACCGGC
>DIEE01000296.1:10281-10572 GCA_002418465.1 Pseudomonas sp. UBA5782 | reverse complement strand
GCGGGTGATGGTCGATACACGCCCGGCTTCGCCGCCGGCGCGCAGCGGCTCGTGGAACTCCAGACGCCCGCCGGCTTACATGCGGTTGCGGTTGTCGGCCGGAGGCAGGAAGCCGCCGCGCGCCGGGTGGCCGTCGCTGCCCAGGCCGCTCTCGGCGACCGGCTCCTGAAAGAAGCACCACTGCCACAGCGGCGGCAGCGCCTCGCCGTGGGCCGGAGTCGGCTCGCCGAAGGTAGCGGCGATGCGCTTGAGCAGGTTGCGGCTCAACTGATCGTGAGCCTCCTCGGTGGG
>DIEE01000296.1:0-10080 GCA_002418465.1 Pseudomonas sp. UBA5782 | reverse complement strand
GCAACGCGGATTGCACCCGCCCTACGCCTGACGAGGAGAAACGCTCGCATGCATTTCGATCTGGCCGACCTGCGGCTGTTCATCCACATTGCCGAATCGCCCAGCCTGACCCAGGGCGCGCGCCGGGCGTTCCTCTCGCCGGCGGCGGCCAGCGCGCGGATCAAGGCGCTCGAAGGCCAGCTCGGCAGCCGCCTGCTCTATCGCGACAGCCGCGGCGTCGAGCTGACCCCGGCCGGCGAGCGCCTGCTGCAGCACGCGCGGCTGATCATGCGCCAGGTGGATTACCTGAAGAGCGAGTTCGCCAGCAACGGCGCGGATTCCGCCGGGCACATCCGCATCTACGCCAACACCACCGCGGTCACCGAATTCCTCCCCGAGGTACTCGCGCACTTCCTCGCCGAACGCCCGGCGGTGACCGTGGACCTGCAGGAAAAGCTCAGCCGCGACATCGTCCGCGGCGTGCTCGACGGCGCCGCCGACCTCGGCATCATCGCCGGCCCGGTGGAGGCGACCGGGCTGCAGGTGCTGCACTTCAGCACCGACCACCTGGTGCTGGCGGTGCCGCTGGGCCATCCGCTGGCGGGCGAGCGGCGCGTCACCCTGCGCCAGACGCTGGCCTACCAGCACATCGGCCTGCACGAGGGCAGCACCCTGCTGAGCTTCTTGCGCGATCACGTCGAACGCCTCGGCGAAACCCTCTCGCTGCGCATCCAGATGTCCAGCTTCGAGGCGATCTGCCGGATGGTCGAGGCCGGCGTCGGCATAGGCATCATCCCCGAGTCGGCGGCTCGTCGGCACAGCCGCACCATGCAGCTGGCCACGGTGGAGCTTGACGAACCCTGGGCCATGCGCGAACGCAGCATCCTGGTACGCGAACTGGATGCGCTGCCGGGCAGCGTGCGTGCGCTGATCGCCACCCTGCGCCCGGACGTTCCGCTGCTGCCGTTGTCCGAAACCACAGACGACGAGCTTACGGAGCAACCATGAACGACCTCGCCCAAAGCCGCTGCGAAGCCTGCCGCGCCGACGCACCGGCGCTCGACGAACAGACGATCGCCGCGCTCCACGCGCAGGTTCCGCAGTGGTCGCTGGAAACCCGCGACGGCGTGCGGCAACTGGAACGCCGCTTCGCCTTCGCTGATTTCAGGCAGGCGCTGGCCTTCGCCAATGCGGTCGGCGAGCTGGCCGAAGCGGAGAACCACCACCCCGCGCTGCTCGTCGAATGGGGCAAGGTGCGGGTGAACTGGTGGACGCACAAGATCGCCGGCGTGCACCGCAACGACTTCATCCTCGCCGCGCGCTGCGACGCGCTGTTCGCCCAGCGTGATGGCCGATAAAAGCGAGCCGAACGGAACGTCCCGCGAGTCAGCAAGGCGAACAAGTTCGCCCCTACGAAAGCAGTGCAAGGCGTTCCATTCCATGAGTTCAACAGCAACCCCGTAGGCGCGGCCTTGCTGAAGCGAGCGGCCCGACGCCGCTTCCGTTGGGGTGAACCCGTTCGCCGACAGGCCCGGGCCGTGCGCCGCACAACCTCGCACCAAGCCCGCCACGATGATGGCCATGCCCTATCGGGTAGCGTCCCGATGCGCCGAAAGCGCGCTGAACCACAACCCGACGAATTACATTTATCCATAAGAATCAAATACATATCTTCTTAGCAAGCTAATCACTGGCGCGATTTGTGCTTGCCATCACGGGTCAGTTTGTTAGGGTGTGCCCCCTATGCGGTCATTGCTTCTTCCCATCAGCGCGTTGCTGAGCGGAGTGGCCCTGCTTCTGCTTGGCAATGGTCTGCTAAACACTTTGTTGACTCTGCGTGGTTCTGCGGAAGGGTTTTCCCCGGCTGTGCTCGGACTGGTGATGTCCGGCTACTTCGTGGGTTTCTTCCTCGGTATCTGGATCGCCGCCCCGCTGATCCGCCGCGTCGGGCATATCCGTGCGTTCGCTTTTTGTGCCGCCCTCGCCGCCAGTACCGCTCTGCTCCACGTGGTGATCGTCGATCAATGGGTGTGGCTCGGTCTGCGCGTGCTCTACGGCATTGCCCTGGTCACGCTGTACACGGTCATCGAGAGCTGGCTCAACGATCAGGCCGAGGCCAGCCAGCGCGGGCGGGTGTTCGGCGGCTACATGATCGCTTCGTACCTGGGCCTGGTGCTTGGCCAGATGGTGCTGGTGGTGCATCCGACGCTGGGCATCGAACTGCTGATGCTGGTGGCGATGTGTTTCTCCCTGTGCCTGGTGCCTGTGGCGGCGACCCGCAAGATTCACCCTGCCGCGCTGCATCCGGCGCCGCTGGAGCCGCGCTTCTTCATCCGCCGCGTGCCGCAGTCGCTGACCACCGTGCTGGTCTCCGGGCTGCTGATCGGCGCGTTCTACGGCCTGGCGCCGCTCTATGCCACCCGGCTGGGGCTGGCGACGCAGCAGGTCGGCGTGTTCATGGGCAGCTGCATTCTCGCCGCGCTGCTGGTGCAGTGGCCGCTGGGCTGGATTTCCGATCGCCGCGATCGCGCCTGGCTGATTCGCGCCTGCGCCTTGCTGCTGAGCGTGGCGGCTCTGCCGCTGGCACTGCTGGGCGAGGTGCCGTTGGCCGTGCTGCTGCCGCTCGGCTTCGTCGTCAGCCTGCTGCAGTTCAGCCTCTATCCGCTGGCGGTGGCGTTTTCCAACGATCATGTGGAGGCCGAGCGGCGGGGGTCGCTGAGCGCCATGCTGCTGGTCACCTTCGGCATCGGCGCCTGCATCGGGCCGTTGCTCGCCGGGGTGCTTATGAAGTACCTGGGCGCCAACATGCTGTACGCCTTCGTTAGCGTCTGCGCGCTGATTCTGGTCTGGCGGGTACGTCCGGAGGCGGTGACCAACCTGCATCAGGTCGATGACGCGCCGCTGCAGCACATCCCGATGCCGGACAGCACGGCAAGCTCACCGCTGACCGCGGCGCTCGATCCGCGGGTCGACGAGCAGGTGGTGGAGGCGCAGATGCAGAACGGTGACGGCGGGTCGTCAGCGGCGAGCACGCCGAACGGCTGAGCGACTGTGGAAGGGCGGTCAGTCGAGGCGGCGGGCTTCGCGCTGCAACTGGTAGACGAAGCGCTCCACCGCGCGCTGCTCGAGGCCGCTGAGGCGGAAGAAGCGCAGTCCGCAGAAGGTCGTGTCGAGCTTTTCCTCGAAGCGCAGGTGACGCACCTCGACGGCGGTGGTGACCGCGCCGAACGGTAGTTCGGCCCTCATTCGCTCATAGACTTCGCCAGGTTTCAGGCGGTCGCTGAGGTCGCCGGCAAAGCGCAGTTTGCAGCCGGTGGCGGAGATATCCAGCATCTGCCCGGGCAGGCCGGCGCGCAGCTTGTCGCCATCGAGCACGATCGCGACCAACTGGGTCAGCTTGAGCGCTGCGCGGAAGGCGCTGCGACGCTGGTGGTAGAGCATCACTTCCGGCAGCGTCGCCCAGTAGGCACGCGCGCCTTCGAGTTCGCCGATGTACAGCTGCTGCTCGCAATCCCAGGCGATGCGCACGCCTTCGTGGAAACCTTCGACGTGGAAGTGCTCGCCGGCCTGGAGGAAGCGTTCGCCGTCGTTGGGTACGAGTTCGTCGAGGGCCAGCAGGTTGCGCTCACGGTCGACCTGCACGACGAAGCTCTGGAAGCGCTGCGAACGGCCTTCGAAGGTGACGACGAGGGGGTCGTGGTTCTGCTGCAGCAGGCGCAGGTTGGCGAAGATCTCCAGCGGCGCCTTCAGCAGCTTGGGCTCTTGCGGACCATTTTCCTCGGTGAAGGGGCTCGACACTCCAACGTTCTCCCGGCTTTAGGGCGCCCTAGCATACTGGCATCGCGCCGGTATGTCGTTCTTATTTCAGGGATTTATGCCTGGCTCAGCGGGCGCTGGTAAGCCGTGCGCGAAGTCGCTCCGCGGTTGTTGTAGAGGTTGGGCGCCTCTGCGCCGCGAAGGATGCCGAGCAGCTTGGTGACGCTGGTCTGGCTGGCACGGATCAGACGGCCGTTACGCAGGTTGCCGTCCTGGCATTCGCGCAGCAGCGTGCTGAGCCGGTCACCGGCAGCGAGCAGTTCCTCGCCCTTGGCCGAGGCTTTCGCCAGTACCTGCAAACCGGCGCGATCGGCGCTCAGGTTCAGCGAGACGAGCACGCGACTGCGCTGCTTGCCATGCTGGTCGAGCAGGGCGAGCAGTGTCTGCTTGCTGGTAAGGATGGTTTCCAGGGAAGCCAGGTCCCGATGGGTCAGGGCCTGGGTTTCGCTCTCGAGCAGTTCAAGCAACTGCTCGGCGTGGCCGATATCTTCGATGAACAGTTGCAGCAGGGTCGTATCGTTCATGGCGGCGGGCTCTGGGAATCAAGCGTCCAAAATCCCCAGCGCGGCCTGACGCTAACGCTGGGACTCGAAATCGAGCAGTTTGCTGGCGACGCGTTTGCTGTCGACCTGGTAGCTACCGTCGGTGATCGCCTGCTTGAGCCTGGCGACCTTCTCGCTATCGACGGATGGCAGGTCACGCAGCTTGTCGCTAACGGACTGCAATTGCTGTGCTTCTTGGCTGAGCTGCACGGGTTCGCCGCCCTTGGTTTGGGTGGTCTGATCGACTGTGCTGCTCGCTTTGGTATCGGCGGCGGCTTCGGTGCGACTGCCGGGCTGGCTGCTGCTGGTACGCGTCGTCGTGGACGGCGTAACGGCACTGTTTGGCCGGTTGAAGTCGATAACCATGATGCAAAACCTCGGACGGTGTCTGGACGCTTGCCCAGCTTTTCGGCGCTCACGCCGATAACTTTAGCGAGACAGAGCAAAAAGATTTGCGCCGTCCGCCAGTGTAAATAACCGTCCTGTCTGCACGCCAGCCGTTTCATGCCTTACATCGCCACTTCTACGACGCCCGGCGCGGTCACCCGGGCCTTGATCACACGTTGAGACTGCAGGTTCCGCACCCGGATCTGCTCGCCTGGGGCACCCGCCGACATCGCTTCGCCGGGCATGTTGACGTTGATGGCGCCGCTTTGCGCCTTGATCACCACGTGATCGCCCTTGGCGATCACGTCGGCTTTTTCCAGACCCGTCAGCAGGATCACCTGGTCGGCCACTACCGGCCGCGTCAGCTTGCTGCCGACCGCCTGCTCGGTGGTGACGAGGAAGGCCTGGCCCAGCGCCCCGGTGTCTCTTTCCGCCAGCGCCACGTCGCCTTCACCGATAATGCTGCCGCGGGTCAGCGGACGCTTGACCACCACCACGTCGCGGAACACCTTCACCTGGGCCGGCACGAACACGCTCCAGGGCGCGCTGCCCTCGCAACTGACCCTCACCGAAACCCGACCGACGGGCTGTGCCGGGCTTTCCAGCCTGGCGTTCAGCTCCTGATCGCAGAACGGCAGGCGCAGGCGCGGATCGAGCCGATTGACCTGGATTTCGTAGCGTCCGGGAATGTCCACGGTGCGCAGATAATCTTCCACGGTGAACTCAAGAAAGCCCTGGGTCGTGTCGATAAGCTGTTCAGGCAGGGTTTGCTGGGCCGACACCAGGCCGATGTAGCCGAGCCCGCACAAAGCGGGTAAAAGACGAAACATGCGCTGTCGTTTTGACATCATGATGCGTCGAAAAAATGTCGTGAGTGCTTTCATGACAGGTGAGTTAGCAAGGGTCGTGCCGCCTGCTACCCTGAGCAGACGCAGGACATTCATAGAGAGGATTCTGGCATGGCCGGTGTATTGGATTCGGTTAACCAGCGAACGCAGCTGGTGGGGCAGAACCGCCTCGAACTGCTGCTGTTCCGGCTGGATGGGAATCAGCTTTACGGCATCAACGTGTTCAAGGTGAAGGAGGTGCTGCAATGCCCGAAACTCACCATCATGCCGAAGTCGAGCCCGGTGGTGCGCGGCGTCGCCAGTATCCGCGGCGGCACCATCCCGATCCTCGATCTGGCCATGGCCACCGGTAACCAGGGCCTCAAGGATCTCAAGGACAGCTTCGTCATCATCACCGAGTACAACACCAAGGTGCAGGGTTTCCTGGTGCGTTCGGTGGAGCGCATCGTCAACATGCACTGGGAGGAGATCCATCCGCCGCCAAAGGGCGCCGGTCGCGACCACTTCCTGACGGCGGTGACGCGGGTCGACAACCAGCTGGTGGAAATCATCGACGTGGAGAAGATCCTCGCCGAAGTGGCGCCAACTTCGGAGGTCATCTCCGAAGGCGTGATCGACGTCGAGACCCAGGCCCGCGCGGTGACCAAGCGCGTGCTGATCGTCGATGACTCGTCAGTGGCGCGAAAGCAGGTGAGTCGCTGCCTGCAGAGCGTCGGCGTGGAAGTCACCGCGCTCAACGACGGCCGCCAGGCGCTGGAGTACCTCAGAGGCATGGCAGATGAGGGGCGGCGTCCGGAAGACGAATTGCTGATGATGATTTCCGACATCGAGATGCCGGAGATGGACGGCTACACGCTGACCGCGGAAGTGCGGGCCGATCAGCGTCTGCAGAAGCTGCACATTCTCCTGCATACTTCGCTGTCCGGCGTGTTCAACCAGGCAATGGTCAAGAAAGTGGGCGCCGACGATTTTCTCGCCAAGTTCCGTCCCGATGATCTCGCTTCGCGGGTCGTCGAACGTGTCAAACAATCAGATAAAGGCTAAGGAATACTCTTGGCAGCCCATCGGATCGGAGAGGCAGCACCTGTGTCTTCAGGCAATTTGGACTTCGAGCAGTTTCGAGTTTTCCTGGAGAAAACCTGCGGCATCCTGCTCGGCAGCAACAAGCAGTACCTGGTATCGAGCCGCCTCAACAAACTGATGGAGCAACAGTCCATCCGCTCGCTGAGCGAGTTGGTCCAGCGCATCGAGAGCCAGCCGCGCAGCGGCCTGCGCGAGCAGGTGGTCGACGCGATGACGACCAACGAAACCCTCTGGTTTCGCGATGCCTATCCGTTCGAAGTGCTGAAGAGCCGGATTCTTCCGGAGATGATCAAGAATGCCGGCGGGCAACGCCTGCGTATCTGGTCGGCCGCCTGTTCGTCGGGGCAGGAGCCCTATTCGCTGTCGATGGCGATCGACGAGTTCGAGCGGACCAACCTCGGGCAGCTCAAGGCCGGTGTGCAGATCGTTGCCACCGACCTCTCCGGAACCATGCTGACCGCCTGCAAGTCCGGCGAGTACGACAGTCTGGCGATGGGGCGCGGCCTGTCGCAGGAGCGTCTGCAGCGCTTCTTCGATCTGAAGACGCCGGGCCGCTGGGCGGTCAAGGCGCCGATCCGCAATCGCGTGGAATTCCGCGCGCTGAACCTGCTGGACAGCTACTCGGTGCTCGGCAAGTTCGATATCGTCTTCTGCCGCAACGTGCTGATCTACTTCTCCGCCGAAGTGAAGAAGGACATCCTCACGCGCATCCACGCCACGCTGAAACCCGGTGGCTATCTGTTCCTCGGCGCCTCCGAGGCGTTGAACGGTCTGCCCGACCTCTACCAGATGGTCCAGTGCAGCCCGGGCATCATCTACAAGGTCAAATAGTCTCCTGCTGACCTCGGCGCTTTCCGCGGCGGAAAGCGCTTGCCGCTCCATCCCATTCCCTTGCCGCCCGGCGCGCCAAACTTTTGCCGCCCCTTCCTGAAGAGCGCCGCCGAAAGCGGAAATTAATTGCCGTTTTCGCATCCGGTTTTTGTCGCGCCTTTTCAAGGCATTGATTTATAACGAATAAATTAGATGGCATGGCGCTTGCTTTATCGCTGATACAGCAAACCGCATAGGTCCCGCGACCATGAGCATCAGTTTCGATACCGCACTTGGCATCAGCGAGAAGGCTTTGGCCTTTCGCGCGCAGCGTGCCGAGGTACTAGGCAATAACCTCGCCAACGCCGACACGCCGAACTACAAGGCTCGTGATCTGGACTTCAGCGCGGTGCTCGCCGAGCAGGCGGACAAGCTGGCCAAGGGCGGCTCGAACATGCCGACGCTGACCACCACCAGCGGCCGCCACATCGAGGGAGAGGGCATCGCCATGACCACCACCGATGCCGCGTTGCGCTTCCGTATTCCCACCCAGCCGTCGCTCGATCAGAACACCGTCGACGAGCAGGTCGAGCAGGCCGCCTACGCGCAGAACTCGATGGATTTCCAGGCCAGCTTCACGCTTCTCAACAGCAAGTTCAAAGGGCTGATCGCGGCCATTCGCGGAGAATAACCATGTCACTCAGTAGCCTGTTCAATATCGCCGGTACCGGCATGAGTGCGCAGAACACGCGCCTGAATACCGTGGCCAGCAACATCGCCAACGCCGACACCGTTTCCTCCAGCGTCGACCAGACCTACCGCGCGCGGCATCCGGTGTTCGCCACCATGCTCGACGGCGCCCAGGGTGCCGGCGGCGGTTCGCTGTTCGAGGATCAGGGCCAGGCTGGCGTCGGCGTTCAGGTGACCGGCATCGTCGAGGACCAGAGCGAGTTGCAGGCGCGCTACGAGCCCAACCATCCGGCTGCGGACAAGGACGGCTACGTGTACTACCCGAACGTCAACGTGGTCGAGGAAATGGCCGACATGATTTCGGCCAGTCGTGCCTTTCAGACCAACGCGGAAATCATGAACACCGCCAAACAAATGATGCAGAAAGTACTGACGCTGGGTCAGTAACCGGAGAACCTCAATGAGCACCATCAATAGCGCCTCCGATGTACTGGCCGGCTTGTCCAGCACGACGAAGACCAGCACCGCCAGCACCACTACCGACAGCACCTCGTCCAGCAGCTCCAGCTCGCTGGGCAAGAACGACTTCCTGCAGTTGCTGGTGACGCAGTTGAACAACCAGAACCCGCTGGACCCGCAGGACAACAGCGAGTTCGTCGCCCAGCTGGCGCAGTTCAGCCAGGTCGAGGGCATTCAGAACCTGAACACCTCCGTCGACAGCATCACCAGCAGCTTCCAGTCCTCGCAGGCCCTGCAGGCCTCGTCGCTGGTCGGGCGTTCGGTGATCGCCGAAACCAGCAAGGCGGTAGTGGATACCACTGCCGGTATCACCGGGGCGGTGAAGCTGCCAGCCGATGGCAGCGAAACCACGGTCAGCGTTTACGACTCCACCGGTGCGGTGGTGAAGAAGATCAGCCTCGGCGCGCAGGAAGCCGGAAACGTCTCGTTCACCTGGGACGGCACCGACGACAGTGGCACGGCACTCGCCTCAGGCACCTACACGTTCAAGGCCACGTCCACCATCGACGACACCAAGACCGCTCTTTCGACCTACATGCCGGCCACCGTCAACAGCGTGACGCTGGGACAGGACGGCGAAGAAATGACCCTCAACTTAGCCGGAATGGGCAGCGTGAAGCTGTCGCAAGTCCAGGTTATTGGCCAGTAAGCCGGCGCGCCGGAAGGAGAAATTCATGTCTTTCAATATCGGCCTGAGTGGCCTCAACGCCGCCAGCAAGAACCTCAACGTGACCGGCAACAACATTGCCAACGTCGGTTCCACCGGCTTCAAGTCCTCGCGTGCCGAGTTCGCCGACGTCTACGCCACCTCGATGTTCGGCTCCGGCAAGAACACCACCGGTAGCGGCGTACTCACCGCCAACGTGTCGCAGCAGTTCACCCAGGGCAACATCACCTCCACCGGTGGCAGCCTGGACCTGGCGATCAACGGCAACGGCTTCTTCGTGCTCAGCGACAACGGCTCGCGGGTCTACACCCGTAACGGGACTTTCCACGCCGACAGCGCCGGCATGGTCGTCGACAATTCCGGCAACAAGCTGCAGGGCTATGGCGTCGACGCCAGCGGCAACATCGTCAACGGCGTGATCACCGACCTGAAGATCGACACCGCCAACCAGGTGCCGAAGGCCACCACCGACATCGATCAGGTGGTCGCGCTCAATTCCACCGCCGCGGTGCCGACCACCACGCCGTTCGATCCCTCGGTATCGGCCAGCTACAACTGGTCCACCTCGGTCGACGTGTTCGACTCCCAGGGCAACTCGCACACTATGTCGCAGTACTTCGTGAAGAGCGACGCGAACACCTGGACCATGTACGTCACCGTGGATGGCCGCAACCCGAACAATCCGGGTGGCGACAGCGCAGCCGTGACGGCCGCGCAGACCGCCGCCAACGCCACCGGC
>DIEE01000227.1:297-9436 GCA_002418465.1 Pseudomonas sp. UBA5782 | reverse complement strand
AGGTGTCTGCAGGGTCTCCAGCTGCAGCGCCAGGTTCTCCTCGCGAGCCAGTCGCTGCAGGTTTTCCAGGCGGCTCTTGTAGGCCAGGGCCACACCGCAGCCGACGGCGCCGCCGGCCAGCGCACCGGCGATCTTGGCGCCATCGTCGCCCTTGGCCATGGCCACCGCAGCCACGCCGGCGACGGCGCCGAGCAGACCGCCGACGACGCAGTTGGTGGTTTTGCTCTGGCTGGTGGAGAAGTTATCGACGCTGGCGCAGCTGGTGGTACCCAGGCTGATGGCGATTGCCAGCGCCGTGAATCGAAACGGACGCAGGCAAGGGTAAAGCGGAGATTTCACGTATCGCTCCTGATACTACGGCGACGCTCCAGGGCTCATCCATGAAGCTGCATGGCAGAAAGCCACTTCGTAACCGGATGTGATTTCACCATAGCCGGCAACGACGGTTCAATGGCGCCAAGGGAAAATACCTGATTGATCAGCCACTTCCTTTCATCTCTGGAGACGGACAGGCCCGCCTAGCGACGGAAGTCGGGTTCGAGCAAGGCGTAGAGCAGGATGTCGATGAAGGCATCGCCCTTCCTCATCGCACCACGCTGGCAGCCTTCGAAGTGCATGCCGAGCTTCTGCAGGACCCGCTCGGAAGCCGGGTTGTGGCGGTAGCACTCGCCGTAGATGCGATGCAGGCCCAGTTCGGCGAAGCCGTAGGCGAGGATCGCCTGAGCTGCCTCGGTGGCGTAGCCGCGGCCCCAGAACGGCACGCCGATCCAGTAGCCCAGCGCCGCGCGCCGGTGGGTGCGGGAAATGCCCGCCAGGCTCATCACGCCGACGATGGCCCCCTCGCAGGTGATTGCCAGGCTCATCCGCTTGCCTTCGGCGAAGGCCGGAGCGATGCCCTCGATCCAGCCCTGCGCGTGCTCCAAGTGATAGGGGTGCGGCAGCGTCGAGGTGGTCGCGGCAATGGCCGGATCGCTGGCCAGCGCCTGGATCTGCGCGGCGTCGTCCATCGCCAGCGGCCGCAGCAGCAGCCGCGGCGTATGCAGGATGGGCTGGGCTGGCGTCACTCGACGACCTTGAGGTCGTCCGCGCTGCGCAGGCGCAGGTGGGTCTGGTAGTAGTAGAGGCCGCTGGGCCTGCCGTCGTCGTTGTTGAAACTGATCCGCACACGCCGCGCCGTACCGCGCACCATTACCTGCTTGCCCTTGAGCGTTTCCGGCGCGAGGCCGCGCTCGGCGAGCTGCGCCTGCACCTCGGGCATCAGCACGATGCTGATGTTGCGCTGGTCGCGGTAGTCGTCCTGAAGGTTGAGGAAGACCCGGTTCCCGGCCTGACCGACCGCGCGGATGCTGAAGAGAAAGTTGCCGCGAACGCCCTCCTCCGGGTTCGCGGCGGCGTAGGCGATGATTTCGCTGGCGCGCATATCGCTGTACTGGGCGGAAGGCGTGTGGCTGCAGCCGAGGATCAGCAGCGGCACGAGAAGTACGGAAAGACGCAGAAGGCTCATGGTTTCATTCCTGAATGCGGTGACGGTATCGACTTCCGTCGCGACGTTGTTCCTTGTCCCGAAGCATGCCTGAAAACGCGTTGCAGACAGCTCCGTGCAAGCCATTCGCACGCCATGGGCGCGCCGCCAGAAGTTAGCAGCGACGACAGGAATACATCAAGAAGGAATTCCGGAGCGGTCCAGCCAAGCAGTCGTCAGTGCGATCCGGCCTCGCCATTCGGTGCCTCCCGTCACGCGTTGCCGAACGGAACTGGTGCGCGCGGCGCCAGCACCTATCCTTGAGCTATCGAACCCGGTCTGGAGACATCATATGGATATCGATTCACTGTTCGCAGAGCTGCACAACCTGCCCAGCGTGCCGAAGGTGGCGCAGGACCTGATCCAGCAGTTTGACAACCCTTCATCCAACCTGGACAGCGTGGCGCGCAACATCGAGCGCGACCCGGTGATCGCCGCCAAGGTGCTGCGCCTGGCGAATTCGGCGCGCTTTCGTGGCTCGCGGGAGTCGGCCAGCATCGAGGACGCGGCCATGCGCTTGGGCTTCAATACCCTGCGCACCCTGGTACTGGCCTCGGCGATGACCGGCGCCTTCAAGGCCGATCCCAAGTTCGATCTCAAGGGTTTCTGGGCGGAAAGCTTCCGCGTCGCCAGCGTCTCGCGCCTGCTCGCCAAGCTCAGTGGCAAGGACGCCGACACCGCCTTCACCTGCGGGATGATGCACAACATCGGCGAACTGCTGATCCAGACCGGCGCCCCGGAATTCGCGGCGAAGATGAACAACCGGCAGACCAACGCCTCCAGCCGCGCCGCCGAGGAAAACCTGCAACTGGGCTTCGGTTACCCGGAAGTAGGCGCCGAACTGGCGCGCCGCTGGCAATTGCCGAAGGTCATCCAGACCGCCATCGCCTACCAGGGCCGCCCTTCGCAGGCGCCCAACGACCCCGAATACCCGCGCATCGTCGCCCAGGCGACGATCATCTGCGACGTGATCGCCAGCCACGGCGGCATCGGTGCGGATGTCGGCCAGGAGCTTTCCGGGCCGCTGTTCGCCGGCATCGACCTGGACAAGCTGCTGGCGGAACTGCCCGCCGTACTCGAAGCCGACAAGGCCTTCACCGAACTGCTCGGCTAGGCCGCGCAGCGCTACCTGCCGGCGGCATGACAGGTCGCTCTGCGCTCAGCGGCGGTAATCCCAACCGTGCTGGCGATGCACGGGAACCGCCACATAGCGAACCGGCTGCGGACGGTACATAACCGGACGCGGCGGTTGGCGGTAGGAGAACTCCCGCCGCGGCGGCTGACGACGGTGTTCATGGTCGTCATCCGAATCCGATAGCACCGCGACCAGCACCGCGCCGACTGCAGCGCCCGCCAGAGCCGGGACGATGTCGCTTTGGTCGAACGCCGATGCACCGCCCGCGAAGACCAGGCAACCGGCAAGCAGACCGACCTTGAAGACTCGACTGAGCATGGACTTCTCCTCATGGAAAAGGGGTTCTCTACCCCTGCAACCATCGGACAACGCGGCTGCGTCAGTCGGTGTCAGGCGTGGGTAAGGGAAAGGTAAACCCGCGATCCCTGCCCGATCGGAGCGCGACGCCCGCCCGCTCGCTGTCGCCTATGCGACACACCGCCATCCCGACAATCAACAGCAGAACCCTCGTGATTCCTGGGCTGCAACGCAGCGGCGGGGTTGGTATCGGGCTTGCAGCGAGCGTTTCTCACCCTCGCCAGTTGAGGCACGTCCATGATCCTTGCCGAAAAAGCGCCCTACCAATGCCTGAACGCCACCGAGGCAGCCGCCCTCATCCGCAGCGAGCCGCAACTTCGGCTGTTCGATGCGCGCGACCTGCAGAGCTATCGCCAGCAACATCTGGAGGGCGCCGTTCACTTGGCCGAGGAACGTATCGGCCTGCTACTGAACCGCCTGCCGAAAGATGTCCCGGTGCTGATCTACTGCTACCACGGCAACGCCAGCAAAACCTGCGCCCAGACCTTCGTCGACTTCCGCTTCAGCCGCGTGTACAGCGCCGACGGCGGCTATCGCCCGCTGTACCACGCGCTGGAAGGGCTGCAGGCGGGCTCGGCCTGAACGGGCGCGGATCGGACACACCGGTCAGCGGGTGAGACGCAAGGACGCAGCACTGGCAGGCGAGCCCGGCGTAGCGCGGGTGGCGCTGTCGGACGACGGATGGATGAGAGCCATTTTCATCTACGCGGGGTCATTTGCTGGCAGAATCGGCGGCGAATTCCCCGCACCTCCGCCCAGACGGAGGGCGGCGCCCCGCGTGTAAACCATCGAATCGACACCCAGCGAGGTTTACCCATGAGCATCACTTCCGCCGACATCTGCCACGCCGCCGACCAGCTCAACGGTTTCGTCGGTTTCAACACCAAGACCGGCAAGCACATCGTGCGCTTCAGCGAGGACTCCTTCGGCATGGACGTCGCCGAGGAAAGCATCACCCCGGCCTGCGAGTTCGTCTGGCGCGAGCAGGACGAGCAGGTGATGAACCTGAGCCGCGCGCGCCTGCAGATCCTGCTCGAACAGAACGTCAACGACCGCCTCAACGTCAGCGAGCCGCTGCTGGCCTACATGCGCCGCCAGGAGCTGCCGGAAATCGCCGCCCAGCGACAGCTCAAGCGCGCGGAGGCCTGAAGCCAACTAATCCACAGCGACGCGAGAGCCGGTGCCATACTCGCTCATCGGCATCGCCGCCGGCGCGCGAGGCTCCGCGACTCATCCTCAGCGAGGTGGTAATGGCCAAAGAGCGTACCCGACAGCCCGCCATCAACCGATCGAGGTGAACAGCATGAGCAAAGGTATGGACGCGAAGAAGGTGGCGAAGAAGAAGCCCCTGAAAACGGCCCAGGAAAAACGCATGGCCAAGCGCGACAAGAAGGACGGCTCCGCCCCGCTACTGGGCAGCCACGCCGCCACGCATTGACCTCCGCCGCCGCACCGCACGCCCCGCCTTCGCGGGGCGTTTTGCTTTGCGCGACGGGATCGCCATCGATCGATGCGCATAAGAAACCCGCCGTGCTACGGGCGGGTTCCTCATTCATTCGCCGGGCTCTTCCACTTCCATCGGCTCCGGCTTTTCCGGCTCCTTGCGCGGCGGCGCCTTGGGGATGCTCGTCGGGTCCTGAACGTCCGGGTCCGGCTCGGGTGCGTCTTCGATGTCCATGCGGGTGTCCTCTTCGGCCGTGGGCTTCAGAGCATTCGAGGACGGACCGACAGGAGCGTTCGCCCCGGTCATCGCGGTGCCGAATCCAACTAGCTGGCCAGCGGGCGCAGCAGGCCCGCCAGGCGCGCACCGAACACGTTGATCAGCAGGCCGAGCATCACCACCACCGCGCCAAGCACCTGCATCACACTCAGGTGCTCGCCAAGCAGCCAGGCCGACGAACTCAAACCGATCACCGGCACCAGCAGCGAGAACGGTGCCACCTGTCCGGTCGGATAGCGCGACAGCAGCCGGCTCCACAGACCGTAACCGAGGATGGTGGCGCCGAACGCCAGGTAGACCAGCGCCAGGATGGAATCCAGGCTGATGCCGCGCAGCGCGGTCTCGATGGTCGCCGGGCCTTCCAGCATCCAGGACAGGGCGAAGAACGGCAGCGGCGGGACCAGGCTGCCCCAGACCACCAGGCCGACCAGGTTCACCTTGCCGACCTTGCGCGTGACGATGTTGCCCATCGCCCACATCGACGCCGCGGCGATGGTCAGTACGAAGCCGGCGAGGGTCATGCTGCGATCGCCTTCGGTGCCGATCAGGATCAGCCCGCCGGCGGCCACCAGCAGTCCAAGCAGGTTCGCCGGGCGAATCCGCTCGCCAAGGAAAGCCGCGGCGAAGAACAGGGTGAAGAACGCCTGCGACTGCAGCACCAGCGAGGCCAGCCCGGCCGGCATGCCGACATGCATCGCCGAAAACAGGAAGGCGAACTGGCCGAGGGAAATGGTCAGGCCGTAGGCCAGCAGCCAGCGCAGCGGAATCTGCGGACGCTTGATGAAGAACACCGCCGGAAACGCCGCCAGGATGAAACGCAGGGCGCCCAGCAGCATCGGCGGCAGGCCGTGCAGGCCGACCTTGATGACCACGAAGTTGAGGCCCCAGACGATGATGACGACCAGCGCCAGCAGTAGATCTTTCGGTGACATTTCGAACTCTTCTCAGGCAGAACGGACAAGGCCGACCATTAGAAACCATCCGCCGTCCCGGCGACGCGATACAGTCGTCGGGCAAAACATCGATACAGCGCCGGTTGTCCCTCCGCCGCCATGACAGGTGCCGAGGCAGGCCGTGGCGAGCTAGAATTCGCGCCTGATAGCGGTTGAACCCCTTTTTTCAGAGTTACGAGACCAGTCATGGGCGCACAGTGGAAAGCGAAACATAGGGAAGCGGCAGCCAACGCCAAGGGCCGTATCTTCGGCAAGCTGGCGAAGGAAATCATGATCGCCGCGCGGAACGGCGCCGATCCGGACATGAACCCGCGCCTGCGGATGGTCGTCGAGCAGGCCAAGAAAGCCTCGATGACGCGCGAGACCCTGGAGCGCGCGATCAAGAAAGGCGCCGGCCTGCTCGGCGAAAGCGTGCAGTTCGAGCGCACCACCTACGAAGGCTTCGCCCCGCACCGCGTGCCGGTGATCGTCGAATGCCTGACCGACAACGTGAACCGCACCGTGGCGGAAATCCGCGTGCTGTTCCGCAAGGGCCAGCTCGGCGCCAGTGGTTCGGTGTCCTGGGACTTCGACTACCTGGGCATGATCGAAGCCGCCCCGACTGCCGCCGATGCCGACCCTGAGCTCGCCGCCATCGAAGCCGGCGCGCAGGATTTCGAGCCCGCCGAAGACGGCGCCACGCTGTTCCTCAGCGAACCGACCGACATGGACGCCGTATGTAAGGCACTGCCGGAATTCGGCTTCCACGTGCAGTCGGCGCAGCTCGGCTACCGGCCGAAGAACCCGGTGAGCCTGTCCGGCGCCGAGCTGGAAGAAGTCGAGGCCTTCCTCGATGCGCTGGACGGCCACGACGACGTGCAGAACGTCTACGTCGGCCTGGCCGAGTGAACCGGAGTACGCGATGAACAAGCCGCACGTCCCCTACGCCCAGCGCGAGCAGGGCTATCGCGAGAAAGCGCTGAAGATGTATCCGTGGGTGTGCGGCCGTTGCGCGCGCGAGTTCGGCGGCAAGCGGCTGAGCGAGCTGACGGTTCACCACAAGGACCACAACCACGACAACAACCCCGAAGACGGCTCGAACTGGGAGCTGCTCTGCCTGTACTGCCACGACAACGAGCACTCGCGCTACACCGACAACCAGTACTTCGCCGAAGCCAAGCCCGGCGACAACGGGCCCAAGCAGACCTTCAAGGGCCTCGCCGGCCTGGCCGACCTGCTGAAGAAGCAGGACTGATCGAACGGCACGCCGTCGGCGCGAGCCGGCGGCTTTCCATGCGAGCGATCCGATGAAACCCGAAGACCTCCTGCTGCTGGTGACCCGCAGCATGCCCTACGGCAAGTACAAGGGCCGGCTGATCGCCGACCTGCCGGGCAACTACCTGAACTGGTTCGCCCGCGAAGGCTTTCCGCCCGGCGAGATCGGCCGTCTGCTGCAACTGATGCAGGAGATCGATCACAACGGCCTCTCCGGCCTGCTCATCCCGCTGCGCCAGCCGCGCTGAGCAACCGATGTCCTGCATACAGCGGGGTGCCGGGCTCGGGTATACTCGCCGCCGATTTCAGCCTCCCCTTTCATCAGCGCCTCGCGGAACCACCATGACTTCCAAGCCGAACATCCCCCAGGACGACACGTCCGCCCTCGAAGCCAAGGACAGCGTCAATCCGCAGGGTGAAGAAATCGCCGCCGAACAGGGCAGAAAGCCGGGTTCGATCCCGGCCTTCGGTTTTCCGTTCGCGATGGCAGACCTGGCCAAGTCGAAGAACGACAAGCCGTGGTACCAGAAGTCCAACAGCAGCAACCACGACAAGACACCCGGCCCGGCCCCCAAGGGCACGCGCCGGGCGATGGGCAAGCGCTGATTAGTGCTTGGTCTGGTGCAGGCGCGCGTTGAGCTCGTCGACCACCGGCGCCCACTCGGCATCGTCCATTATCAGTTCCTTGAGCAGTCGCCCCTGATTCTCCGTCCAGAACGGTGCTTCCGAGACTTTCACGTCGTCGGGTAGTGGCGCGTGCTCGCCGATGAAGGCGTCGATGGCGGCCGGATCGGACTCCAGGCCGAGTTGTTCGAACAGCGTACCGAGGTCGTGAAAGCCTGGCATGTCCATGTGAGTCTCCAAAGGTTCGTGGCTGATGAAGCTGTGACCATCCGCGCGGCGGAGAGATTCAACCCGGCGTCCACTCAGCCCTGTAATCGAACAATCGTGATTTAACCGCCCCAAGTTTGCTCATTTTGTGTACAATGGCCGACCGACTACGCATCGAAGAGGTTGAGAGCAGCATGAGCAAGGTAACCGCTAGCAAGGCCAAAAATGCCGCCGCCGTTGAAACTCGCGAATCCATCGACGCTCAAGTCAAGGCGTTCCTGAAAGCCGGTGGCGAGATCCAGCAAGTGGCCAAGGGCGTCAGCGGTCAGGTATGGGGCTCGTCGCGCCAGATCAGCCTGGGCAAGAAGTAATCGCTCGCCGGGGCCTCTTTCGGGGCCCCGCTGTCACCCCGCTCCACCGCTTCATCATCCCTCCGCTACAGATCGTCCACCAAAGCCTTGCCCCACTGCATTCCCGCCGCGCCCGCCTGTTCGATATCGACGAAACTCTGCTCGGGATCGCGCTGCAGTTCGACGACCACCTCCGCGCCTTTGACCACCTCCACGCCCATCGCCCAGACCGGCGCCAGTTGCGCCTCGGCGTAGCCGGTGAGATGCACGATCACGGTATGGCCGCGGTAGCGGAACGCGTGGCTGTGGGCAATAGGCCTGGCCTTCGGTGACGGCTGCAGCTCGGGTGCCTCGAAGTAGAGTTGTTCGGCGCGGGGAAACTTCATCGACACTCCCATCGTCACGGGGAAACCGGGTCGCTGGCCGGAAAGCTGTCTTCCAGTGCCTGGTCGAGCTTTTCGTCCTTCTTGTGCTTGGGCGGCTCACCCGGCTCATGGGTCACCGGCGGCTTTTTCTGCGGATCGTGTTCGTTCGAGGTTTTCGCTGTGTCGCTGCTCATCGTGCGTTCCTCTGGTTGTAGTGGGTGCGGCGAAGTCCAGAAACGCGAAAGGCCATCTGCGATGGCCCTTCGTTACGCTCGGCATGCCCGATCAGAGGTTGCCGGCTTTCTTCACTGCATCCTTGGTTTTGCCAACGGCGGTCTGGGTTTCGCCCTTGGCTTCCTGGACCTTGCCTTCGCCTTTCAGGCGGCTGTTGTCGGTGGCTTCGCCGACGCCCTGCTTGACCTTGCCCACGGCTTCGTTGGTCTTACCTTTGATTTTGTCGGTAGTACTGCTCATAGCGTCACTCCAAAGTTGGTCGGTACATAAAAACTGACTGCCGCGTCAGCTGTGGAGTTCGACGAACCTGACGACCGGCAGCGCCGCAACTCAGGACTCACGCGAACGCATCAGCCGCTCCAGCAAAGGCCGCCCCGCCAGGTGCAGGAACACCGGCGCACCGGCGATCAGGTAGAAG
>DIEE01000227.1:0-243 GCA_002418465.1 Pseudomonas sp. UBA5782 | reverse complement strand
ACCGGCCGTGAGCGCCAGCATCTGCACCAGAAAGGTCCAGGCCCAGGGGATGGCGTGACCGAGGCCTACCAGGGCCAGATAGAGCACGCTGTAGCGCAGCAACCAGTGCGCGGCGGTCAGCGCGAATACCCCGAGCAGCACCGCCGGCGGGCGTCGCAGGCTGGCGCGCAGCGCATTGCGGAACGCCAGCAGCTTGCGCGCCAGATGCAGGCGCCGCCGCGCGCCGACACCGAAACGCGCGGC
>DIEE01000228.1 GCA_002418465.1 Pseudomonas sp. UBA5782 | reverse complement strand
ATCTGCTCGACGCCGAGCGCTGGCAGCCCACGCCGCACTAGCTGCGACGCCCGCCCGAAGCCGCTCCGAGGCCCGCCACGCGCGGGCCTCGGCGTTTTCTGAGGCAGTCATTCAACTGTCACATTCCTTTCATAGAGTGTTCATACGGCCTGCCGATACTGGCCCCCGTTCGACCCACACTGGAATGCTAGGAGCAAGCATGAAACTGAATCGTCTAATGGCGGCCCTGACCTTCGTCGCCGCTGGCGTAGGTACCGCTAGTGCGTTCGCTGCGATCGACCCGGCGCTGCCGACCTATGAGAAAACCTCCGGCGTGTCCGGCAACCTGTCCAGCGTCGGTTCCGACACCCTGGCCAACCTGATGACCCTGTGGGCCGAGAACTACAAGAAGTTCTACCCCAACGTGAACATCCAGATCCAGGCCGCCGGTTCCTCCACCGCGCCGCCGGCACTCACCGAAGGCACTTCCAACCTGGGCCCGATGAGCCGCCAGATGAAGGACGCCGAGATCCAGGCCTTCGAAGAGAAATACGGCTACAAGCCGACCGCCATCCCGGTCGCAATCGACGCCCTGGCCGTGTTCGTGCACAAGGACAACCCGATCAAGCAGCTGACCATGCAGCAGGTCGATGCGATCTTCTCCAGCACCCGCCTGTGCGGCGAGCCGAAAGAGATCAAATCCTGGGGCGAAACCGGCCTGACCGGCGAATGGGCGAACAAGCCGATCCAGCTGTTCGGTCGCAACTCGGTATCCGGCACCTACGGTTACTTCAAGGAAGAAGCCCTGTGCAAAGGCGACTTCAAGTCCAACGTCAACGAGCAGCCGGGTTCGGCCTCGGTGGTGCAGTCGATCTCCAGCACCCTGAACGCCATCGGTTACTCGGGCATCGGCTACAAGACCTCCAGCGTCCGCGCCGTTCCCCTGGTCAACAAGAAGGGTGAGCTGGAAGAAGCCAACGAGCAGAATGCCCTCTCCGGCAAATATCCGCTGGCCCGCTTCCTCTACGTCTACGTGAACAAGGCGCCGAACAAGGCCCTGGCTCCGCTGGAAGCGCAGTTCCTCAAGATGGTCCTGTCCAAGCAGGGTCAGGAAGTTGTGGTGAAGGATGGCTACATCCCACTGCCGTCCAAAGTGGTCGAGAAGGCCATGAAGGACGCCGGCCTGTAACAGGCGCACGGCGACCGCAGTCGTCTTTCGCTGAACCTGTTCACGATCTCGCGAGCTAGCGCCCTATAGGGCAGATCGTGAGCAGGTTCCAACGAAGCCCGCCGCCCCGTTCGGGGCGGTGGGCATCGTCGTGTCAGCACTCTGTCATCTATCTGTCACAGAAGGCGGCTAGATTGAAGCCCCCGCAATAAGTGGCCCTGTTCGCAGCGCCCCGAGAATTCCTCATGAATGACCTGGCCAACAACAGCATGAGCCCCCCATCGAACGGACTGAGGCTGGATTTCAACACCCCCGCCCAGCAACGCAAACGGCGCGTCCGCGCGTTCAAGGACCGGCTTACCCGCTGGTACGTCTCGATTGGTGGCCTGGCGGTGCTTGGCGCCATCACTCTGATCTTCTTCTACCTCGCCCACGTGGTGCTGCCGATCTTCGCCGGCGCCGAGCTGAAGCCGCTGAAGGCGCAGCAGCCATCCTGGCTGGCCGCGCAGAACGACGCGCTGCTGCTCGCCGTGGAAGAGCAGAACAAGGTGGCGATGCGTCTGGATCGCGCCGGCCAGGTGCAGTTCTTCACCCTCAAGGACAGCACGCCGCTGAACCGCGTGCAGTTGCCGCTGCCGGCCGGCGCCAGCATCACCTCGGTGAGCCAGGACCAGCCCGGCAGCCACCGCGTGCTTCTCGGCCTGTCCAATGGCCAGGTGCTGCTGTTCACCCACACCTATCCGGTGACCTACCCGAACAACGTCAAGACCATCACGCCGACCCTGCAGTACCCGCTCGGCGAAGCGCCGATCGTGCTCGACCCGCAGGGACGCGCGCTGGAGCACGTGGCGATGAGCGAGAACGGCGACACGCTGATGCTCGCCGGCTCCAGCGGCGCCGAGCTGAGCCTGCTGTCGATCAGCCGCGAAGAGAACCTGATGACCGGCGAGGTCAGCCAGGACGAGACGCGCATCGCCCTGCCGCAGATCGCCGAGCCGATCAAGGCGCTGGTCATCGACCCCCGCCAGCAGTGGCTATACGTGTTCAACGGCAAGGCCACCGCCGACGTCTTCGACCTGCGCAGCAAGAGCCTCAACGGCCGTTACGCGATGCTCAAGGGCGACGCCGAAGTCAGCACCATCAGCCCGCTGCTCGGCGGCACCTCGCTGCTGGTCGGCGACAGCAAGGGCGGCATCGCCCAGTGGTTCATGGTCCGCGACGGCGACGGCAAGTCGGTGCTGACGCACATCCGCGACTTCAAGCTTGGTGAAAAACCGGTCACCCAGATCGTCCCCGAGGAGCGCCGCAAGGGCTTCATGGCGCTGGACGCCGGCGGCGCGCTGGGCATCTTCCACAGCACCGCGCACCGCACCCTGCTGATCCAGCAGGTCGCCGAAGGCGAGACCCGCGCCGCGCTGTCGCCGCGCGCCTCGCGCCTGCTGGTGGAGTCCAACGGCGGGCTGCAGCGCTTCGTGGTCGACAACCCGCACCCGGAAGTGTCCTGGAGCGCGCTGTGGAGCAAGGTCTGGTACGAGAACTACGACGAGCCGCGCTACGTCTGGCAGTCGACCTCGGCCAACGGTGACTTCGAACCCAAGCTGAGCCTCGCGCCGCTGACCTTCGGCACCATGAAAGCGGCCTTCTACGCGATGATCCTCGCCGCCCCGCTGGCGATCTGTGCGGCCATCTACACTGCCTACTTCATGGCCCCGGCGATGCGCCGCAAGGTCAAGCCGGTGATCGAACTGATGGAAGCGCTGCCGACGGTGATCCTCGGCTTCTTCGCCGGGCTGTTCCTCGCGCCCTACGTCGAAGGCCACCTGCCGGGCATCTTCAGCCTGCTGTTGCTGACGCCGATCGGCATCCTCCTCGCCGCTTACCTGTGGAGCCGCCTGCCGGAGAAAGTCCGCCTGGCGATTCCCGAGGGCTGGGAAGCGGCGCTGCTGATCCCGGTGATCCTCGGCATCGGCGCGCTGTCGCTGGGCATGAGCGGACACCTGGAGAACTGGCTGTTCGCCGGCGACATGCGCCGCTGGCTGTCGCATGACCTGGGCATCGCCTTCGACCAGCGCAACGCCCTGGTGGTCGGCCTGGCGATGGGCTTCGCGGTGATCCCGAACATCTTCTCGATCGCCGAAGACGCCGTGTTCAGCGTGCCGAAAAGCCTCACCTTCGGTTCCCTGGCCCTTGGCGCCACGCCCTGGCAGACCATGACCCGCGTGGTCATCCTCACCGCCAGCCCGGGCATCTTCTCGGCGCTGATGATCGGCCTCGGCCGCGCCGTGGGCGAGACCATGATCGTGCTGATGGCCACCGGCAACACGCCGATCATGGACATGAACATCTTCGAGGGCCTGCGCACCCTGGCGGCCAACACCGCGGTGGAAATGCCCGAATCCGAGGTGGGCAGTTCGCACTACCGCGTGCTGTTCCTCGCCGCGCTGGTGCTGCTGAGCTTCACCTTCGTGATGAACACCCTGGCGGAAGTGATCCGTACCCGCCTGCGCAAGAAGTACGCCTCGCTATAAGAAGCAGGCCGGTACAGCCGGCCCGCTGATGACCCTATCCCCCGGGGAGAGGGTGCCCGCAGGGCGGGAGAGGGTGTCGACGCCAGCACACTGTTGGGCTCCATCCCAACAGAAGAGAGTGTCCGGGCCAGCACGACGCCACCCCTCTTTATATGCAAACACTGCCCGGCGCGACCTCTCCGGGCGAAACGAACGAAGGTACGAGCGGTGAAACAGCAAACCCTGAAATCCTGGTTCAAGAGCGGCTCGCCCTGGGTCTGGATGACCGCCGGCGGCGTGTCCATCGCGGTGATCATGACCGTCGGCCTGCTGGCGGTGATCGCCACCCGCGGCCTGGCCAACTTCTGGCCGGCGGACGTGCTGGAAGCCGACTACCAGGTGCCCAACGAGCAACCCAAGGTGATGGCCGGCGAACGGGTCCAGGCCGAGGAAGTACCGCGCGCGCGGCTGGCCAGTGCCGGCCTGCCGGTGGACGTCAACGGCGGCGAGTTCATGACCCGCGAGCTGTTCAAGGTCGGCAACCGCGAGGTCTACGGCGCCGACTTCACCTGGGTGGTCGCCGAGTGGACCAGCAACCTGCGCACGCCGCAGAACCTGATGGTCATGGAGCGCCGCGAGTGGGGCAACTTCTACGGCTACCTGGTCAACGTGAAGGAAAGCGGTCAGGTGGTCGCCGAGGGCGCCGACGCCTGGGCCGCGATGCAGCAGCGCATCGGCCGCGTCGACGAGCTCTATGGGCAGATATCCAGACTGGAGAAACGCGACATCGGGCGCATCAACGCCGGCCTCGAACGCCTGCGCCTGAAGACCCGCAAGCTGGAGCTGGACGGCCAGCTGAACGCCGCCGCGCAGGCCGACCTGGACGCCGAGCGTGCGCAGTGGGACGCCGAGTACAAGATCCTCGAAGGCCAGCTCAACGACCTGCACCAGCAGTTCGACCGCGACAGCGTGACGGTGCGCACCGTAGACGGCCAGGAACAGGAGATGAGCCTGGGCAAGGTGGTTCGCGCCTACCAGCCGAACACCATGGGGACCGGCGCCAAGCTCGGCTTCTACTTCGCCAAGCTGTGGGAATTCCTCAGCGACGAACCGCGCGAGGCGAACACCGAGGGCGGCATCTTCCCGGCCATCTTCGGAACCGTGATGATGACCCTGATCATGGCCGTGATCGTCACCCCGTTCGGTGTGCTGGCGGCCATCTACCTGCGCGAATACGCCAGGCAGGGGCCGCTGACGCGGGTGATCCGCATCGCCGTGAACAACCTCGCCGGGATCCCCGCGATCGTCTATGGCGTGTTCGGCCTGGGCTTCTTCGTCTACGTGCTGGGCGGCTCGATCGACCGGCTGTTCTTCGCCGAAGCCCTGCCGGCGCCAACTTTCGGCACGCCGGGGCTGATGTGGGCCTCGCTGACCCTGGCGATCCTCGCCGTGCCGGTGGTGATCGTCGCCACCGAGGAAGGCCTGGCGCGCATCCCGCGGGCGTTGCGCGAGGGCTCCCTGGCGCTCGGCGCGACCAAGGCGGAAACCCTCTGGAAGGTCGTGCTGCCGATGGCCAGCCCGGCGATGATGACCGGCCTGATCCTCGCCGTGGCCCGCGCCGCCGGCGAAGTCGCACCGCTGATGCTGGTCGGCGTGGTCAAGCTGGCGCCGGCGCTGCCGCTGGACGGCAACTACCCGTACCTGCACCTGGACCAGAAGATCATGCACCTGGGCTTCCACATCTACGACGTCGGCTTCCAGAGCCCCAACGTCGAGGCCGCGCGGCCGCTGGTGTACGCCACCGCGTTCCTGCTGGTGCTGGTGATCGCCCTGCTCAACCTGAGCGCGGTGTTCATCCGCAACCACCTGCGCGAGAAGTACAAGGCGCTGGACCACTGATCGAATCGCGCCGGACGCGCCGCGCGCGGCCGGCTAACCGAATTGTTAGCGTAGGGAGCATCCCATGCAGCACGAAACGCAAACCCACGGCATCGACATCAAGGCCCTCGGCCGCGACAAGCAGAGCCTGAGCCTGGCCGACGAGACCGTCGCCCTCGAAGTGCCCGGCCTGAACCTGTTCTACGGCGACAAGCAGGCGCTGTTCGACGTCAGCATGAACATCCCCAAGCAGCGCGTGACCGCCTTCATCGGCCCGTCCGGCTGCGGCAAGTCGACCCTGCTGCGCACCTTCAACCGGATGAACGATCTGGTCGACGGCTGCCGCGTCGAGGGTGAAATCCTTCTCGATGGCCAGGACATCTACCGCAAGGGCGTGGAAGTCGCCGAGCTGCGCCGCCGCGTCGGCATGGTCTTCCAGAAGCCCAACCCGTTCCCCAAGAGCATCTACGAGAACGTCGTCTATGGCCTGCGCATCCAGGGCATCAACCAGAAGCGCGTGCTCGACGAAGCGGTGGAATGGTCGCTCAAGAGCGCCGCGCTGTGGGACGAGGTGAAGGACCGCCTGCACGACTCCGCCCTCGGCCTCTCCGGCGGCCAGCAGCAGCGCCTGGTGATCGCCCGCACGGTGGCGGTGCAGCCCGAAGTGCTGCTGCTCGACGAACCCTGCTCGGCACTCGACCCGATCTCGACGCTGAAGGTCGAGGAGCTGATCTACGAGCTGAAGAGCAAGTACACCATCGTCATCGTCACCCACAACATGCAGCAGGCCGCGCGGGTTTCCGACTACACGGCGTTCATGTACATGGGCAAGCTGATCGAATTCGGCGACACCGACACGCTGTTCACCAACCCGGCGAAGAAGCAGACAGAGGATTACATCACCGGCCGCTACGGCTAGACCTCGTGCCGTAGGGTGCGCCGCGCGCACCGACTCGCCACTGGTGCGCGCGGCGCACCCTACCGGTTTTTCGCGGAGTTAGAGAATGATCAACAAAGACGGCCACACCCAACACATCTCCCAGCAATTCAACGCCGAACTGGAGGAAGTGCGCAGCCATCTCCTGGCGATGGGCGGCCTGGTCGAGAAGCAGGTCAACGACGCGGTCACCGCGCTGATCGACGCCGACACCGGCCTCGCCCAGCAGGTCCGCGAGATCGACGACCAGATCAACCAGATGGAACGCAACATCGACGAGGAATGCGTGCGCATCCTCGCCCGTCGCCAGCCGGCGGCATCCGACCTGCGCCTGATCATCAGCATCTCCAAGTCGGTGATCGACCTCGAGCGGATCGGCGACGAAGCGACCAAGATCGCCAAGCGCGCCATCGAGCTGTGCGAAGACGGCACCGCTCCGCGTGGTTACGTCGAGGTCCGCCACATCGGTGGCCAGGTACGCAAGATGGTCCAGGAGGCGCTGGACGCCTTCGCCCGCTTCGACGCCGACCTGGCGCTGTCGGTGGCGCAGTACGACAAGACCGTCGACCGCGAGTACAAGACCGCGCTGCGCGAACTGGTCACCTACATGATGGAAGACCCGCGCTCGATCTCCCGCGTGCTCAGCGTGATCTGGGCGCTGCGCTCGCTGGAGCGGATCGGCGACCACGCGCGCAACATCGCCGAACTGGTGATCTACCTGGTGCGCGGCACCGACGTGCGCCACACCGGCCTGACCAAGAAGAAACGCCAGCTCCCCGGCGAGCCGGAAGAGGTCGCGCCCTGAGCCAGCCGCACGGCGATTCGTCGGCGCCGACGCCGGCGTTCGCCGCAACAGGTGTTGGCGGTTAGCCATTAGCCACCCGCCAAGGCTATGCTTAGGCCCAATCTTCAGGAGTGGCCGATGAGCAAAGTCAGTGTGCTGGTGGTGGACGACGCATCCTTTATTCGCGATCTGGTGAAGAAGGGGCTGCGCGATCACTTTCCCGGCATCCAGCTGGAAGAGGCGGTGAACGGGCGCAAGGCCCAGCAACTGCTCGGCCGGCTGAGCGTCGACCTGATCCTCTGCGACTGGGAGATGCCGGAAATGTCCGGCCTCGAACTGCTCACCTGGTGCCGCGAGCAGGACAACCTGAAGACCACGCCGTTCATCATGGTCACCAGCCGTGGCGACAAGGACAACGTGGTCCAGGCGATCCAGGCCGGCGTCTCCGACTACATCGGCAAGCCGTTCTCCAACGACCAGTTNNGAAGGCCCTGAGCCGCGCCGGCAAGCTCGAAGCGCTGGCCGCCTCGGCGCCGGGGCGCACGCTGTCCGGCGGCATGCCCAACGACTCCCTTGCCGCGCTCACCGGCGGCAAGGCCACGGTGATCAACGCCAGCCCCGCCGCCCAGGCACGTCCGGCTGCCGCGCCCTCAGCCGCCAAGGG
>DIEE01000109.1 GCA_002418465.1 Pseudomonas sp. UBA5782 | reverse complement strand
GCACGCCGTTAAGTTGATACCTCAGCCAAGCGCCTGAACTCCCGAGGTGAGCGGTATTTCAGGGCGCTGTGCGGGTGTTCCTCGTTGTAATGCTCGAAGGCGATGGCCAGGTTGCGCAGTGCCGTCGCTTGATCGGGCTTGGGCATGTGCCGGATGTAGTCGCGCTTCATGGTCTTCACGAAGCTCTCCGCCATACCGTTACTCTGCGGGCTGCACACTGGGGTCGTCAGCGGTAGTAGGCCGATTTGTCGAGCAAAGGCCCGGTTCTGTTCGGCGGCATAAGCCGAGCCGTAATCGCTCAGCCATTGCACTGGCGATCCCGGCAACTCGCTACCGAAGCGTTGCTCGATGGCTTCTAGCATCACGTCGCGGACATCGTCTCCACTGTAACCGTTGGGGCTGGCTACCCAACTGATGGCCTCGCGGTCACTGCAGTCCAGGGCGAAGGTTACGCGCAGCTTTTCGCCGTCTTCGCAGCGGAACTCGAAGCCATCCGAACACCAGCGGGTGTTACTCGTGTCCACGGCGACACGGCCTTCGTGACGCCGCGCCACTCCCGGCTGCTTGCGCCCGCGTTCCAGCAACAGATCGTAGTCACGCATGACGCGGTAAACCCGCTTCACGTTGACTGGAGCCAAGGCCTGCTGCTCATGCTGTCGGCGCAACAGGCCCCAGACCCAACGATAGCCGTAGCTGAGCAGTACGCTGACCGCCTGCTTGATCTGCTCGACCAGTGCCGCATCGTTGAGTGTCCGGCGCCGACGCGGCTGCGCCCCTGGAGCAGATTGTTTGAGCCGAGCCGTCAATTGCGAGCGCGCCACACCGAGACTCTCACTGACCGCTTTCACTGGTCGTCCCCCGGCAACAAGGGTGAGTGCGCAATCTATTTTCGCGATCGGGCGATCTCCACCGCTTCCTTAAGAATCTCGGCCTCCATGGTCTTCTTGCCCAGCATTCGTTGCAGTTCGCGGATCTGCTTGAGGGCATCGGCCAACTCGGAAGCAGGCACCACCGCTTCACCGGCACTGACCGCCGAAAGGCTGCCGTCCTGATAAAGCTTGCGCCAGTGGAACAGTTGGTTGGGATTGATGCCGTTGCGCCGGGCCACTACCGAGACGCTTTATCCGGGCTCCAGACTCTCGCGCACCATGGCCAGTTTCTCTCCGACGCTCCAGCGGCGACGCCGCTCCTGGCCGAGCACTTCAATGCTTTTGTCTTTGCTGGTAGTCATAAACACAGTCGTTTGCCTAACCCTTATGGTAAGGGGGAAACGGTGTCCTATGTTTCAAGGGGCTCGTTCAACGACGCTAAAGCTCTGTTCGAACAGGCCCCAATTCTTCACTAGCGCGCCGACTACGATGATCGCGAACGCTAAGGTAGAAAGCCGTGTCGCCAGCGGCTCAAGGCGTTGTGCAGCGCGCGGCCAGATGCGCCGTGCCAGCATGCCCAGTGCGACGGGCAACCCGAGCATGGCGAAGACTTGAATCATCATGAAGCCAACCGGGAAATCGATTTGCTGGTGCGCGCCGAGAAAGTGCCCCATGGCCAGGGTTACGATCAACGGCAAGGTGATGATGGTCATCAGGCTGGCGGCGGCGGTAAAGCTGAGCGCAAGGGCCACATCGCCGCGTGCGATATAGGTCAGCAGATTGGACGTTGTACCGGTCGGGCATGCGGCGATCAGCATAAAACCGACGGCAATGGCCCCCGGCAAGGGAAAAACCGAGAGCAAGGCAAAACACATTAAGGGCAGCAGAACGAAATGGCAGGCAAAACCGAGCAGGAAGGCGCGAGGCTGTGCGGCGATCCGCCGGAAGTCGGCGGGCACCAGGCCCAGCCCGAGTGAAAACATGATCAATGCCAGCAGCAACGGCATCAAGATCGTCGAGAGTTGGTCACCAGGCAAGGCAGCCTCCCAAGCGCCGTCGTTGCGGCGCGATTGTTGTGTAGGGCGTTAAGCGTGGGCGCAACTCTGGGCAGTCAGGTGCGGTTCTGGACATGCTGCACCTGCTTGAAGACGACTATCAGGTTGTGGTCAACGATCAGCATCCGTTGGCGACCTTGCAGAGTGTGTCGATGGGGGATCTGGCCGGTTGCCAGTGGGCCGGCTCAAGCAAGCATGAGTTTGCGCGTGTACAACTCGAGCGTGTCTTTGCGTTGGAGGCGATCTCCTTGCCAAACCTGGTGCTGGAAGCGAACAACCTGCCGGCGCTGCTACTGGCCGTGTCACGCATGCCGCTGGTGAGCATGGTCAATTCCCATGCGGTGTCAGCGGAAAGCTTGCCAGCCAACGTCGTAATGCTGCCAATTCGCTCGGAGCATATCCGCGGCCCCATCAGCATGGTCTGGCGGCGCGGCTACATGTCATCCATCGCGCTGCGGGCCAAGGCGCTTTTGCAGGCAGCGGCACATGCATAGTGCCTTTGGGCGGCCAAGCATAGGCTGGGGATGTCTACCGGCGCGGGGGGAGTCCATTCGCTTGCGCCCCGGCGTGGCGGACTGGGTGCCGCCGTTCGTCACGCTGCTCTGAGTGACCTCCGGCTTCCTGCCGGGATCGTCCCTGTTCGTCGCGGGGTCGAAGTTCCAGCAGAAGGCGACGCCGCTCTTCGGTCAGGCTTCGTCTGCTGAGCTTCGCGCTGCTGGCACCGCTTACGCTGGCCTACAGCACATATTCGCTCTGGACCTTACGAGAAGGTTCGACGCCCCCCCGTGCAGCGTTGAGCGGGCGTCCGCCTCGATCGCGGCCCGGGTCCGGGCTGGCGATAGGGCGCCGGCCTGGGAGCGGTCGAGTAGGAAGCCCACGCCAGGTTTCAGCGAATGCCCATGGAGCGCAACGCCGCCGGCGTGAAGTCGGAGGACTTGGCTTTAAGGCCGAACTGGTAGGCGTTCTTGGTCTGGTTGAACACGTAGTTGGCCAGGTAGCGCCCGGACAGCAGGTCGTAGGTGAGTTCACCAGCGGAGATCTGCGTTTGCACGTCATACAGCGGCAGCACGTGATTTTCCGATACGCGCCAGAGGTTGCCACGGTTGTCGTAGTGGTCGGCCTCGACGATGGTCCAGCTGTCTTCGTCGATGAACAGATGGCGCTTGGAATACACGTGACGCTGGCCCGGCTTCAGGGTGGCGATGACTTCCCAGACGCGGTGCAGCTCGTAACGGGTCTTGTCCTGATTGATGTGGCCGGGGGTGACCAGGTCGTCGTAGCGGACGCTCGGGTCGGCGAGGCGGAAGCTGTTGTAGGGGATGTACAGCTCCTTCTTGCCGACCAGTTGCCAGTCGTAGCGGTTGGGCGAACCGTTGAACATGTCGGTCTGGTCGGTGGTGCGCAGGTTGCCCGGGCCGGGGCTGTCGTAGGCGACCTGGGGGGCACGGCGCACGCGGCGCTGGCCGGCGTTGTACTGCCAGGCCATGCGCGGCTCCTTCACCTGGTCGAGGGTTTCGTGCACCAGCAGCACGCTGCCCACATCGCGTGCGGGGGCGATGTTCTCCGAGGTGAAGTAGTAGAGGACGTTGTTCGACTTCGACGGGTCGTAGTCCAGCAACTGTTCGCTGTAGGCCAGGCGGTCGCGCTCGGTCTTCCACGAATAGGTGCCGTTCGGGGTGGTCATGAGGGCCGTGGTTTCGCGCTCGAAGCTGCCGCCGCGGTAACGCGTGATGTGGTTCCAGATCACTTCCAGGCCATTTTGCGGAATGGCGAACGCCAGCGGGCTGCGGTAGTTGGTCAGGCCATTGCCGTCTGCCACCAATTGGGTGGCGGCGGCGTTCTTGCGGATCGTCTCGTAGGTGGATTGCGGCCAGGCGATGCTGCGATGGCTGGGGTACACCGGCATCTTGTAGGTGTCCGGGTAGCGGGCGAACAGCGCCTGTTGGCCGGGGCTGAGCTGGGCGCGGTACTGGTCGAGGTTCTTCGCGGTGATGGTGAACAACGGTTGTTCCTTGGCGAAGGGGTCTTCGCGGAAACCGTCGACCACCTTGCCGGCGTCCCTGGGCAGGCCCCCGGTCCAGGCCGGGATGGTGCCGGCGGCGTTGCCGGCCTGTTCGGCGCCCACGGGCGTCAGGCGTTGACCCAGCTCGGCGATCTTGGCGGCGTCGACGGCGGCGAAGCAGGGTTCGACCAGCAGCGTCAGGCTGGCCAGTGTGGCGTAGAGCATCGTTGTTTTTATGGGCATGGGGAAATCCTCAGAACGTGACGCCGAAACTGGCGCTCAGGAAGTCTCTGTCGACGAGGGTGTTGTAATCGCCGCCGAAGTAGTCGGTGTAACTCAGGCTGGCTTCATAGTTGTTCAGGTACTTGGCGCTCAGGCCGATGCTGATGGCCTTGCTGCCCTCGTTGAAGTTCGGCCCGTAGCCGTCCACATCGTGGGAGAAGGCCAGGCTCGGCGTCAGGTCCAGTCCGCCGATCACCCCGTTGTAGGCGAGGCTGCCACGCAGGCGATAACCCCAGGAGTTGCGAGTGAAGTAGCCGTTGCTGTTGCAGTACTCGGGGCGCGCGCTGAGCAGCGTGCGGCACAGGTCTTCGCCGTTGTTGCCGTAGTACTCGCCGGTGCCGTAAGGGCTGGCGCGACCGAAACGCAACGCGCCGGCCTTACCCTCGGAGATGCCGGAGAGGTGGTTGTAGCCGGCCTCGCCGACCAGGGTCAGGCGGCTGGCGCCGAGGATCTGGTCGAAGGTCTGGGCGACGCTGAGCTGCGCCTGGGTCATCGGCTTGCGCACGTATCCGTGGATGGTGTCGCCCGGGATGCCCGAGTTGGGGATCACGCTGGGCACCACCGGGTCCAGCCGCAGGGTGGCGTAGATCAGGTCGTCGAAGGCCAGCGGCATGTTCGGGCGATAGCTCAACTCACCTTCCACCGACGCGCTGCCGATGTTGGTGTTGAAGCTCATGCCGTACAGCCGAATGTCTTCCGGGTATTCGAGGAAGTAGGTGCCCGTGGGCGCACCGAAAGCTGGGCTGGTGAACGGGTCGGCGGTGACCATGGTGGAACTGCCCACCGGCGTGCGGCTGTGGTAGTTCAGGTAGTAGGCACTCACCTCGGTATCGTTGAGCCCCGGCAGCAGCCAGCGCAGGGCCACGCCGAACTGGCCGCTGTCGCGTGCATCCCGGTCGCCGCCGCGCGGCAGGTAGAGGGTGTTGCCATTGAGGCCGGAGTTGTCCGACTCGCCTGGCGCCTGGTCGGCCCCGCTGAGCACGTAGCGGTCGTTGCAGCCGTCCGCGGCGATGTCGGAACTGGCGAAGAAGGTGCCGCAGTTGTCCGCCACCGACTGGTCCCATTCGAGCTGGTAGAACGCCTCGACGCTGACCGCGTCGTTCAGGGTCTGCTGCAGGTACAGCATGTTCACCGGCAGCAGGCCTTCCTTGAGTTCCGAGCCGGGGCGGCGCAGGGCGTTGGCGTCCAGCGGGTTGATCACGTTGATGCCGCCGCCGATGAAGGTGCTGCCACCCCAACTGACCACCTGCTTGCCGACGCGGAACGAGCCGGGCAGATCGGCGATCTGGTAGTTGTGATAGAAGAACGCGTCCAGCAGGTCGATCCCGGAGGACTGCGCACCGCGCTTGCGGCCCTTGTCCTGAATGTCGTAGAGGTCCTGGTGCTCGTCCTTCAGCTCGAAGTCGTACCAGTACTTGCCGCGCACGAATACACCCGAGTCGCCGTACTTCAGCTCCAGGTCGTGGCTGCCCTTGAATATCTTGGAAAAGGTGTCGTGCTTCTTGAAGTTCAGCCGGCCGTCGTCGGTGGTGCGGGACTCGCCCTTGCCGCCATTGGCCACGCCGATGAAGTCCGGGTCCGGCGAGCGCATCGCCCAACTGGCCCCGATGGACAGCGAGGAGTCCAGCTTTCCCTCGACCTCGCCAAGATTGAAACTCACCGCCTGTGCGCCTGCCATGTAGCCTGCGGTTGCCACCGCCAGGACGGCTGCGCCGGGCAAGCCGGACCGCTTGATGGTTGCTTTCACGTCTATTCACCTTTTCTTGTTATTGGATGCGGGCGTGAGCGATTGCTGTATCCCCTGCAACCTAGGCTTGGTTCAATTACTCATGTACTGGCGCCGTACATGTGTATGTATTGAGCTCCCGGATACGCTATACACGCGTGGATTGGATGTAAATCTGTACGAAATTCGTACATCAGTGGCGCCCGTTTCCATGGCGCATTCGGCGAGAGACGTGGGAGGGATGGGCACGCGGCGGCAAGGCTTGCCGCCGGTTTTTGCGGAGGGCTGGCTTAACCGGGGAGGGCGCCGGTGTAGCGGGCACGATGGCGGACCATCGGTTGCTGGTTGTACTGCTCGCTGGCGTGGGCGATCCAGCCGATCAGCCGGGCGACCGCGGCCAGCGCCAGTTCCTGGCCGACCAGGTTGAACTTGCGACCGACGAAGCTGACCAGCAGGATGAATTCCACGGGGCGTTGCACCAGTTCTTCCGCCACGCTCATGGCCTTGAGCAGGCGGCGGTACTCCGGATCGTCGGCGAACATGCGGTCGAGTGTGTTCTTCAGGCTGATGGCGCGTGGATCGGCGATGCGGTGGACGTTGGCGCAGAACCCCGGAATGTCGCCGCCCTGGCTGTAGTGCTGAAGGATGGGGTCGGACGGGTCCTTCGCCGTGCACACTTCATCGACCAGGCGCCCGACCGCCTCGCTGCGGCCATAGGCCATGCGTCGCCCCCGCGACGCCGCCAGGCCGGTAATCACTGCGTAATAGGGCGTGACGCCGGTGTTGGCGGCGGCGCGCACGCTGTAGGTGGCGTGGTCCAGTTCATGGTCGACGCACAGGATCAGCATGCGCCGGATCAGGTCGGCGTAGTGCGCGTCCACCCCGCGGGAGGCCGCAATGAATTCGTGCAGAGGTCGGGTATCCGGCGCGGTGGCGCCGACGACCAGGGCGGCGAACCAGCGCACCACGTCGGCGCCGGTACGCGCATAGCCTTCGGGGGACAGGTCGAATGCCTTGGGATTCTCCCGCTCCACAAGAGGGAACAGCGCGATGGCCTTCTCGATCACCGTCGTGTGGCTGTAAAGCTCCAGCAACGGCAATACGCCCGACGGCATGTGCGGTAGGGCATTGCCGAAAGCACCGGGAACCTGCCAGAACATTTCCGCGACTTCTTCCACGGTTGCCGTTTCCACCAGCTCGGTGATGTCCCGCCCCCGGTAGTAGAGGCCGTTCTCGGTAAGCAGGGTCAGCGAGCTTGAGTCGCCCGCAACGCGCTTGCCGGTGCTGCCGTCGGCGGTCTTCACGCCTTTGGTCAGGCGCTGTATGTCCGCTGCCCAGTAGCGGCGTTTGCGCGAGCCCTCGACCTTGAGCGAGCGGATGTTCTTGCGCCCGACGTAGGCATACAGGGTGGGCAGGTTGACGCCGAGCAGGGCGGCGGCTTCTTCGGCGGACAGGTACAGCTCGTCTTGGGTGGGCATCGGAAGCTCGCGTCTGCAGGTGGCTCGCTGGGCGAAAGAGGGGATGGTGTCCGGCACATCAGCGAGGGTGTCGGATGTTTTCAAACGTTGGTTGACGAAAAAAATACAGATTTACACGAAATCTATCCATGTTTATTTTTCCCGCCATCGGTGCTGCGACGGCGGGGCGTTCCTTGCAGCAGACGGCACCGGCAAGCGGCTTCATAAAAAAACAAGGATAAGAAAATGGCTTGGGTCGGTTTCGGCATGGTTTTGGTGTTCATGGCGCTGATTCTCAGCAAACGATTGTCGGCAATCGTTGCGCTGATCCTGGTGCCGGTGGTGTTCGGGCTCGCACTGGGCCTCGGCCCGCAGCTGGGCGAGATGGTGATGGGCGGCATGCTCAAGGTGGCGCCCACCGCGATGATGCTGATGTTCGCCATCCTGTTCTTCGCGGTGATGTTCGACGCTGGCCTGTTCGAGCCGGCAATCAGACGGATCATGCGCATGGTGGGTAACGATCCGTTGCGCATCACGCTGGGAACCGCCGCGCTGTCGACATTGATTTCCCTGGATGGCGATGGCTCCACCACGGTGTTGGTTGTGGTGAGCGCGTTTCTGCCGGTGTACCTGCGTCTGGGCATGAACCCTTTGATCCTGGCGGTGATGTTGCTGCTGACCAATACCGTGATCAACGTGGTGCCCTGGGGCGGGCCCACCGCCCGCGCCGCCAGCGCGCTGCACCTGGATGCGATGGAGGTGTTCACCGGCCTGCTGCCGACCATCGTCATCGGTTTGGCCTATGCCTTCGTCGCCGCCTGGTGGCTGGGGCTGCGCGAGCGCAAGCGTCTCGGCTGGACCCCGGGGGGCGCCGGTATTGCCAGTGCGCACCTGGTGCGCGAGCCGAAACCCAGCCATCGCCCGCGGCTGTTCTGGATAAACCTGGCATTGACCCTCGGGCTGGTGGCGTCCATGGGCCTGGGACTCGGGCCGCTGCCGGTGCTGATGATGGTGGCCTTGGCCCTGGCGCTGGTGATCAACTACCCACGGCTGAAGGACCAGAAGGAGCGCATCGCCGCCCATTCGGAGAGCGTGTTGAACGTGATTGCCCTGATCCTCGCCGCCGGGGCCTTCACCGGCATCCTCAGCGGGTCGGGAATGGTCGACGGCATGTCCCAGGCATTCCTTGGCGTGCTGCCCGAGGGAGCCGGACCGTACATGAGCGTGATCACCGCGTTGGCGGGGATTCCCTTCACCTTCTTCATGTCCAACGACGCCTTCTTCTTCGGCATCCTGCCGATTCTCGGAGGTGCCGGCGCGCAGTACGGGGTCGACCCGCTGCACATCGCCCGCGCCTCCGTGCTGGGCCAACCGGTGCATGCCTTGAGCCCGCTGCTGGCCGCGTCCTACCTGCTCAGCGGCCTGCTGCAACGGGAGGTCGGTGACCTGCAGCGCTACTGCCTCGGCTGGGCGTTCGGCAGTTCCGCGGTGCTGATTCTCTCCGCCCTGGCGACTGGCGCCATCAGCTAGCGCCCCTGTTCCACGACTTACAGCGCCCCCGGCCGATGCCAGGGGGACAGGCAGCGGCTTGCCGCAAAAAAGCCAGCCTCACCAGCGCAGCAGGCGCAGCCGAGGCGGCACCCTTCGACAGAGGAACGACGATGAAAAAATCCATCAAGGTGCTCGCCCCGACCGGGGGCATGGGCTCCGGGCTGCGCCAGGACATCTTCCAGCAAGCGCTGCTGGAGAAGCCGGACGTGATCGCCATGGACGCCGGCTCCACCGATTCCGGCCCCTATTACCTGGGCACCGGCAAGAGCAAGAGCTCGGCCGTCGTGCTCAAGGCGGAGCTGCAGACCTATATGCGCGCCCGCGCCGAACTCGGCGTGCCGCTGATCATCGGTAGCTGTGGCACCTGCGGTTCGGATGCCGGCGTCGATCTGGTGCGCGGTCTGTGCCTGGAGATCGCCGCCGAGTTGCAACAGACCGTAAAGATCGCCGCTATCTATAGCGAACAGAACACCGCCACCGTGACCCAGGCCCTGGCGGACGGGCGGATACTGCCGTTGAACCCGGTACGGCCGATCGACCAGGCGCACATCGAGCGGTGCTCGCGGATCGTCGCGGTGATGGGAGTCGAGCCGTTCATCCATGCGCTCGAGCAGGGCGCGGACATCGTCCTCGCCGGGCGTGCCACCGACACCGCGGTGCTGGCCTGCTTCCCCATTCTGCATGGCGCGCCGGCGGGCCCCGCCTGGCACGCCGGCAAGACCCTGGAGTGCGGGCCGCAATGCACCACCACGCCAACCGAGGCGATGGTGATCGCCGAGATCGATGACGATGGATTCACCCTGATCGCGGTGGGTGACCAGGCGCGAGCCACGCCGCATTCGGTCATGGCGCACATGCTCTACGAGAACAGCAATCCCAACGTGCTGGTGGAGCCGGGTGGCGTATTGAACGTCGAGGCGGCGCGCTACCACGCGATCGACGAGAAGAGGGTGCGGGTCGAAGGTTCGCTGTGGACCACCAGCGAGCACTACACCGTGAAGCTCGAAGGCGCTGCGGTGGCGGGGTACCAGTCGGTGCTGCTGAGCCTGGTGCGTGGCCCGGAATACATCGCCCGCTTCGACGAGTGGCTGGCGTCGCTCGACCAGGTCATGTGCACGCGCATCGAGAAGAACCTCGACATCGGCCCGGCGGATTACGACCTGCAGTTCCGCGCCATCGGCAAGAACGCGGCGCTCGGCGATCTGGAGAGCCAGGTCGGCCAGCCGGTGGAGATCGGCGTGCTGGCCATCGTGACCACCCCGCACGCATCGCGGACGCACGACATCATCGCCTTGCTCAATCCGTACCTGCTGCATTTCCCGCTGCCCGACGACAAGGAACTGCCATCCCACGCGTTTCCCCTGTCGCCCCCGTCAATGGATCGCGGCCCTGCCTACGAATTCATGCTCAACCACGTGATGGTGATCGAGGACCCGTTGGCGCCGTTCCGTTTCGACTTCACCACTGCAGGAGCTTGAGCATGAGCCATTCCCACGGTTACGAGATCCGCTCGAAAAACGCCGGGCCTTACTGGCTCACTTTCGACATCTTCTGCGCGAACGCCGAGGTCTTCCATCTGCTGAGCGTCGAGCCGCGCCTGGCCGAGCCCGCGATGGCGGAGATGCTGCACGGCGACCCGCAGCAGGTGAGGGTGTTCCGCCTGGAGGCGCTGAACGTGATCAAGATCAGCCTGCCGCGCCCGGTGGTGCAGGGCTCGCTGCAGGATCGCGACATGCACGGCGCGCAGTGGGCCAACGTCCTTACCGAGGCGCTCGCCAGCCGGCGCGGGTGATGTCTTGCACGGGACTGGCGAGACAGTCCCTTCTACTCTGGAAAACCTCCATGACTCTGGCAGAACAACTCAGCCATTACGCCTTGACGCTTCGCTACGACGACCTGCCCGCCGCCGTGGTGCACAAGGTCAAACAACGCATGGTCGACAGCCTCGGCTGCGCCCTGGGCAGTTACGACGAAGCGCTGATCGCCGACCTGCGCCGCTTCGCCGGTAGCCTGCCCCTCGACGCGTCGAGGGTGCTCGGTACGGCGCAGAAAACCAGTGTGGACATGGCCGCTTTCGTCAACGGCGCCATGGTGCGCTACTACGATTTCAACGACGGCTACATCGCCAGGGAGCTGGGCCATCCCAGCGACAACGTTCCAGCCTGCATGGCCGTGGCGGAAGCCGAAGGCGCTTCGGGCCGGGAACTGATCGTCGCCATCGTGCTGGCCTACGAGGTGCAGTGCCGCCTGCAGGACGCCGCCAACCTCTATCGCCTCGGTTGGGACCATGTGAACTACGTGTTGATCTCCGCCACGGTGGCCGCCGGGCGGCTGATGAAACTCGACCAGGAACAGCTGGCGCATGCCATCGGTATCGCGCTGAATGGGCATATTGCCCTGCGCCAGGTGCGTGCGGGGGAACTGTCGGCCTGGAAAGGGTGCTCGGCCGCCAACTCCGCCCGCAATGGCGTGTTTTCCGCGCTGCTGGCGCGCCATGGCGTGAGCGGGCCATCGCCGATCTTCGAGGGCGAGATGGGCTTCATGAAGCAGATCACCGGCACCTTCCAGCTCGATGTCCAGCAATTCGGCAACGCCAGCAATGGTAATTTCCGCATCCTTGATACCCTGACCAAACTGCTGCCGATGCAGGGCGAAATGCAGACCGCGGTATGGGCGGCACTGGAGCTGCGCAGCCAGCTCGGTGATCTGGGATACATAGCTGCCGTGCGTATCGATACCACCGAAGTGGGCTACCGGATTCTCGGCAAGGACCCGGAAAAATGGCGCCCCGCCAGCCGCGAAACGGCGGACCACAGCTTGCCCTACGCCGTGGCGAGGGCCTTGCTCGACGGGCAGATAACCGCTGCGTCCTTCGCTCCGAAAAAGCTGGACGAGCCCGCCGTGCTGGCGCTCATGCAGAAGATCAGCGTGTACCCCGATGACGAGCTGACCGCGCTGTTTCCGGCGCAGATCCCCAACCGGGTGACCCTCGAGCTGACCTCGGGTGAAACCCTCACCAGGCAGGTCAACACTGCGCGGGGCTCGCTCGCCACACCGATGGACGATGAAGACTTCGAGAACAAGTTTCGTACGCTTCTCTGGCCTCTCCTGGGCGCGGAGCGGATCGACAGGCTGCTCGAATGCATTTGGCGTCTGGAGGAGCAGCCGGGGCTCGAAATGCTTTTCGATCTGGCCATCATCGACGCCCATTGAGTGCCAGCCTCGCTGCAGAAGAGCGGCGAGGTCCAGCCCTGCTGGCGCCTTGCTTGCGTCTGCGTACCACTCGGCCAGGGCGGCAAGATCGGCGGCGGCTCCATCGACGCGCAGCTAGGCGGCGCACTGAACAACCAATTTGGCCTGATCGAAAGCACCGGCAGCCTGTCCCTAGGTGTCGCTAGCATCAACAACGTGGCGGGTGCGATCCGTGCGCTGGGGCAGAACGGTACTACCCAGGTCAGCGCCTCGGGCCTTCTCGACAACGGCCTGGGGCGTATCGAAACCTCGGCACAGAACCTCAACCTGCAAGCCGGCGACCTGCAGAACGGCGGAGGTAACGTATTGCACGTCGGCACCGGCACCTTCAGCGTCGACCTCGCCTGGCCGGTCAGGCGGGCGGCAACTTTACTACCAACGGCAACCTTGCCTATCAGGCTGCCAACTGGACTAACAATGCCATCATCCAAGCGCGGAACCTTGACCTGGACATCGGCCAGCTCAACCAGGGCGCCAACGGCCAGCTACTGGCCGCCCAGAGTTTCGTCGGACGCGGCGGCAACTGGACCAATGATGGCCTGATCGCCAGCGATGGCACGCTCGACCTTAACCTGAGCGGCAACTACACCGCCGATGGTCGCCTGAGCAGCTTGGGCACGCTGACCCTTGACGCTGGCTACATCGGTATCGGCCAGAGCGGCAGCATGGGGGGCGGTGGCGCAACGACGCTCATCAACAGCAGCGGCACTCTGGATAACAATGGCCGCCTGACCGCCACCCAGGATCTACGCGTCTGCGCTACCAGCCTCAACAACCGCGGCACGTTCGGCAGCGCCGGCAACCTGTACCTGCGCGCCGCCGACCTGCTCAACGAAAACGGCCTGATCTTCAGCGGCGGCAACCTGCAGTTGCGTACGCAGAATTTCACCAACCGCTACGCCGACCTCTACAGCCTGGGCACCCTGCATATCGCCGCCATCGTGCCCCTGGGCTACATGGCCAGCCCTGATGAGATCGCCAACTCGGCCCTGTTCTTGGCTTCGAACGAGGCCCGCTACGTCAACGGCGTCGAGTTAATGGTTGACGGCGGTCTCTCGCAGATTTGATGCGCACAGGCCGCGGGCCGCCGCGAAGGTCCAGAGCGTTGGGCAATACACTGGCGCTCCTTCGTAGCGGCCCGGCACCCGGCACGGCTGCCCATCTATCGAGGAGTACGTGCCATGAATGCGATCCCCCCCGTTATCACCTGCATCGTTAACGGCTTCGGCCAGGCCCTGACCAAAGAAGCGATTGCCCAGAGGCATCGTGTAATCGGCACCGTTCGCAATGAGTCCACGAGACGATCTCCGTAGCGCTGTGCCTCAACGTTGGCAGTTGTGATGGTTGCTTCGGTGGCTTGGTACGGGCCTGGCTGCGGTGGCTTTGTCGCAATCGAGAACTTCGGTCTAGTGTTTTTACACGCTCTGGGCAGAAAGCTGTTGATCCGAATACATCCGCTCCCGGCCAGGCGTGTCAATGACCTTCCTTTTGGGCAAAAAAAAATGCCCACCCCAAGGGAGGTAGGCAGCATCGTCAGCTTTCAGGATGTTTGCCAATGAAAGGGCACGTCACTCCTCTTTAGGCAAACATCCAGGTGGCCGCGCCAGCGAGCAGGGTTGTCGCCTGTGCGCAGTCCTCGTGCTTTCGCAGCATCCAATATCTGCTCGATCTGGCCGCGTACCTCGTCTGCGGTGCGTGTCTTGGTTGCCCAGATCGGGCGTAGCACGTTCACCACTTGCTCGGTTTGAATCGCGTCTGCGGATAGAGCCCCTATTGAGGGGAAAGCGTACATCTCAAGTTTTCTCAGCCAACCTTTACGCCACTTCTCTGACCAGGTGCCACCGTGTGCCTGCTGAAACTGCTGGGCGAGGTCTTGGAAGGTTATGCGGCGTGCATCAGCCTGGCGCTGTGCTTCGCGCTTGGCTTCTCTCTCTGCGTCACGGGTGCTAAGTGGATCAGCACCGCTTGCCAATATCTTGCGCTGCTCGGCTGCAAGTTGTCGGGCAGCGCTCAGGGTAATAGTGGGGAAGGGACCTAGCCCCATCTCACGACTACGGCCTTCGACCTTGTAACGAAAGATCCAGCTGGATGCTCCGACTTTCGAGACCTGAAAATACAGACCATCACCGTCGTTGGTCTTTCCTGGCACTGCAGCTTTGGACAGAGCTTCGGCTGTCTTGGTTGTGAGCTTACCCATTTCCCCTCTCTCATGACCCACACTCTGACCCACACCTTGGAGCTGGATTCAGTCGATTTTCATTGGACGTCATCGGAGAGATGGTAAGCTGCAGGCCCCGTAAATACTAGGGTGTTGGATATCTTCTGATTTCTTCGGGCAATAAAAAAGCCGGCTTG
>DIEE01000108.1 GCA_002418465.1 Pseudomonas sp. UBA5782 | reverse complement strand
GCCCAGGCAGATCAGCCAGTCGAACAGTGCCGTCCAGACGTTGTGCGAGAGAAAGTGCGCGCCCTGCATCATCCGTGCGAGCGAAAGCGTCGAGCCCAGCGCGAAGGCGCCGACCAGCGCCACCTTCGCCAGCCGCGGGCGCCGGTCACGCAGCAGGAAGTGCAGCGCGAAGAAGGTGAAGCCGCTGCTGGCATGTCCGCCCGGCCAGCAACGCCCGGCCTTCAGCGTCGGCGCGCGGTCGCCGAGCAGCGGGCTGTAGGTCTCGCCGCCGCCGTAGCGGGTCAGGTCCCAGGGGCAGTGCACGCCGGTGAGCGTTTTCAGCGGCGGCACGATGGCCGTCGACAATCCCATCGCCAGCACCATGTAGCCGAACGGCAACCGCCAGCTGGCCCAGCGTCGGTTGGCGNNCAGCAGGCCGCCGATGGCCAGCACGCCGACCAGGATCACCGCCTGCTTGACGCGGTCATGGAACCAGTCCTCGAAGAAGGCGTTGTGCCGGGCGACGAAGCCTTCGCCGGGCAGGTAGAACAGGTCGGAGATGGCGAAATCCAGGCGCGTCGGTTCGAAGATCAACAGCAGCGCGGCGATCGCCAGCGGAATTCCCAGAGTCGCCCACAGCCGTAGCCGTGGGGAATGTCGCAGAAGCGTTTGCGTGGTCATGAAGGGCTCCTGCGGTCAGCGTTGGCTGAGCTGGTTGGTGCTGGCAGGCGACGCTTGCCAGCCGAGCAACTGGTGGCGGAAGTCGTGGCTGGCGGCCTGGTAGTAAGCGATGTCGCGCTGCAGCAGCGGGTCGTCGCTGGCCACGCTGCTCTCGCGGCTGGCGCCGAGCGCGTCGTCATGCCGACGCATTGCCTGACGCGGGCTGAGAATCGCCAGGTCATGGCCGTCGAACAGGCCCAGGTGCTGGTAGTTGCCGAGCAGCACGCGCGGCGGCGCGGGGTTTTCCTGCAGCAGGTTGCGACCGAAGAAGGTCGAGGTGTAGTCCAGGTTGAGCAGGCCGAGCAGGGTCGGCGCGATGTCGATCTGGCTGGCCAGCTGGGCGTTCTCGGCCGGCTTCACCCATTTCGGCGAGTAGATGAACAGCGGGATCTGGTAGTTGGCGACCGGCAGGTCCTCCATCCCGGCGCTGCCCGCGCAATGGTCGGCGACGAAGACGAACAGGGTGTCGTCGAACCAGGGCTTCTGCCGCGCCTTGGCGAGGAAGTCGCCGATCGCCCAGTCGGTGTACTTCACCGCGCCTTCGCGGCCTTCGCCGGAGCGGATGTCGATGCGTCCGTCCGGATAGCTGTAGGGGCGATGGTTGGAGGTGGTCATCAGCTGCAGCAGGAATGGCTTGCCCTGCGCGTGATCGGCGTCCGCCAGTTTCAGTGTCTGGGTGAACAGGTCCTCGTCGGCCATGCCCCAGGCGTTCTTGAAGTGGATGTCGGATTCGGCCACCGAACTCTGGTCGACGATGCGATAGCCGTTGCCGCCGAAGAAGGCGTTCATGTTGTCGAAATAGCCGCGCCCACCGTAGGCGAAGACGCTGTCGTAGCCCTGCGCGTCGAGCTGCTGGCCGAGGCTGGCGAAGCCGCTTTCCTTGCCGATGCGCTTGACGATGGAGCGTCCGGGGGTTGGCGGCACCGACAGGGTGATCGCCTCCAGGCCGCGGTCGGTGCGGGTGCCGGTGGCGTAGAAGTTGTTGAAGTAGAGGCTCTGCTGGCGCAGCGCATCGAGGTTCGGCGTCAGCCCGCGCTTGTCGCCGTTGCTGCCCAGGTATTTGGCCGAGAGGCTCTCGATGGTCACCAGCACCAGGTTCAGCTGGCGTGGCTGGCCGGGGTTGTCGATGCGGCGGCGGATGTCCAGCGGGTCGCGACCGACGAAGGTGGCATTCGGCTCGGCCAGTTCCTTGCGTAGTTGCGCGGCCACCTCGGGTGTCGGCAGCTTGGCGTAGAACCTGTTGTAGTCGAGTTCGTTGCTGCGGAACGCGGCGAAGAACTGATACGGGCCGTTGCTCGCCAGTTCGTGCTGATAGGCGTTGCCGCCGATCCCGCGCGGGTGATCCTGATCGAGCAGCACGCCGGCCAGCGTCGCGCACAGGCCGACCACGGCCAGGCCGCCCAGGCGAGCACGCCAGCTCGGCAGCGGCGCGCTCCAGGCATCGCTCAGCACCTTGCGCAGCGACAGGCCGAGAATCAGCGCGACGGCGGCGATGGCGCCCAGCAGCTTGCCGATCGGGTAGGACTCCCAGAGGTTGTGCAGCACTTCGTCGGAGTAGACCAGGTAGTCCACGGCGATGAAGTTGAAGCGCACGCCGAATTCGTCCCAGAACAGCCATTCGGCGACCGCGACAAAGAACATGACGTACAGGCTGGCGCCGAGCAGCAGGCCGAGCGTCGCGCGCCAGCCGCTGCGCCGCCAGAGGCGTGGCGGGCAGAGCAACAGCAGCGCGGCCAGCGGCACGGCGGCGTAGGCGAGAAAGCCCAGGTCGTAGAGCAGGCCGATGCCATACAGGCGCAGCAGGTCGCCGGCGTCGCTGCCGGCCTCGCTCAGGTGGGCGACCAGCAGCAGGCTGCGGGTCAACAGGAACACGCTCAGCCACAGGCCGAGGATCAGGGTCAGGTAACGCAGGGGAGCGGAGCGCAGAAGAGTTCGCATCGCAGATTTTCCGGGTTGGACGATGCGCGGCAGTCTGGTCGCGGCGATGTCGCAAGCCGGTGAATCGGCAGTCAAAAATTCGTCAAAACGAAACGGACTAATCTTCCCCGTGCAATCATTCGTCATCGCGCGCCGCTGGGCGCCAATGAGGACATTCCATGCGCATCCTGCTGGTCGAAGACAATCGCGACATCCTGGGCAACATGCTCGACTACCTGAGTATCAAGGGCTACAGCGTCGACTGTGCCCAGGACGGACTGTCCGGGCTGCACCTGGCCGCCACCGAACACTACGACCTGATCGTGCTCGACATCATGCTGCCGGGGCTCGACGGCTACACGCTGTGCAAGCGCCTGCGCGAGGATGCCCGGCGCAACACGCCGGTGATCATGCTCACCGCCCGCGACCAGCTGGACGACCGCCTGCAGGGTTTCACTTCCGGCGCCGACGACTACCTGATCAAGCCGTTCGCACTCTCCGAGCTGGCCGCGCGCATTGAGGCCGTGCTGCGCCGCGCCCAGGGTGGTGGCCGCCGCGAGCTGCAGGTGGCCGACCTGACCTTCGACCTGGATACGCTGGAAGTGATGCGCGGCGGCAAGACGCTCAAGCTCAACCCGATCGGCCAGAAGCTGCTCACCGTGCTGATGCAGAAGAGCCCGCACGTGGTGCGCCGCGAGGTGCTCGAGGAAACCGTGTGGGGCGACGACTGCCCGGACAGCGACAGCCTGCGCAGCCACGTGCACCAGTTGCGCCAGGTGATCGACAAACCGTTCGAGCGCGCCCTGATGCACACCGTGCACGGCATCGGTTATCGCCTGGCGGATGACGGCGATGGAGTATAAGCAGAGCCTCTCGCGACGCATCGTCATCGCCTTCGTGCTGGTGACCGCACTGGTCGCCGGCGCCTTCGCCATCGGCATCGTCAACGTCGTCCACGTGGTCGAGGAACGCCTGATCACCGGCGAGCTGGGCGGTGACCTCGATCGCCTGCTGCGCATGGATTCGGTCGATTCCTGGCGCTCGCAGCCCGAACCCGACCAGTTCTTCTACTACAGCGGCGGCGTTGGTGAATTCGCCTTGCCCGACGACGTCGAGCACCTGCCGCCGGGCTTCAACGAAGTGTTTCGCGGCGACATTTCCTACCATGTGTTCGTGCGTACCGTGGACGGCCGCAAGTACGTGCTGATGCAGGACCAGCGCGGCTTCGAGGCACGCGAGCAGGTGCTCTTCGCGGTGGTGCTGGTGGGCTTTTTGATCAGCCTGGCGCTGGGCGGGCTGCTCGGCTGGCTGCTTGCACGGCGGGTGATGGCACCGGTGATCCGCCTGGCGCGGCAGGTTCGTCATCGCGACCAGCTGCTGGTGCTGGCGCCGCCGCTGGCGCCGGATTATGCCGGTGACGAAGTGGGTGAAGTGGCAGCGGCGTTCGACGCCACGCTCGGCCTGCTGCGCGAGGCGCTGACCCGCGAGCGGCTGTTCACCAGCGACGTCAGCCACGAGCTGCGCACGCCGCTGATGGTGCTGGCCAGTTCCTGCGAACTGCTGCTGGAAAACCCAGGCCTCGGCGAGCGCGGCCGGGCCCAGGTACTGCGCATGTCGCGCGCCTGCGAGGAGATGCGCGAGCTGGTGCACACCTTCCTGCTGCTGGCACGGGCCCAGCCGGGCGGCCCCAACGAGGGCCAGCTGGCGACGCTGATGGATGTGGCCAACGACCTGGCCGGACAATGGCGCAGCGCGATCGAGGACAAGGGACTGCGCTTCGAATACCACGTGGATGGCGCGCTGCCGATCGGCTACAACGCGCCCTTCCTGCGCGCGGTGCTCGGCAACCTGCTGCGCAACGCGCTGCACTACACCGACAACGGCTGGATCTGCCTGCAACTGCAGGCCACCGGCTTCTATGTCGAGGACAGCGGCCAGGGCATCCCCGAGGCGCAGCGCGAGGCGGTGTTCGAGCCCTTCGTGCGCGGCGTAGAGCAGCGTGGCGACGGCCTCGGCCTCGGCCTGTCGCTGGTCAAGCGGATCTGCGAGAGCCAGGGCTGGAGCGTCGGCCTGTCGGCGGCGGAGTCCGGCGGCTGCCGCTTCCAGGTTTCCCTGGCGGGCAATTCGCAACAGGCGGTTTGACGCATTTTTCACATCCCTTTGACTCCCGGTTGACGGCAGCCTCGCTAAGGTTCGGCCACCTTTCACAAGCAGTGGCCTTTCCCATGAGCGATACCGTCGATCTTGAGTTTTCCCACAAGTACGATCGCGAGCATGCCGAAGCCTATGGACGCAAACATGCCAGCGGACTCTGGCGCACGCTCTCCCACAAACGTGACGAACAATTGGCTCGCCGCGCCCTGCAGATCGCCGGCGAACCGAGCCTGGTACTCGACCTGCCGTGCGGCGCCGGGCGCTTCTGGCCACTGCTGGCCGAGCGACAGAACCGCGTCATCATTGGCGCCGACTACTCCGCGGACATGCTCGAAGTGGCCCGCCAGCGCCAGCCCGAATCCATCACCCAGCGGGTACAGACGCTGCAGACCTCGGCCTTCGCCATCGACCTGCCGGACAACGCGGTGGACAGCATCTTCTGCATGCGCCTGCTGCATCACGTCGGCAATGCGGCGGATCGGCAGAAGCTTCTGCAGGAATGCCAGCGCGTCACCCGCGACAGCCTGATCATCTCGCTGTGGGTGGACGGCAACTACAAGTCGTGGAAGCGCAAGCGTCTGGAGGAGCGTCGACGTCTGCGCGACGGCGATACCGACTTCCAGAACCGTTTCGTGATCCCGGCGGAAACCGTCGAGAAGGAATTCGCCGAAGCCGGCTTCAGCATCCAGCGACGCCTGGATTTCCTGCCGCTCTATGCGATGTGGCGCGTCTACGTGCTGCGCAAGGACATGCACGCATGAGCAAAATTGGCGTGCAGGCAATCGCTATCGCGCAACCGGTCCCGCTGATCGGGGCTTTCGACAACTGGTGGAGCCGCCACGGCGAATGGGTCGAGCAACCCAATCGCCGGCGCGGCGGAGAGAGCGGTGTGCAGCGTCTGCACGAAGACGGTCGCCTGCTCTATGCCAAACGCCAGGTCGGTCATCTGTACCGCAGCCTGCGCTATCCGTTCGGCCGACCCACGGTGCTGCGCGAAAGCGATGCGCTGCGCAGTCTCGACGCGCTCGGCGTGCGCGTGCCGCAGGTCGTGCACTGTTCGACCTCGTACTGTCCCAAGGACGGCTGGCGGGCGCTGCTGGTGACCGAGGCGCTGGACGGCTTCGAGGACCTGGATGCCTGGTACGCCAGGGCTGCGCGCGACCGATACGACGAGCGCCTGCACCAGCAGCTGCTGCATCAACTCGCGGCAACCCTGGCGCGGATGCACCGTGCGCGCTGGCAGCACGGCTGCCTGTACGCCAAGCACGTGTTCATCCGGGTCAGCGGGGAGGGCGCCGATGCGCGCGCCGAAGTGGCGCTGCTGGATCTGGAGAAGAGCCGGCGCCGCTTCAGTGCTCGCCGAGCCGCCGTGCACGACCTGCAACAACTGAAGCGCCATTCGTCGTTCAGCGCCTCTGATTGGGAGAAGCTCATCTACGTTTACCGAGCGGCGTTTGGTAGTTCAATCAAAGGGTTGTAGCGATGAAGCTAGAAATTGCGCGAGGATTGTTCCTCTGCATGGCGCTCGGCGTGGCCTCGCTGGCCGCGGCGGCCTGGCACGAGCCGGCGCCAAGGGTGCTGAGCGGCTTGCCGAGCCTGGCGAAGAACTGCCCGATGCCGGCGAACCTGCGTGCGAAGATCCAGCCGCAGCCGGACGAAGACCTCTTGCTGCTGATGTTCGGCCTGGCCCAGGGCATGCGCCCGCAGGGCTGAACGATGCGGCGCCTGCGCAACGCAGGCGCCTGACCTCAGGCCACGTGCAGGTGGTTGTCCCAGAGCCCGCTGGGCAGGTCCAGCGGCTTGATCTCGATGGCGGCGGGGCGGCAATCGTAGAGACGGCAGCGACCCTGGCCCGAGGTGACGACGAAGCCCTGTTCCACTGCGGCGACGCCCGCGCAATCCGGCAGCGGTGCATCCAGGCGCAGTGCGCCGCTGTCCAGATCCCAGACGAAGAAGCGGTTGCCACGTGGCGCGGTCAGGGCGACCAGGCGCATGGCGTCGTTGATCGCCACGCTGGCGGTGTATTGCGCCATCGCCTGGCGTTGCGGTTCCTCGACCGGGAACGGCACGAAGGCCTCGCCGGGACGCTTGATCGCCAGCAGCGCGGCGCTGTCGTGGCTGTCGCCCATGTATTGCTGGCAGGCGACGATGGTGCCGTCCGCGGCGATCGCCAGGTGACGCACGCTGTTCATCTGCTCGGGCAGCGTTTCGCGGCTGATCAGGCTGCCGTCGCGGCGCATCAGCACCAGGCTCGGCTCCATGGCATCGAGGTTCATCTCGACGCGGCTTTCGGCTTCCGTGCGGATGCCGCCGTTGGCGACGACGAAGGTTTCCCCGTCGGGCATCCAGGACACTTCGTGCGGGCCCAGTCCGTGGGTCGACAGCTCGCCGGCATGGACGAGCCGTTCGCCATCGAAACGGTAGACGCCGAGCAGGCCGCGGCCCGGATCGCGGGTGTCGTTCTCGGTGGCGTAGAGCCACTTGCCGTCCTTGTGGAACACGCCGTGGCCGTAGAAATGCCGGTCGGCGTCGGACTTCAGCGTCTGCAGCAGGTTGCCGTCGCGCAGGTCGATCAGGTAGCTCTCGGTGCCCGGTCGACGCGCCACGAACAGCGCCAGTGGCCTGCTCGGATGCTGGACGATGGCGTGGCAGCGCAGGCCGACACGGGTGGCGAAGGCCAGGCTGCCGTCGAGGCTGTAGCCGACCGCGTAGTGGCCGCCATCGGCATCGTCGCGCGCCGACAGCAGCAGCGGCTGCGCGGTCTGCCGGTTCAGCTTCCAGTCACCCGTGGTGACCGCCTTGAGCAGCGTGCTGCCGAGGTTCCGTACGTGGCGCAACATGGTCGAGTCTCCCGGATCAGTCGCCGTCGTTGGCGTTGAAGCCGAGCTGCACGCCGAGCACGCGGGCCAGCTCCAGTTCATGCAGGCGATGGACGACGTTGAGGCTGTCATAGAAGGCGTTCAGCTGCGCGCGGCCCTGTTCGCTCTTCAGCAGGTCGTCCAGCGGCGGCTGCAGCGCGGCCATCTGCCGGCGGCTGTCGGCGTAGGCGGCGTCGATCTTCGCGATCAGATCCTTGTGCTCGCTGCCGATCAGGGCCTTCAGGCCCTTGCCGTCGACGCCAGACCAGACCTGTTCGGCGCTTTCCAGGCTGGCAGCCAGGTTCGACAGCGAGGCATGGCTGCGCCAGGCCTCGGCCTGGAACGGCTGCGGGATGTTCTTGGTCTGCCGGCCAAGCGGCGCGCCGAGCTTCTTCTTCAGCGAGTCCAGCGCGGTGACCTGGACGCGCAGCAGATCGGAAATGGCTTCCTTGGATTCGGCATAGCGCGCGTTGGGGAACTTGCTCATCTGCGCGAGCATGCCGTCGTTCTTCTGCCAGCCGGCGAGAATCTGTTCGGACAGCGCCTGCTGGTGCGCACCGATGGCTTCCAGCAGCGGGCAGTAGCGGGCTTTCTGTTCGGCGTCGGCGAGATCCAGATTGCTGTCGAAGAGCACGTACTCGTAGGCGCTCAGGCCCTGCACGACGATGCTGGCCTTGGCCAGGCTCTCGCCGTCCACCGGTTTGTCGGACTTGACCAACTGCTCGACCTGACGGGCGACCAGGTTCTTCTTGTCCGGCCAGAACTGCACCTGCCAGGCCTGGTTGCCTTCGGCCAGCGGGCCGATCAGCAGCGGCTGCAGTTCGGCCCAGGCTTTCTGCGCACGGAGGAAGGCGTCACGCGCCTGGGCCAGGTCCTGCGTGCCCTGGCAGAAGGCCAGGGCGCTGGCGGCCAGTTGCTTGTCGGCCTCGGCCCAGCGGCTGTAGGTCGGCAGGATCACCTGCTGGGCGATGGCGGCGCTGGTGGCGGCCTGCTGGTCCTGCGGGGAGCAGGCGCCCAGCGCGATGGCCAGGCCGGTCAGGAGAAGTCGGGGGCGAAACATCTGCGCTCCTTTGTCAGAGGGAATTCAGGAAAGCCAGCAACGCGCTGCGTTGCTCGGCATCGAAAGCGAGTACCTGCTGCTTGGCCGATTCGGCTTCGCCGCCATGCCAGAGGATGGCCTCGAGCAGGTTACGCGCGCGGCCGTCGTGAAGGAACTGCGTATGTCCGGTAATCGTTTCGCTGAGGCCCACGCCCCACAGCGGCGCGGTGCGCCATTCGCTGCCGCTGGCCTGGAATTCGCCGCGGTGATCAGCCAGCCCTTCGCCCATGTCATGCAGCAGCAGATCGCTGTAGGGGCGGATGACCTGATTGGCCAGTTCCGGCTCGGTGGCGTCGGCGGCGGTCTTGAACTTCGGCGTGTGGCACTGCTGGCAACCGGCCTGGAAGAACGCCGACTTGCCGGCCAGTACCTGGGGCGAATCGACGTCGCGGCGCGCGGGCACGGCGAGGTTGCGCGAGTAGAAGACCACCTTGGAGAGAATGTTGTCGCTGACTTCCGGCTCGCCGCCATTGATCGCCTTCAGGCAGTCGACCTGCGCGGGCATGCAGTCGTCGTGCGGCAGCAGCGAGGTGGTCAGGCCCATGTCGCCGGAGAAGGCGTGCACGCTCTGCTGCTCGATGGTCGGCTGGCCGGCCTTCCAGCCGAAGCGGCCGAGCACGGCCTCGCCCTTGCGCATGTCCCAGACCCGGTTAGGGCGCCCGGAAATGCCGTTGCCGTCGCGATCGTCCGGATCTGCGTTGGCGAGGATATCGGCCTCGGGGATTGCCTCGAGCAGGCCGAGGCCGATCATCGGCGGCGCGACGCGGGCCGACACCATGGTCTGCGGATGCATCGGGCCGTAGTTGAGGTCGCTCAGGCGCAGCGTGGGCTTGCGCAGCTCGACCACGCTGCCATCGGCGAAGGTCACCGGCAGCGGACTGTAGTCGATGCGCACCTTGCCTTCGGGGGCGATGCCGGGAATCGCCATGTCCTGGAACTGGCTGCCATAGGTCGGTTCGGGAACCACGCCCAGGTGTTCGAGGACCTTGGCATCCACCGGGCTGGCGGGAATCGACAGGCGTACCAGCATGGACACGGCATGCACCGCGCCTTCGGCGGGCGGTTGGCCGCGGCCGTCCCTGACGTGGCAGTTCTGGCAGGCGTTGGTGTTGAGCAGCGGGCCGAGGCCGTCACGCGCGGTGGTGGCGGTGGGCGCGGTGACCCAGGGGCTGCGGAAGAAACTGTTGCCGACGCTGAAGTCGAGGCTGCGGGTGTTGGAAAGGTTAGCCGAGGGCATCGCGAAAGCGTCGCGGTCGGTCTGGAACACGGTGGTGGCGCCGCCGGAGAGGGCTTCGCCAGGCTCGGCCTGGGTGAAGCGGGGCTTGTCGTCGCAGGCGGCGATGACGAGCACCAAGAACAGCGGTGACAGGCGCAGCAGGGGGGGCATCGAGTGGGTCCTGAACGAGGCGGCGAGCAAGCTTAGCAGGGCACCTGGTCGTGAATAGGAGAGATTTTCGTTTGCGACCGGGACGAAATGTCGCCCCCGGAAAAGACGGATGCGCCCGAAAGCGCATCCGTTGTGTGGCCTGGGTGACGCGGCGGATCAGAACTCGTGATCGGCGTTGTCCGGCTTCAGGTCGGCGATGCCGAGCTTGCCTGCGGCCTGCTCGATGGCTCCGGTCTGCTTGACCAGTGCGGCAATGGCATCACGGACGATCTGCTGCCCCTTGGCATTGTCGGCGGCGATCAACTGGTCGAAATGGACGTTGTCCTTCTCGGCGCTGTCGACCATCACCTGCAGCTTGGCTTCGGTGTCCTGCAGATCGGCTTTCACGGTGTTGTCGGTTTCCGCGTCGGCCTTGGCGACCAGGGAAGACAGGCTGGCGCCGGTCAGCATGCTGCCGTCGACCTTCTTGTACTCGCCCAGGTAGACGTTGCGGATGCCCTTGCCGTTGTAGAAGTGCGAGTTGTGCGTGTTGTCGCTGAAGCAGTCGTGCTCGTCTTCGGTGGAGTTGGCTTCCAGCGCGACCTTCATGCGCTCGCCGGCCAGTTCGCCGAGGGACAGGCTGCCCATGCCGAAGAGCATCTTGCGCAGGCCGTTCTCGACCGGCTCGGCTTCCAGGGTGGCGCGGTAGTTGTCGGCAACACCGGCTTTCCACTGGCCGGACATCTCTTCCAGATCGCTGACCAGCAGGTCGGTAGCGGCTTTCAGGTAGGCACGACGACGGTCGTTGTGGCCGCCGGTGGCGCCTTCGCCGGTCAGGTAATCGCTGGCCGGACGCTCGCCCGCGCCAGGGCCGGTGCCGTTCAGATCCTGGCCCCAGAGGAGGAACTCGATGGCGTGGTAGCCGGTGGCGACGTTGGCTTCGGAACCGCCCAGCTCGTTCAGGCTGGCGAGTTTTTCACCGGTGATTTCGCTGACGTCGATCTTGTCTTCGCCGACCTGAATCTCGGTGTTGGCGATGATGTTGGCGGTGGCGGCCGGGTTGCCCAGCGCGGCCTGGGTGTCCTTGGCGACGTAGTCGATCAGGCCTTCGTCCAGCGGCCAGGCGTTCACCTGACCTTCCCAGTCGTCGACGATGGTGTTGCCGAAGCGGAAGACTTCGCTCTGCATGTACGGAACGCGGGCGGCCAGCCAGGCTTTCTTGGCGGCGTCCTGGGTCGCGGTGCTCGGGTTGGCGAGGAATGCGTCGACGGCTTTCTGCAGCGCTTGTGCAGTGCTCAGGGCGTCGTCGAAGACGGCGGAGGCGAGGTCCGCGTAGTGGACGATCACTTGCTTGGCGGCGGCTTCGTCGACCTTGGCCGCGCTGGCTGCAGCCGGTGCACTGCTGGCGGCCGGAGCGGCGGCGGCAGCAGGAGCGCTGGCTTGTTGTGCAGGCGCTTTTTCCTTGTCATCGCCACAGCCGGCGATGGAAATGGCAATGGCTAGCAGGCTGGCGGTAGCCAGGGGCTTACGAATCATGTGCGGGATCCTTTGCATCTGAGTGATGAAGCGGTGGTGAGCCGAAAAACCGACACATAATGCGAAAGATTTTCATTTTTGCAAAGTGTCCGCAGGCATTTAGCCTGCGGAGTTCCGCCGCAGCTTCGGTTTTGCCGGCCCCTGTGGCTAGAATGCCGAAACGGAAAATCAAGCGGTTCCACAGGGAGAAGTCATGAGCCTCACCAGCGTCGCCATCCTCGTCGTGCTGTTTCTGCTCGCCGCCTACGCGGTAACGCTCTACAACGCGCTCGTGCGGCTCAAGCACGGCGTTTCCAAGGCCTGGTCGAACATCGACGTGCTGCTGCGCCAGCGGCACGAGGAACTGCCCAAGCTGGTGGAAACCTGCAAGCAGTACATGCAATACGAACAGAACACCCTGGAACGGGTGATCAGCGCCCGCGCCGCGGTGGCCAGCGCTCGCGAGCGGGCCGACGTCGGCGCCCTCGGCAAGGCCGAGAGCGGTCTGCGCCAGGGCCTGGGGCAACTCTTCGCGCTCGCCGAGAACTACCCGGAACTGCGTGCCAGCGAGAGCTTCCGTCATCTGCAACAGCGCATCAGCGGGCTGGAGAACGGCATTGCCGATCGCCGCGAGCTGTACAACGAGGCGGTCAACCTGAACAACGTGCGTATCGAGCAGTTCCCCGATCTGCTGATCGCCCGCGCCGCCGGCTTCAAGTCCGCCGAATTGCTGATGTTCAGCGAAGCCGACAGGGCCGACGCCGACCTCAAGTCCCTGTTCGGCCAATGATCGATCCCGGTCTGCTGCTGAGCTTCGGCTTCAGCATCTCCGCCTGCGTTGGCGGTGGCGGCTGGTGCCTGCGCCGGCTGGCCCAGGCGCGCTATCTGCAGGACACGCCGACCTCGAAGATTCGCTCCGCCGCGCAGGGCTATGTGGAGCTCTACGGCGTGCTGCACGCGCTTCCCGACTCCAGCATCGCCGGGCCGCTGAGCGGCACGCCGTGCCTATGGTGGCGCTTCAAGATCGAGGAACTGAGCGGCAACGGCAAGACGCGCAGTTGGCAGGTGGTCGAGAGCGCCACAAGCGAAGGCTGGCTGCGTCTTGTCGATGGGGCCGGCGAGTGCCTGATCAATCCGGCCGGCGCGGAGGTTCGCCCCAGCGTGCGGCAGGTCTGGGACGGCGATTCCCGCCATCCCATGGGGCAGGCGCCGGGCGGGCTGCTGGCCTGGCTGGGCGGCAAGCGCTATCGCTACACCGAGGAACGCCTGCACGTCGGCCAGCCGTTATATGCGATCGGCGACTTCGTCAGTGCTGGTGGCGGTCGCCAGGCATTCGATACGCAGGCGGCGCAGGGCGAGGTGATCCGCGAATGGAAGCGCGATTTCGACGGCCTGCTGCAGCGCTTCGACAGCAACCGCAACGGCCGGCTGGACGAGCTGGAGTGGAACCACGTACGGCTCGCCGCGAGCCTGGAGGCCGAGGACCGTCACCGCCAGCGCAGCGCCGCGCCGGAATTCCATCGCCTGCGCCGTCCGGCCGAGTCGCAGCCGTTCATTCTTTCCAATCAGGGCGAGGACGAGCTGGCGAGTCGCTTCCACTGGCAGGCGCTCGGCGGCGCGCTGCTGTGCATGGCCGGTGCGTTGGCGACGGCCTATCTGTTGCGCTTCGTCTAGGGGGAGCGCCGGCGGCGGATGCGACGGGCTTTCGGCTCAGGTATGCGTCGGGCTGGGCGTCTGGTTCAGGCGCTTCGACTGACGCAGGTACTGGGCCAGTTCGCGAGCCGGCAGCGGCTTGCTGTACAGGTAGCCCTGACCCTCGTGGCAACCCTGGGCGATGATGTATGCCTCCTGCTCCACGGTCTCCACGCCCTCGGCGATCACCTGCATGCCGAGGCTCTTGCCGAGCTGGATGATGGCGCGAACGATGGTCGCGTCGTCTTCGTCTTCCAGCAGGTCCTGAACGAAGCTCTTGTCGATCTTGATCTTGTCCAGGGGCAGGCTTTTCAGGTAGCTCAGTGACGAATAGCCGGTTCCGAAGTCGTCGATGGCGATCAGCGCGCCGGAGCGGCGCAGGCTGAGCAGGTGCTGCGCGGCGGTGGTGATGTCTTCCATCAGGCCGGTTTCGGTGACTTCCAGCTCCAGGCTGCGCGGCGGCAGGCGGTAGACCTGCATCAGGTTGTTGACCACCCGCGGCAGCTCAGCGTGGTGCAGCTGCACAGTGGACAGGTTGACCGCCATGCGCAGGTCGCTGAAGCCCTGGTCATGCCATTCGCGCAACTGGCGGCAGGCCTGGTCGAGGACCCATTCACCGATCGGGATGATGCTGCCGTTCTGCTCGGCCAGCGGGATGAACAGGTCCGGCGGAACGAAACCGTGCTGCGGATGCTGCCAGCGCAGCAGCGCCTCGACGCCGGTGACGCGATGGTTGCGGTAATCCACCTGCGGTTGGTAGACCACGTGCAACTGGTTCAGCGCCAGGGCGTCGCGCAGGTCCTTCTCCAGTTCGCGGCGGCGGCGCATCTCGCTGTCGACGCTGGCGATGTAGAACTGGTAGCGGTTGCGCGAGCGGCTTTTCGCCAGGGTCATGGTCTGTTCGGCTTTCTGCAGCAGCTTCTCAGTGCTGTCGCCGTCCTCGGGGAACAGGGTGATGCCGATGGTGGCGCGCAGCAGCACGGACTGGTCGTCGAGCGGGAAGGGCACTTCCAGGTCGTCTAGGATGCTTTGCGCCAGCTCGGCGGCTTCGTAGGGTTGTTCGATGTCGGCCTGGACCAGGGCGAACTGGTCGCCGCCCAGTCGCGCCAGGGTGCCGAGCCGGCCGCTGTGGCTGCGCAGGCGGTCGGCCAGGGCCAGCAGCAACTGGTCGCCGGTCTGGTAGCTGAACTGTTCGTTGATGCCCTTGAAGTCGTCGAGACCGACGCAGAGCACCGCCACCCGGCGCTGCAGGCGGCCGGCATCGTCGAGAATCTGGTCGAGCTGGCCCTGCAGCTGCTGGCGATTCGGCAGTCCGGTGAGGAAGTCGTACTGCGACATGCGCAGCAGGCTGTTTTCCGCCTCGTGGCGCAGGTTGGTGTTGCGTTCGATCGAGGAGAGCAGTTCGTTGGCGGTATGAATCCACAGCCCCAGTTCGTTCTTCTCGTTGCCCTTGAGCATCGGCAGCTTGTGCTGGCTGGGCCGGTCCGGATTGATGTTGGTCAGGTGCTCGATGATCTTCGACAGCGGCTTGGTCAGCAGCCAGTGATAGACCAGATACAGCGCCAGGCCCATGGCCAGGGCGCGCAGCACCCCGGAGACGAAGATGATCACCGAGTTGGTGACGAAGCTTTCCCCATAGGGAGCGGTGTCGAGGGTGATGCTCAGGTCGCCGTAGTACTCGCTGTAGGGCGCGCGGCCGACCAGGCGGGTGCTGAAGGTCTGTTCCTTGCCGAGGATCGGGTCGGTGAGCATGCGCGTCGGCGTGTCGAGCAGGCCGCGTTCGCGCTCGGCGAGCATCGGCTCCGACGGGTTGCCGATCGAGGCGACACGTACCGCTTCGTGCTGGAACAGGCCCTCGATCACCTGCATGCCCATCTCGCGGTCCAGGCTGTAGACCGCCTGGGTCGAGGGATCGCGGAACATCGCCAGGATGCGCTGGGCATCGCTGGTGATGGTCTGTCGGGTCTTGTAGATGTCGAACACGATTTGCGCGCAGCTGAGCACAACCCCTACCACGAGCGCCGCCAACAGCACTACTCGGAGCAACTTCAACGACAAGCTGTTCTTGAGTTCCAGCTTCAAAAGGGAGGTTCCTTATGTATGCCAAATCGTCCGACAAGGCGGAGTATTGGCAATCACGCTGTGGCAGTCAAAGGGCCAGCACAGGGGTGATGGGGTTTTTTGCGCAGGTGTGCATTTTCGGCGCAGCCGATGCTGGTCAATGCAGGGGTGCAGCCGTAATTCGCACTTTGTCGGTGCATCCTCGCAGGACTTGAATACCATTCGGCGGTTCGCGCCGGGTCCCGGATGGGCGGTTTCTGCGTGGAATTCGGTAGCGGCGGAAAAGACCGCGGGACGCCGATTGGCGACCGGTAAAAACAATAGGCATGAAAAAACCCGGCCGGAGCCGGGTTTTTTCATCGAGCGCAGGGTTGGATCAGGCGGCGTAGTTCTTCGCCACGAAGTCCCAGTTCACCAGGTTCCAGAACGCCTCGACGAATTTCGGGCGCAGATTGCGGTAGTCGATGTAGTAGGCGTGTTCCCACACGTCGCAGGTCAGCAGCGGGGTGTCGCCGGAGGTCATCGGGTTGCCGGCGCCGCCGGTGCTGACGATGGCCAGGGAGCCGTCGGCCTTCTTCACCAGCCAGCCCCAACCGGAGCCGAAGGTAGCGATGGTGGTCTTGGCGAACTCTTCCTTGAACTTGTCGAACGAGCCGAAGGCGGCGTCGATCGCACCGGCCAGTTCGCCGGTCGGCTGGCCGCCGGCGTTCGGTGCCAGGCAGTTCCAGAAGAAGGTGTGGTTCCAGACCTGCGCGGCGTTGTTGAAGATGCCGCCGGAGGAGGTCTTGATGATGGTTTCCAGGTCCTTGCCTTCGAACTCGGTGCCAGGAACCAGGTTGTTCAGGTTCACCACGTAGGTGTTGTGGTGCTTGTCGTGATGGTATTCCAGCGTCTCGGCGGACATGTGCGGCTCGAGGGCGGTTTTTTCATAGGGCAGCGGCGGCAATTCGAAAGCCATTTTTTATCTCCTTGATTCATCAGGTCAGGTCGTTTGCGGCAGGCGCCAGGCCGTCACGTTCGGCCCGCAAGGCGGCTGGAGTTCGCTACTCCTACTTGCCGCGAAGCCTGGATCATAGCACCGGCCATCCTCCTAAAACCACGCGACATCTGTAGGGGGAAATCCGCTGCCAGGGCCTCTGG